>JAJPZB010000053.1 GCA_021204635.1 Opitutia bacterium | reverse complement strand
GCTCAGCGATATGGAAAACCGCTAAGCTTCAGGGAGTATGAGTTTGCTCATATCTGACCAATCTGCTTCCGACCTGACCACCGACATCGCCAACGCGTTTAGCGCGGTGGAGCCGCGTGTCGGCTTGATTTCGGGGAAGCAGGGCAGCCCGAGGCTGAGCGCCGCCGTCTATCTCAAAAAAATCCGCGCCTACGACCGTTCATCGACGCTAAACCGCATAAAAACTTGGCTCGCGGGCACATGGGGAATTTTCCGCATCCTCAAAGACAATGGCGACACCGAGTTTTTGATAACTTCCAACCCGCCGTTGGCGCCGCTGCTGCCACTGTTGCGTGCGCGCAAGTTTTCCCTGCTGATTTGGGACATTTGGCCCGACGCCTTGGTGCACACGCGGACGCTGTCTGCGGGCAACCCGCTCGTCCGCGCCTGGAAATTTCTCAACAAAAAGGCGTTCGCGCGCGCCGAGCAAATTTTCACGATAAGTGAAGGCATGGCGGAAAGCCTTGCGCAATATGCCCCGCGCGAGCGCATCAGCGTCATTCCGTGCTGGGCGGACGTGAAGTTGTTGAAGCCGATGGCAAAGGCTGAAAACCGCTTCATCAAAGAGCATGGGCTGGGCGGGAAGTTTGTCGTCATGTATTCCGGCAACATCGGCAACACGCACAGGGTGGAGGCGCTGGTCGATATTGCCAAAAAGTTGCGTGACGTTGACGACATCGTCTTCGTCATAATAGGCGAGGGCGGCAAGAAAGAGTTGGTGAAAAGGCGCGTCGCCGAATCGGGCCTCACAAATGTCATCATGCTCCCGTTTCAGCCGCGCGAGATGTTGCCGCATTCGTTGGCGGCGGCAGATGTCGGCGTCGTCACCTTGGACGAGACGAGCTCGCAGGTCAGCGTGCCGAGCAAGACGTATTCCATGCTCGCGGTGGGCGCGCCCTTGCTTTGCCTTGCGGGGGAAAAGTCTGAGTTGGCGAAATTGGTGGGTCGCCACGAGGTTGGCGTCTGCTTTTCTCCCGACGCCGTTTCCGAGGCGGCAAACTGGCTGCGCGCGCTGAAAAATTCCCCGTCGCGCCACCGCGAACTTTCCGCCAACGCCCGCGCGACCTCGCTACTTTTCTCCCCCGAAAATGCCAAAAAATACGTGGCGGCGCTGCGCCGTGCCGCGTCGTCAAACCCCGCCCGCGCCGAAAAGGGGGAGCGCGTTTATGCGTAAAAAAGTCTTCGTCTCCGGCTGCTACGACATGCTGCACAGCGGTCACGTGGCGTTTTTTGAAGAAGCGGCAAAACTCGGCGACTTGTATGTCGGCATAGGCTCCGACAAGACTGTTGCCGAACTCAAATCCCGCAAGACGATAAACCCCGAAGCCGAGCGCCTCTACATGGTGAAGGCCCTGCGTTGCGTGAAAGACGCCTGGGTAAATTCGGGCTCGGGGCTCTTGGATTTCGTGGACGACGTTTTGCGGCTGCGCCCCGACATTTTCTTTGTCAATTCCGATGGCCACAGCCCGCTGAAAGAGGCGTTTTGCCGCGAGCACGGGATTGAATATGTGGTGGGCAGGCGCATTCCCCACGGCGGGCTGCCGGTGCGCTCCACAACTGCGCTGCGCAAGGAATGCCGAATCCCCTATCGCGTGGATCTCGCCGGCGGCTGGCTTGACCAACCTTTCGTCAACGAGCTCGCCCCGGGCGCCGTCATCACCGCCTCGATCGAGCCCGACTACGAGTTTAACAACCGCAGCGGCATGGCGACGAGTTCGCGCAAAAAGGCGATAGAGCTTTGGCAGACGGACCTCCCCGTCGGCGACGCCGAGAAAATCGGCAAGGTCCTGTTTTGCTATGAAAACCCGCCGATGATGGGCAACCGCTATGTCAGCGGCTCGCAGGATTCGCTCGGAATCACGCTGCCGGGGCTCAACAAACTTTGCTACGACAAGGGCCACTGGCCCGTGAAAATCTTGTCCGAGACGGGCGCCGACCTGCTCAAATGGATTGAGGCAAGGCTCTGGCTCGTCCCGCTATATCCGCGCGGATTTGAATACGACGTGCTCGCAGACATTCGCCTGACCCGCGACAAGGCCGCCGCGCTCGCCACCGCCGCCGACAACTGCTGGGACGCCATGCTCCGCCGCGACGCCGCCGCATGGGGCGCTGCGACGACCGCCTCGTTCCGTGCCCAACTCGCGATTTTCCCCAACATGGCGTCGCCCGACATCCTTGCCGAAGCCGAGAAATATCGCGATATCGCGCTCGGCCACAAGATTTCCGGCGCAGGCGGCGGCGGGTATCTCATCTTGGTTTCCGAGACCCCGATAGAAAACGCGATTCAGGTCAGAATCAGGAAAAATTGACCCCGCGCCACCAACCACCCGCAACAAAGCAAAATGAACTCGCCACAGATACGCGCTCTGCCCGCCACCACAACAATGGGGTTTGTGCCCGCCACAAAGCCGGCGCGTCAAGCCGAAATTACGCTCCGAAGCATAACGCCCCGAAGCGTAATCGGGCAAAATTGTGAAAATCCCGCCCCTTTCAATAAATGAATTTCAACGAAGGACAGACAAATCCTGCGCCGGAAGAGATGCAGACTCCCGAGGAACTTCCGTTTGACCCAAACTATGACTTCCATAGTGAGCAGAACTTCGTCGCCACAACGCACAAATGGCCCGCGCCGCACCTAATTTTTGCCCTGTGTTTTGCTTTGGTCATGGCAATTCTCGCATTTAGGTTTGAGCCGTCACCGGGCATGGATCTCGCGAGGTACTATGCCACAATAGAATCAGGAAATTTGAGTCAATATTCTGTCGATGCATATGGAGATGCCGCCTACGCCGATATCGTGGTGGCGGAGGTGATGAGTTTTTTGGTTAGACACAATATTTCGTCGCATTTTTTGGGCGCTATTTGTGGTTTTATTCATTTTTTCCTTTTGGCGAAGATAGCAAGTCTTTGGTCCGGCAAGGTTACTGCAAGCAATTCGATTTATCCTTTATTTATCGTCCTTTTCCTTTCAGGCTTTTTATTAGGGTTTACAGGGGTTAGACAATCATTAGCAAATCAATGCTTCATTCTCGGTGTTATATATTGGGATTTTGGAGACAAGAAAAGGGCGGCGATATTTTCGATCCTCTCTCCACTTATTCACTTTTCTTTAATTCCAATTGTTTGTCTATTTTGGGTCGCTAACCTCTCCTCCAAAAAATTAGCTTATGCCATAAGCGGTGCGCTTTGTGTTGCCGGATTGCTGTTTTATCAAATTGTAAATGTTATTCAGGCGATTTTTTCTCGAATCGGCGGGATATTTTCTGCGATATCGTCAAAGATAGACAGCTATATATTCAACGCTGCTGCCGGAGAGGGTTTCATTGGCGTGGTAAAAGCTGCGTGGACAGGGGATGAGCGTTACATCGATTCCTGTTATTGGGCAGGAAGTCGTTGGTGGGTTGCTCAATCGTTCTGGATAGTGGGTTGCACTGCGCTATTGATTGTTTTTAAACAGCGAGAAATCAAACTTTCTTTTTTAAAGGATAGTTGCACCAAATTTTTGTTCATGTTGTTTGGGTATTGTGTCTTCACTTTTCAAGCTCCTGCAATCCCATTGAGATCTTTTGGTCTCATAAAGACGCTTGGTATTTTGGCAATTTTTCCGCTTGCTTTCAGATATCGCAAACCGTTTGCGGTTCTCGTAATCGCGGTTCTTTTGGCTTTTGGTCTTCTCGCGAACTTTTCCGGTAAAGAAATTTTACAACTTTTGCGCGGGGGCAGATTATGATCGTAAGCGAGTCAAAATATGTTCGTTTTTCCGTAGTAATCCCTCTTTATAACAAGGAAAAACACATCGCAGGGACAATAAAGAGCGTACTTGAGCAATTTTTTCGCGATTTTGAAATTGTCGTTGTAAATGATGGATCCACAGATGATAGTCTGAAAGTTGCTAAGTCAATTCAGGATTCTCGGATCAGGATAATAAGTAAGTCAAATGGTGGCGTTTCGTCCGCACGAAATCGCGGAATCGCCGAGGCGAAGAACGAATGGATTGCATTATTGGACGCAGACGACGCGTGGTTGCCAAATCACTTGGAAAATTTAGCAAAGGCGATATCGCTGTTTCCTGAGCACAAAGTCTTTTTTACCGGATTTACGCGAGACGTTCGTCCCGACTATACGCCTTGGTGCAAGAATTTTGCAGTTCCGGTGGAAAATTATTTCAAATTGGCTAATTCAGGAAAAGTGATGTTTTCTTCTTCTTCTGCATTTCACGCATCGATTGCAATGGAAATGCCGATGTTCCGCGAGGATTTAACTCGAGGTGAAGATATAGATCTTTGGACGCGATTAGCGAAAAAATACGTGCCGGTTCTCGTTGGAGAAGTTAGCGCCATTTATTTTCATTGTGCAGAAAATCGCGCAACTATGAGATCGCGGGTTTTGGAAAAATCCATGATATGGCATGTCAAGATATCCCAAATCAGCGATAAAGATGAAAAAGAATATTTTCGGAAGCAATATTATATAGTTCTCGATTCCGTTTTATTTACCCGAAATTTTTGGCAAATCCTGAGACGACAAAAATATTACGGTTTTTTTCGCTTTTGGCTATGGCTGTTCAATAAAAATTTATCTCGACTTCTTAGATTTTTGTCAAGGAGAGTGAGAAACCGCAAATAACTTTCAAATCTTGATGGCGAATTTATGAAAATTGCAATACATGATCGACCGGGCAGTTTTAGTGATCGTTGGATTGCATACTGCCGTGAAAAAAATATCAGTTATAAAGTCGTCAATGCATACGACAGCGATATAGTCGCACAAGTTGCAGACTGCGATGCCTTTATGTGGCATCATCACCAGTCTGACTCTCGCGATATTCTCTTCGCGAAGCAATTGCTTTTCGCCCTCCAACAGGCGGGCAAGGTTGTGTTTCCTGATTTTAACGCCGGCTGGCATTTTGACGACAAAGTCGGTGAAAAATACTTGCTTGAGGCAATCGGTGCGCCTTTGGTTCCGTCCTATGTTTTTTACAACAAAAAGGAAGCGCTTGAATGGTGCGAGACAGCAAAATTCCCGAAGGTCTTTAAACTCAGAGGAGGCGCAGGTTCTGTAAATGTTCGTTTAGTTAAAAATTTGTCTGCAGCAAAAAAATTGGTTTCGATGGCTTTTGGAAAAGGTTTTAAGGTTGTCGATAGAAAACAGATTGCCACGGACGCATGGAAAGCTGGGGATTATAAGAAATCATTAAAAAATTTGGGGGCATTGTTGTTGCCTTTTCTTACTAATGAGGGGAAAAATGAAATGTCCAGACAAAAGGGGTATATTTTGTTTCAGGATTTTATCCCCGGCATGAAATCTGATACCCGTGTTGTCGTAATAGGAAACAGAGCGTTTGCACTGACGCGAATGGTCAGGAAGAACGATTTCCGAGCTTCTGGAAGCGGGATCTCTTGTTACGACAAAGATGCGATAGACGAACGTTGTGTGAAAGCAGCATTTGATATCGCGAATAGAATGTTTGGAGAAGACGACGGAGAGATCGGATTTGATTTCTTAGTTGATGACAAAGGCAATGCCATGGTCATAGAAATGTCTTATGGATTCGTTACTTGCGATGAGTGTCCGGGATTTTGGGAAAGTAGAAACGGATGTATAGCCTGGAATGCTACCCCGCCACTAAAAGATTCCTCTGTTCAGGCATTAATGGTGGATTTAGTTGTTAAAAAAATTTTAGCAAAAGGCCATAATTAATTATATGGCAAAGAATAGGGTGCTATTTGCGATTCCGGCTCTCCTTTGTGGGGGAATGGAGCGCGTAATGTCGATTCTTGTGAATTATTGTGCCGAAGAAAAGCCGGACTACGAAATCCATTTGCTTCTTTATGCACCTGCGACGACGCAGTTTTACAAAATTCACCCGCGTGTAGTAGTTCATCAGATAAAAGGCAATTTTTCTTCCAAACCGACAAAATTTATTTTTTTGTTAAAATCCCTTTTGTTTTTGCGGCGGGAGATAAAGACTCTTTCTCCTGTGGCTGTCTTAAGTTTCGGAGATCTCCAAAATTTATTCTTTTCGTTGGCAACAGTTGGGTTCAAATTCCCGCGAGCCATTTCTTTCAGAAGCAACCCCGTTCCGATAACGAAAAGAGGCAAATTACGTTTGATATTGGAGGGCATGCTTCTGCGTCGAGTTGACTTGGTGATTGCTCAGACCAGACTTTCGGACACGATTTTTAAGTCTTGCTACGGAGTAGAAAGAACTTGCGTTATTGGTAATCCTATTCCGGATTTTAATGTCGAATTGAGAACACGGGAGAATCTGGTTATTTCCGTTGGCAGATTGATTCCTTCAAAATCTCACGAGGAATTGATTTTGCTGTTCGCAAAAATTCGGAAACCCGGTTGGAAACTCATCATAGTCGGGGGCGACATCCCCAAAAGCAATCGATTGCAGAAATTGCGGGAATTAGTGAAAAATTTGGACGCAGACGATTATATCGAACTTGTGGGGGCGCAAAAAAATGTGTCCGACTATTTGTTGCGGGCAAGTATTTTTGCGTTCCCATCGCTTTCAGAGGGTTTCCCAAATGCTCTCGCAGAAGGGATGAGCGCGGGGCTTCCGTCGGTTTCCTTTGACATTTCCGGGGTGTCCGATTTGGTTGTCGATGGCGAATCCGGTTTTATTGTTCCACCGAGAAATTTCGAGATGTTTGCCGATAAACTGTCGCTTTTGATGGAGCGCGATGATTTGAGAAGCAAATTTTCGATTAAGGCAAAAGAATCAGCCGCAAATTTTTCAGAAGGCAAAATTTGTGAAAAATTTTGGCAGGCGTTGACGCAATTAAATATTTCGACTCGATAATTTGTGTAGCGTTCAATTTTAAACAGATTGGTTTATGAAAATTTTGGTAAATGCGACTAATATGGTGGTTGGAGGCACCATCCAAAAAGCTACATCATTTATTATTGAGGCGATAAAAGCAAAAGATCGTGGGCTCGAATTTTATTTTTGTGTTTCCGAGGCGGTTTTTGAGACGATTAATCGTCTCGGTGTCGAAAATTCTCCGTGGAAAATTGAAAAGTTTAAAAATAATCCAAATCATCCAATACGAGGTTTTCGAGAGAGGCAAAGATTACACGAAGTGGAAACAATTTTTAAACCGGACATCGTTTATTCTGTATCAGGCCCCATCGTTACAAAGTTCAAAGCATTGCATTTGTGTGGATGTGGTATTGGGACAACGACACACCCAAGCAAAATTTTTTATAAAAAAATGGGGCTCGTTTATTTTTTCAAAAATCAGCTCAGAAAGATTTGGGATTTCCATTTTTTGCGTCAAGCTGATTTTTGGAAAGTGCAAGCAAATGTCGCGCGCCGAGGTTTAATGAAAGGTGTTGGGACGGACGATGAGCACGTCCGTGTCATAGCAAACACGTGCGCACGGATCTTTTTAGATGCACCCAAAAGCGAGGCAAATTTCGGAGAGAAAGAAATTAGATTGTTTGCACTTGGAGCCCCTTACATTCACAAAAATTTTGATATAATTCCGGACGTCCTTGCTCACCTGAAAAAGATAGATCCCATAAGAAAATATGTTTTTACTTTAACTCTTCCCGAAACTTGCAAGGTGTGGGGAATTGTAAAAAAACGGGCAATTGAACTTGGCGTGATGGACGGGGTGCGGAATTTAGGCAGAGTATTCCTTTCCGACTGTCCCGAAATTTACAACACGAACCACATCGTTTTTATGCCGACGCTTTTAGAGAGTTTTTCCGCAACATATCCGGAGGCAATGGCAATGAGGCGACCGATAGTTACCTCGGACTTGGATTTTGCCCGCGATATTTGCAAAACAGCGGCACTTTACTACTCTCCTTTGGATTCGGCTGACGCTGCTTGCAAGATCTTGCAAGTTGTAGAAAATCCAAGTTTGCGCGAATATTTGATTGCAGAAGGTGAGAAAGTTCTTGGCGAACTACCTTCGGCGGAAGGGAAGTACAAACTCCTTGTCAAATACATGCGGGAAATTGTTGCGGGGCAGGCACACTGTGACACCGCATGACTTTGTGGTGGCGGGTTGGTGGCGGAAGAGGATTGTTGTGGGACGTGGCTTTGTTGCGGGCGAGTTTGTTGTGGCAGAAGTTGGTGGTGGGGATTTGGGTCAGTGGTGGTGGCAGTGGCGAGACTTTGGGTTGGTGGCGGGAGTTTGCTCTGTTGCGGTGGCAAGCTTCCCACCTGCGATGCTGGATCACCAACGTAATTCTCCCGCTAAGTTAGCGGGAGGGGACCGCGATAGCGGTGAGGGAGTGTGTTGGTTGTGCGACACCTGACTTTGTTCCCGCCACCAACCCAATCCCCACCACCAACCCCTTCCGAAATAATTCACACCACAAACTCCCTCAGCACTTGCCGTCACCACCAACCCAACATCACGCGAATCGAAGTTACAACGCGCGTTTCTCGCGCGATAAAAAATTCGACATACGCCC
>JAJPZB010000118.1:5042-8493 GCA_021204635.1 Opitutia bacterium | reverse complement strand
CGCCACCACCAACCCAAATCCCACCACTAACCCAAGTCCCACCACCAACCCATCCCGCCACCAACCCGGCTTCCCCACCACCAACCTGCCACAACAAAACAAGCCCCACGGCATGGTTGCCGGGGAGCCTGTTGTTGCGCGGGGCGCGAAGCCCGCAGGAGTGTGTGGCGGAGCCTTATTCCCAGGAATTGGGCTGGCCGGTGCACTCGAGGACCGAGCGCCAAAGCTCGCTCGCGGTGTTGACGCGTTTGCGACCGCGCGCGATGAGCGAGAGTGGCAGGTGGACGTGCGCGCGGTGGAACATGGCGACAATCATGCCGGTTTTCCCAGCCATTCCGGCGTGGACTGCGTTGTGCGCGAGGTGCGAGCAATACGCATTGTCGTAGGCGTTGGCGGGCACACTGCGAATCGTGTAGCTCGGGTCGATGTATTTCACTGTCGCGTCGATGCCATTCTTTTTCATGTCGGCAGAAATGCAGTCGCGCAGGAACTTTCCGATGTCGTTGTATTTGCGGTTTCCGGAGGCGTCCGCGCCGAGATCTGTCTTCATGAAAAGGTCCTGCCCCGCGCCTTCTGCCACGACGATGACGGCGTGGTCTTTCGTGTTCATGCGGCGGCGGAGCGCGGCGAGAAAGCCGTTTTCGCCGTCGAGTTTCAGCGGAACTTCGGGGATCAAAACGAAGTTTGCCTCAGAACTTGCGAGCGAGGCGTACACTGCGAGAGCGCCGGAATCGCGCCCCATGAGTTTCACGATCCCGATCCCGTGCGGAGCGCCTTTTGCCTCGACGTGGGCGCAACTTATTACCTTGACAGCCTCGGAAATTGCGGACTCGAAACCGAAACTCTTGTCCAAAATGATGATGTCGTTGTCGATCGTTTTCGGAATGCCGATGATGGATTTTTTGAGGCAGCGGAGTTTGCATTCTTCCGAAATTTCGTTTGCCGCGCGCAAGGTTCCGTCGCCACCAACGATGAACAAAATGTCAATCCCCATGCGTTGCAGAGTATCGACGATTGTCGGCGTGTCCTGCTGCCCGCGCGAATTTGACAAAATCGAGCCGCCCTGCGCGGAGATGTCGGAGACGACATCGGGGTCGAGCAAGACCGGCGAGTGTTTGTATTTCGGCACGAGGCCTTCGTAGCCGTAGCGGAAACCGAAAATCCGCGTCACGCCGTAGGAGTGGTAAAGGCCCATGACGATGTTGCGAATGACGTCGTTCAGCCCCGGGCAAAGCCCGCCGCACGTCACAATTCCGACCTTGGTTTCGGGCGGATTGAAGAAGATTTTTTCGCGCGGGCCGGCAGCTTCGACCGAGGCGAGGGGCTTTCCCGCCTTGATTGCCGCCATCGTTCCCGCGTAGGAAATGTCGCACAAAACGCGATCGGCGTCTGTCGTGAACAGCGGGTTCGTGTAATTCTTTTTGAAAGGCGAGTCATATTTGCACTCGCCGAGGTTTTCTATATCCGTGTCGCCTGCTTCGATTGGGGGAATACTGTTGTCGCTCATGATGCCCGCATTTTTTCATTGCGCGGATTTCCGGGCAAGTTGAATTTCCGCCCGCGAGAGGGTCGGCGCGGCGGGAAAATTTTCTCACTCGCTGAGCGCGATGAGCGATTCCAACGACGGATAATGCTGCGCCCAGTCCGACATGTCGGGGATTCCGCCGATTAGCGAGCCGAAGAGTTCGCGCTTGGATTGCTTCAATTTTTCCACGCGCTCTTCCACCGTGCCCGCCGCGATCATGCGATAGACGAAGACGCGCTTTTGCTGGCCGATTCGGTGCACGCGGTCAATCGCCTGCTCTTCCACGGCGGGATTCCACCACGGGTCAAGCAAAAAAACGTATTCCGCGCTGTTCAGCGTCAGCCCCGTGCCGCCGGCGCGCAAGCTCGCGAGAAAGAGCGCGCTGCCCTTTTCCGCCTGAAAATCGCGGACGGGCGCGGCGCGATCGAGCGTTTTCCCCGTGAGCATGAACTGCGGAATTTCGGGGAAATTTTCCTTCAGCGCGGCGCGAACGCGGTCGAGAAAGCGTACGAATTGGCTGAAAATCACGATTTTCCCGCCGTTGTCGATAATTTCCTGCGCGCGCTCCAAGAGCACGGAAATTTTCCCCGAATCCTCGAACGGCAAATCGCCCTTGCCGGGCAAAAGCGCGGGGTCGCACGCCGCCTGCCGCAGCCTCATCAGGACGGTGAGCAGATTTGCCGCGTCCAAATTGAGCGCGTTTTTGGCAGAAATTTTTTCGCCGCCCGCCGCCGCGCCAAACTCTTCCAAGCCCGCCGCGACAATCCGCGAGTAGAGTTCGCGCTGCGTTTCGAGCATCGGGCAAAACAGCACGTTTTGCGTTTTTTCCGGCAAATCTTTCGCCACCTCGCTCTTTGTGCGCCGCAAAATAAAGGGCGAAATTTGCGTGCGCAGACGCTCCAAAATCTCCGGCGAATCGGGCGATTCCGCGAGCGCTTCTTCCAAATCGACGCGCCTGCCGAGGAGCCCGGGCATCAAAAAGCGGAAGAGCGTCCACAAATCCAAGTGGCGATTTTCGATCGGCGTGCCCGTGAGCGCGAGCCGACGCCGAGCCTCTATTTTAAGGCAAACTTGGGCGATTTTCGTCTTAGGATTTTTTATGAATTGTGCCTCGTCCAAAATCGCGTAGCCGAATTTTTTGCGCAGAATTTTGCCGGCGTTGCGGCGCAGATTTCCGTAGCTGACGATGCAGATTTTCGGGAGCGGCGACGACGGATTTGCGCCACCAGCCGAATCGCGCCCGACGGCGATGCGCAACCAATTCTTTTTGTGCGGAAAAAAAATGTTGACTTCCGAGCCCGGGAAAAACTTCTGAATCTCGTTTTTCCACACGGGAACGACGGACGCGGGGCAAACGACGAGCGCGGAGGCGTTGGCGCTCTTGTCTAACGAAAGCACGGTCAGGACTTGCAGGGTTTTCCCGAGCCCCATTTCGTCGGCGATGAGCGGGTGTGCACCGCGCTCCAACATCTGCTTTATCCACGCCGCGCCGCGCGTCTGATACGGGCGCAAAAATGCGGGCATGTTCTCGGGCACTTCGGGCTCGGCGAGAAATTTTCTGCGCCACGCCGAGAGCTTCGCGTCGGGCGAAATTTTGACGTATTTCTCGTTTCGGAAAAGCGACAAAAGCGTGTAAATCGGCAAGCCGTGCGTTTCCTGATCGGGCCAATCGGCGATGAAATTTTGCGCATTTCCGCGAAGTTTGACGACGCCGCGACCGGGGAGAAAAAAGGCTTCGCCGGCGTGCGAAACCACGGTCGCCCGCTCCTCGGCGGAAAGCCTCGTGCCACCGAGCGAAAAATCCCATTTGAGCGAAAATTTGTCGCGGGAATCCGTCCGCAAAATCGCCTCGGTGTCGAGTTCTCGCGGGGCTTTGCGGAAAATTTCCAAGACTTCGGGATTTGAAATTTTGAAGCGCTGGCGCCA
>JAJPZB010000118.1:0-4942 GCA_021204635.1 Opitutia bacterium | reverse complement strand
TCGCCGGGTTGGTGGTGAGCGAGATTGTCGCAGGGTTGGTGGTCGCCACCGTCGTCATTGTGGTCGGTGGCGGCAATCCATTCCGCCGTGCACAACAAAGACGTCGTCCCCGCCACAAACGACAATTCCAAGTTCCTCGCGGGCACGCTCTCGCTCTCCGCCACGCTCGCCTGCTCTTGCGCGGGATTGTGGTCGCCGCCCGATTTTTTCCCCGTTCCCGCCACCAACCCATCGCGTTCGTTTCGCGCAAAGGCTTCGAGAACGCTCACGGGAATTTTCGCAAATTCCTCGGCAACAAACTCCTCCACGAAATACATCGCGGCAACGGCAAACGGCGCGGCAACAGAGCGCTCGGCGAGCGAGCTCCGCCAGTGAATGCGCTCGGTGGCGTCGGTGTAGAAAAACACGAGGATGTCGCCGGCGTCCTCGGTGCGGAAGCGCACTGTTGCGGTCGTGGTTTCGAGAATGACTTCGACGGGGTGGTCAATGCTGCGATAGACCTGCCTGCCGTCGTATTCCGCGTCGGTCGCGAGAAATTTTTCCCACTCGGAATTAGGTTTTGACGAAAGGCGTTCGCCCCAACTCGCGACAGCGTTGTAGGAGAAGATCTTCTTCGTTGGGGGGACGTAAAACATGAGGTAAACCGTGCATTACAAAACGATTGAAGCGGGAGCGACAAGCATGTTTTTGCGAGTTGCCGCCGACCCCGCTCCGCGCGCGGGTCTGTGGCGGCTTTGCGGCGGGCAAATGCACTAAATTTGTGCCGGCGGGTGTGGGCTTTTGACAATGCCTTCCGGCGTCCAAAAATCCGGTTTGGCGAGAACGTCTTTCAGGGTTTCTATGTTTTTCAATTCGTTGGAGCGATCGAAGTCATTGTGAAAAAGGTGAAATTGCACGCCGGCAAACTTCAATGTTTGCCGCCTGACGCCATATTTCATCAATCTCACTTCCAATTCCGCGTCCTCGCTCCCCCAACCGCAAATTTTCTCGTTGTAGCCGTTGACTGCGATGAGATCCTTTTTCCAAAAGCTCATGTTGCAGCCGCGGGCAATGTAGGGCTTGCGCGCGTGATATCTCTCGCGGAAAAATCTCGCGAGAAACGGGATGCGCAAGGCGTTGGTGCGATTTCTCACGCCGCGAGAAAATGCGGAAAGCACCGGAAAGTTTTCCTGCCCGCCGGCGAGCAATTTCTCCGTCGCCTCTTTCGTGAGCAGCACGCGCGAGCCGCAGGTAAACCAGCCCTTGCGCGCAAAAATCTGGTGGTCTTCGACAAAGCGCGGCGACAAGACGCAATCGCCGTCAATCTGCACGATGTACTCGCCCGCAACCCGCTCCAACGCTTTGTTCCAGATGATGCACTTGCGAAAACCGGCGTCTTCCTGCCACACGTGGATGAGCGGGCACGGGAACGATTTGCGGCAGGCGTCGATCAATTCCCGCGTGTCGTCGCGGCTTCCGTCGTCTGCGATGACAACTTCGTCGGGCACACGGGTTTGCCGCCTGATGCTTTCAAGCACGATGGCGAGCGCGTCCGGCCGGTTGTAGGTCGAGACCAAGAGACTGCATTTCACCGAGAGCGGCATGGCGAAAGTTTTGCGATTTTGCGCGGGATTCCCGATTTGTCGGCGCGGCGACTACGCGGAAACCTGCTCCACGATTGTGAGACCGAAGGCGTTCAAGCCGCCGACTTCTTTCGGGTTGTTTGTTATCAGGCGGATTTGCGTCGCGCCGAGTTCTGCGAGAATCTGCGCGCCAATGCCGAAGTCGCGATTCGGATCGGGAATCGGCAGCGGCTCCAAATTCTTCGCCGGCAAGCCGCGATTGTCGCTCTCCATGTAGAGAACGATGCCGCGACCTTCGCGCGCGATTTTCTCGAACGCGGCGGAAAGAACCTCCGTTTTCCCCGCAGAATTGCCGCGAAAAACGTCCGCAAGCAAATTCTCGCGCTGGACGCGGACGAGCACCGGCCGCCCGTCGGAGACATTGCCGCACGAGAGCGCGACGTGGCGCCGCCCATCCGCCAAACTCGCGAAAATGCGGAGCACAAATTTCCCAAACTCCGACGAAAAAGGCATTTCCGTCTCGAGCCGGACGAGCTTTTCGCGCTTGTAGCGATATTCGATGAGCTGCGCGACGGAGAGCATTTTCAGCCCGAAGCGCTTTGCGAAGGCGACGCCGTCGGGCAGCCGCGCCATCGTGCCGTCGTCATTCGTGATTTCGCAACAAACTCCGCCCGGGTGCAAGCCCGCGAGCTGCGTCAAATCCACGGTTGCCTCGGTGTGGCCGGCGCGCTGCAAGACGCCGCCTGGCTTCGCCGTCAGCGGGAAAATGTGGCCCGGGCGAACGAGATCCGCCGGCACGCTCTTGTCCGACGAGAGCAGGTTTATCGTGCGCGCGCGGTCGTATGCGGAAATTCCGGTCGTGATTCCCTCGGCGGCATCGACGGAGACCGTGAACGCCGTGCGGAACGATTCCGAGTTCACGGGAACCATGGGCGCGATGTTGAGCCGCCGCAGTGCGGGCTCGGTGTTCGGCGCGCAAATCAGCCCGCGGGCGTGTTGAATCATCAAATTGATTTTCTCCGGCGTCGCCTTTTCGCCCGACATTATCAGGTCGCACTCGTTCTCGCGCTTTTCGTCGTCGGCGACAATCACGACTTCGCCGTTTGCGATTGCCGCCACGCATTCTTCGACCGTGTTGAAAATGTTCTCCATAAACCTTTATTTCGCTTGAAAATTTTCTTGCTTTTTCTCTCACGCCGCCTGCCGTTTCAGCGGCGCGAGGCGCTCGTGAATTTCCGCGTAAAGCGCGTCGAGCATTTTGAAGCGCTTGCGATACATGCTCTTTTTGTTCGGCTTCATCTCGGATTCGCTCTTGCGAATTTCGTCGAGCGGAATGTCGAAAAACCTCGCGTCCTCGCTCAATTCCGTGCCGCCGAGCTCGCGCCAAAATTCGTCCAAATCCGTCTTCAATTTTCTATCCACGCGGACGCCGTTTTGCGCGTAGTAGCCGTGGTTTGCAACGGCGTACAGCTTGCCGCAACCGGTCTCGCGGGCAAACGCCTGGACGATGTGCATCATCAGGTTTTTCGGGCGCAAAAACGCGAAATGCTTCGAGAGCTTTTTGATGATGTCCTGCGCGTCGTCTGCGTTTGCGCCCTGCAATGCGCCCACCCAGAGCGCGGGCGTCGTCCCGTCTTTCGCCGGCGCGAACCAAAAATTCACCTGATAAACACGCACATTGTCGAGCGAGATTTCCAAGACCATCAGCCCTTCTTTCCTGTCGCCGTCTGTAAATTGGAGCGTGTAGCGAATTTGCTTTCCGTCGATTTCGATGCCGCCACCGAGCGGAAATCGCACGCCTCGATAGATTTTCAAAATCGCGTCTTCGGTGAAAACTTTTTCGCAGAAAGTGAAATGGTCGATCATCGCCTGCGCGCGTTCGGCGGGCGTGGAGCGCGCGTAGAGCAAATTGCGCGGCACGATGTCGATTATGTCGTGCTGTTGGCTGAAAATTTTGCGGCGGAACTCCGTTTTTTCAAAGAAATCGAGCACGGAAGACACCTCGTGGCGCCGCAAAAAAAGGCGGAACAACAGCGAAATTCCGCGCCGAATTTTCCAATTCCTGAGACGGATTTCGCAAGCCAAGCGAAAAATTCTGCCTACCGTTATCATACGAATCGATGTCGTTTAAAGCGGGGAATTATCTAACTTTTTCGGACGCTTTTACACAAAAAAAATATCGATTTTTCCGCCATGACGCTACCCCGACCACCCGTAAAATCGCCGAAAAAGCGAGTGAAAATCCATTGCGCCTCGGTGAGCGATGAAACAATTCTGAACGCGGCGAGCGCGGAGATCATTTTGAAAAAAACGGGGATCGGCATCGTCGAAGCCGCGAGATTGGTCGCGGAAATGTCGGAGGCAACGCGCTTCAAAAGATTGAAGCACCTGCGAAAAATCGCCGCTCTCGGCACGGAGGCTTTTCTGCGCGAACGCCACGCATTCTCGTTCGCAGAGGCATATTCGCGCTTCCTCGAATCAAAGTCGCACCTGCGCGAACGCACCTTGCAGGACTACCGGAAAACCCGAGTCGCAATCTGCAAATTCGCGCCCGCGCTGCTGCGAAAAAACGTCTGCTCGTTCTCGCCGAAAATCTGCGGCGAGCTCTTGGATTCCGCCTTCCGCACGCACCGCCAGCGCTTCAAGGCGTATTCCGTGCTGCGCACATTTTTCGCGTATTGCCTGCGGAAAAATTGGTGCGTCGAAAACCCCGTCGCCGCGATAGACGCTCCGGTCGTCCGCGAGCACGAAATCGTTCCGCTCAGCCTCGACGAGATCGACAAGATTTTCCGCGCCGCCGCAACGACGCACTTGGAGGAATGCGTCCCCGCGATCGCGCTGATGCTCTACGCCGGAATCCGCCCGCAGGAAGCCAGGCGACTGCGGTGGCGCGACATCGATTTGGTGGAAAAAACGGTCTCCGTCTCGCCGCGACACAGCAAAACCGGAGGCTGCCGCCACGTGACAATTTCCCCGCGCTTGGAAAAAATTCTGCGCAAAGCCGCGAAGCAAAATCCGGAAAACGCGCCCATCTGCCCGCGCAACTGGACGCGAAAGTGGCGAAAGATCCGCTCGGTGGCGGGCTGGGATTGCCGCAAAAATCCGTGGCGGCAAGACGTTTTGCGCCACACCTTTGCCAGCTATCACCTGAAATATTTCAAGAATCTCAGTTTGTTGCAGTGCGAGATGGGTCATTCCTCCACAAAGCTCCTGAGCTCGCGCTACCTCTCCATGCGCGGGATAACCGTCACCTCCGCCGAAAATTTTTGGCAACAAAAGGCTTGACCGGCACGAGAAAGGCATTGTCGCCAGGGAATTGGGTTGGTGGTGAGGGTTGGGTTGGTGGTGGCGGCAAAGTGCCACGGAGGATGTCACACGGA
>JAJPZB010000005.1 GCA_021204635.1 Opitutia bacterium | reverse complement strand
CGACACACTCCCTCACCACTAACGTGGTCCCCTCCCGCTAACTTAGCGGGAGAATCGCGCACTGCATGCGCGAGATTGTTGCCACCACCAACCCAAATCCCACAACAATCCCATTCCAACTCTCACCACCAACCCAAGTCCTACCACCGACCCTCACTCGCATCCGTGAGGGCCGTTAGTCCCGAACAAATCCGTGTGACAACAATCGTGGCATGCAGGATTGTCGTGGCGGTCAGTTGCCACCACCAACCCGCTTCACCACTAACCCAATCGCCGCCACCAACACGGCAACTAAGCTAAGTGGCGAATAAGTTCGGCGAGTGCGGCGTCGGAGAAATTTTTGAAAATTTCTGCCACGGGCACGCCTGCCTTTTTCAGGGCGGCGGCAACGGGGTCGCCAATCGCGACAACTCGCGGGCGCAGCGCGTCTTCCGCGAGCGCGAGAACACCTGCCTGCGCGATAAACGACCTCACAGCGGGCTCGCTCGCGAAGACGATGAAGTCGGCGCCTTTCTCGCGAAATTCTATCGCTGCGGGATGCGCCGAGAGGTCGATGCCGTCTGCGAGATTCGGGAAAGAATCGACGATCGCGCGCCCGATTTTTTCGAGTTTCTTCGCCACCGAGGCGTCCGCCGACGCCGCAGGAACTACGCAAATTTTCAGGTTCTCGACAGATTCTCCGGCGAGCATTTTCTCTGCGATTTCCGCGCCCGTTTCAGCCTCGGCGACGCAATCGACTTGGAGGTGCAAATTTTCCACGGCGCGCGCAGTGGCTCGGTCGGCGCACGCAATTCTGCACGGACCGAGCGAGCGCAAATCTTTGTATTTCGAGAAAAATCTGTGGAAAAATTTGTGGACTGCGGCGGCGTCCGCGAAGACGAGCCAGTCGTATTCGCCGAAGCTTTCGAGAATTTCTGCGACGATGTCCTCGCTCTCGCCGTTGTCTGCCGCGTTTGTTGTGCCACCGAGCGGCATTTCGAGGACGCGCGCACCGGCGTCGCGCAGCAATTTGCCAAATTCTTCGTTTTCGGCTTGCGGGAAAGTTATCGCAATCCGCCGCCTGCCCTTTGCCGGCGCGGTTTTCTTAGTCTTCGGCATTTTCTCTCTCCCAATTTTCGAGCGAGGGGTTTTCCGCGTGCGGCCTCGGAGGGAGCAAAGTTCCCTTCGCGGGAAGGTCAACAGACTTGTCGTTCGTTGCGACAATCATCTCCGGATCCTTTGAAAAATTTTTCGGGAAAATTTCCGCCGCGAAAAACCATATCGCGATGAAAAAAATCACGGGCGCGAGAACGCCTCCCCAAAATTTGAGAGAGACGCGCAGTCGCGCCATGAGAATATATCGTTCGTCTGTCATGCAAAAAATTTGTTGTCGCCGTCAGATTTCAAACATTCCGCTCGGGGCATTGTTGCCGCCACTGTTGTCGTCGGGATTGTTGTCGCCGGCGTCGGAGTTTGATTTCTCGCGAAAGAGTTCCATGAGCGCGCGCTCTTGCTCGATGTATGGCGATTCGGGGAAGACCGCGTTGAGCCACTCGTAGATTCGCAGCGCGTCGCCACCGACCGGTGAAATCAGCCGGTGAAGTTCCGCAACTTGGAGCATGAGCGGCGCATTTTTCGCGGCGAGCGCCTCGACCCTTTTCAGGGTCTCGAGCGCGGCATTGTTGTCGCCCGCGAGCGCCTGCGAAGCGGCTTTCCAGAAAAGCGCGTTGGGGAAATTTGGCGCAGCGGCGAGGGCGTTGTCGGCGGCAATCCCGATGAGCTTGGAAAATTTCACAGCCTCGCTCGGAATCAGGTTTGCCGACAGCGCGTAAACCTGCGCCAGCGCCACCCAGGAATCGGCGTCATTGTTGCGGAGGGAAACCGCTTTCAAAAAGTGTTCCTTCGCGGGATCAGTCTCGCCGGGGGCAGCGACAAACTCGCTCACCTGCTCCTTTGAAAAAGCGTGCTCCATGAACGCCGCGAGTTCCCGCTCGCCCTTGCAAAATTCCATGCGCGCGATAACGCTCGGCAACACCAACGACATCATTGCCGCCACCACGATGACGCCGGCAACAATCGCGAATCGCGACCGCAACAGAGCCGGCGTCCGCGCAAATTTGCCGATGTGAAGTTCACGCAACACAACTCCGCCAAAAACCCCGAGCACGACAAAGGTGCCGACGCTCACCGGCGGAAACGCCAGCAGGAAATACGCCACAAAGGCGCTGCCGCAAGCCAACGCCGGCGACAATGCCGCGCGGGTGCCCGTGAGGCGGGAGCGCCGCGATTCGTCTTTCTCGCGCCACGGAGCCTTCGCGCACATGCGGGCGCCGCGCCAAAACAGCCACGCGAGCGGCGCGAAGAGCAAGACAAAGCCGAGCGCGCCATTTTCCGCGAGAATGTTGAGATAGAGGTTTGCGGCATTCTCGGGGCGAATCTGCCACTGCGACGCCGCGACATGTCGCTGAAATTCTTCGGGAAATGCCCCCGAACCCGCGCCGAGGACCGGCGATTCCGCGAAAATTTCCAACGCCGCCTTGGGAATTTCGTATTCGCCGAATCCGGAGATATTTTCGCCGGCGAAATTCGCGTTTGCGGGCGGATCGATTTTCAACAAAACGGGCAACTCGTTGTCGCAGACGAGCGGATAAATCACCATCGCGCAAACCGCCACCACAATGCCGGCGACGCGGCGCGTGAGGTTTTTCACCGCGAAGAACGACAGCGCGATCGCGCCCACACAAACCGCAATCCACGAGGCAAAATCCCCGATCGCGAGAATCGCCGCAATCGCGACGAACACGCAGTAAAAGCAAATCGCGCGCGCCCAGCCGGGAATCCCGCGCCGCAACAATAGCGCGAGCGCGACAAAGAGCACGCTGATGCCGGCGGTGACGTTCGCACCAACGCCGATTGTCGCGAGCGCGTCGGTTCCGGCGGAATCGCTGTCCGCGCCAAAATATTTTGCAAAAAGCTCCGCGCAAAATTCTATGCCAGAGCCCACGAGCAGGAACGCGAGAAGCGCAACCTGCTTACCGTCCGAGCGGCTTTGCTGCTCGGTGACAAACAGCGCGAGAAGCGGCACGACATTCATCGCGAACGCAAACTCCGCGCGCTGCGGAAACGCCGCAGAAAACACCGAGGTCGCGGCGAGAAACACGAGCCACGGCAGGAAAATCAGCGCCGAAATCCGCACGGGAACATTGCCCGCCGCGGCAGAAACTTTGACATTTTTGACCCAGAAAAACGCGACGGACAAAAACGCGAGCGGGGTCGCGAGCCCGAGCAAATCGGCATTGTCGCCAACTGCGGCAAAGAGCGACAGCGCCGCCGTTGCGGCAACAAACGCAAACGACAAATTCTCGTAGGCAAAAGTAAGCCTCTCGCCCACGATTTGCCGTTCAAGTTCCGGCGGAAATTCTTCCTGTGCCTTCATGAAAAATCCTCGTTGGTCGCGCGCTCAAGCTCCGCCATTGCGCGTGTATTTTTTTATGCAAAATCCGTCGCCGGATTTCACGACTTCGCCGCTGTCAAACATATTTTCAAACGGCAGGAACTCCGCGTCGCCGCTCGGCTCGGCATCGACGTGCGTGAGAAAAAGCTGCGAGCAACTCGGCAGGAATTGCCGATAAATTTCCGCACCACCACAGAGAAAAACCTGCCTGCCCGGGAACTGCGCGCACAGTTGCGGCAACTCGGAAAAATCCCTGAGCACGAAGACGTTTTCCGGCAGAGATTGTTGCGAGAGCGTCCGCGACAACACAGCCGTAATCCTGCCCGCGAGCGGCTTCCCGATCGATTCGTAGGTCTTGCGACCCATGAGCAAGATGCCGCCCATTGTCGTCGCCTTGAAAAACTTGAAGTCTTCGGGAATGCGCCACGGAAGCGCGTTGCCGTTGCCTATGACGCGGTTTTTCGCCATCGCCGCAATCGCGCAAATATCGGGTTTGTGTTGGTCGAACTCGCTCATTTTTACACGGCGACAGGCGCCTTTATCGCGGGATGCGGGTTGTAGTTGGCGATCTCGATGTCCTCGTATTTGAAGTCGAAAACGCTTTTCACGGCGGGATTGAGGCGAAGTTCCGGCAACGCACGCGGCTCGCGCGCGAGTTGCGTTTTCACCTGCTCGAAGTGGTTTGAATAAATATGCACGTCGCCGAAGGTGTGGACGAAGTCGCCGACCCGCAAGCCGCAAACTTGCGCGATCATATGCGTCAGCAGCGCGTAGCTCGCGATGTTGAACGGCACGCCGAGAAACAGATCCGCGCTGCGCTGGTAGAGCTGGCAACTGAGCCTGCCGTCGCCACCAACGTAAAACTGGAAAAGCGTGTGGCACGGTGGCAGCGCAACCTTGTCCGCCTCGGCGGGATTCCATCCAGTGACGATGAGCCGGCGCGAATACGGGTTGCGCTTTATTTCAGCGACAACGCGCGAAATTTGGTCAACGCCGTCGCTCGCGAACGTGCCGTCGGGCTTTTGCGTCGCGCCAAAATTGCGCCACTGGTGGCCGTAAATCGGGCCGAGGTCGCCGGCGCTACGCCCGAAGCGCGCGCACTGCTCTGCGGTGCTCCACTCGTCCCAAATCGTCACTCCGCGCTCGCGCAACCATGCGTTGTCCGTGCGCCCCGACAAAAACCAGAGCAGCTCGTTTATTATCGAGCGCGTGTGGACTTTTTTCGTCGTCAAAAGCGGAAACCCCGCCGAGAGGTCAAAGCGCAACTGTGCCCCGAAAATTCCGACAGTGCCCACCCCCGTGCGATCGCGGCGTTTTTCGCCGGTCTCTGCAACGGTTTTCAATAATTCCAAGTATTGCTTCACCGCGTTATTTGCGAATTTCCCACTCGATTTTTTTCGCGTCGTCAAACGCAGTGAACGGGTCGGATCCCTCTTCCAACAAATCCTTCATCGCCTCCGCCTTCATCTGGTCGGGTTTCTTTTTCCCTTTGTTATAGAGCCCGACGAGGCGCGAGAACTCGGATTTTGTCATTGTTTTGTCTTTGCCAATTTTTGAAACGTTAAAGATTTTTTTCGTGTATCCGGGCTTGGAGGATTCCGACGCGCCGGCTTTCGAGGGATCGTTCGCAATTTGCTCTGCGAGCACGACAGACGCCTTTGGCGCCGTTTTAATTTTGTCGGGAGAAATGCCATAAAGCAGCGCCGGCTCCCCCGCGTGCACGGTGAACACGCCGTGTATTGTTTTCAAATCCGCCTTGCCACCAAACGGGCTCTGCCCCTTTTCAATTTTTGGCATGTATTCGTTGCCGAAAGTTTTCAATTTTTCATAAGGCATTATGACGTGAATTTCCCCGCCGTCCTGCTTCTTTGCGTTGGCAGTTTCAATTATGACGACGGCAAAAGGAGCATCCTCTTTCGCGTAGCCGAAATCTTGCACATTTGCGACATACGTTGAGACCTCCTTTCCCTCAAAATTTTTCGTCTTGGCGATCCACATTTTTGCGGATTCCACGCCGGCGCCGGCTTTGGCTTTGTCGGAAGAAAATGCGGGAATCGCCGCGCAGACAAAACAAATAAACGCGAGAAACAGCTTTTTCATAGGGGGAACAGAGTGGGATTTTTGGAAAAATTCGGGAGGAAATTTTGCCGCCGCAAATCTGCAAACGCAACCCCGAAAACCCGCCGCGAGAAAGCGCCCGCGTCAGCCGTTTTCCATGAACTCGCTCGGCATGTCGGTGTCTTTGAGCCGGCAAATGTCGGCGCCGAGCTTCGACAATTGCACCTCAAACTTTTCGTAGCCGCGATCCAAGTGGTAAATCCGCTGCACCCAGGTCTCGCCCCGCGCCGCAAGCCCCGCGAGGACGAGCGCCGCCGACGCGCGCAAATCCGACGCCATCACCGGCGCGCCCGAAAGCGACGCCACGCCCTTGATTATCGCCGACGGGCCTTCGATGGCGATTTCCGCGCCCATGCGCTGCAACTCCGGCACGTGCATGAAGCGGCTCGGGTAAATGCGCTCCGTGACGATGCTGATTCCCTGCGTCATCGCGAGAAGCGCGGTGAACTGCGCCTGCAAATCCGTCGGGAAGCCCGGGTGCGGCATCGTGACGATGTCGATCGGCTTGAACGCGCCCGCGAGATCGCCGCGCACGCGAATGCAGTCGTCGCCGAGCACTTCGAGCGGAATCGCCGCCTCGTGCATCTTGTCCAAAAACGCGCCGAGATGCTCCGACCTCGCGCCGCGCACCGCAACGTCGCCGCGCGTAATCGCGCCGCAGAGCAGCAGCGTCCCCGCCTCGATTCTGTCGGGAATGACGCTGTGCTCGCAGCCGTGCAGCCTTTCCACGCCCTGAATTTTCAGCGTCGGCGACCCGATCCCGGAAATGCGCGCGCCCATTTTCACGAGCATGTTGCACAAATCCACGATCTCGGGCTCACACGCAGCGGAATCGATCTGCGTCGTCCCGGGCGTCAAAACCGACGCCATCAGGATGTTCGACGTCCCCGTGACCGTCGAGCCGTAGCGGCCGCCGAGAAAGATATACGCGCCCCGCGCCTTCGACGCGTCGATGTGCATCGAGCCCTCCAAGTTCTCGATCTCGCAGCCCAATTTTTTCAGCCCCTTTATATGCAGGTCAATTGGCCGCGGGCCGATGACGCAGCCGCCCGGGAGCGGAATCTCCGCGCGCTTCAGCCGCCCCACGAGCGCGCCCATCACGCAAATCGACGCGCGCATTTTGCGGACGAGCTCGTATGGCGTCTTGGGCTGGATTTCGCGGGCTTCGACGCGCCACGAATTTTTCCCCGCCGAAACAATTTCCGCGCCGAGGTGCGACAAAATTTCGCGCATGAACCGCGAATCGCTGAGCTCGGGAACATTCCGCAAAACGCACGGCTCGTCCGTCAAAAGCGTCGCCGCCAACAACGGCAGGCACGCGTTTTTTGCTCCGCCCACGGCAACTTCGCCGCGTAGCGCGTTCCCGCCCCTGATTCGTAAAACGTCCATAAATCTTCGCGCGAGTTTTGCATACGCCCGCATTTTTTGGAAACAATATTTGTTCAATAGACTCCGCGCCCGCGTCGCGATAACGCCGACAAAAGGCCGAAACACGAAGCCGCTTTTTGCGTTGCACTGCGTTATCGATTGCGCACGCTCGCGCAAATCGCCACAAACGTGTCCACTTTTAATTACATCGCCCGCAACCCCGCCGGAAAAATTTTCTCGGGAACAATCGACGCCCCCGACCGCCGCACTGCCGCGCAAAGGCTCGCGCGACGCGGGCTGACCCCGACTGCGCTCGCAAACGAAGCCGCCGGCGAAAACGCGCTCAAAAAGGCCGGCATCCCGCAACAAAGCTCTGCCCCCGCCGTGGAAGACCACCCCGCGCTCCACAAAAAACGCGCCTTCGGGCCGCACAAAACCGGCCGCAGCTTCTTGGAAAAAATTTACTCGCTCATGACGAGCGGACTCCCCGCCGGCGACGCGATAAAGCTCCTCGGCCAGCGCGTCAACGACCCCGCACTGCGCGCGCTCTGCCTGCGCGTGTGGCACGACCTCTCCGAAGGCGTTCCGCTCGCGGGCGCGCTGAGCAGGTTCCCCGAAGTTTTCGCGACGGCAGACGTGCGGCTCATCGAAGCCGGCGAGGCGACGGGCACCCTCGCCCCCGTGATAAAACGCCTTTTGGAACACATCGAATCGCGCGAAACCCTGCGCTCGAAAATCATCGCGAGTCTGCTCTACCCGATTTGCATCATCGCGCTCGCGTGCGGCGTCATTGCGCTTTTCATCTTTTTCCTCATGCCGATGTTGCAGGAAATGATGGAAAAACTCGGTGGCGAAATGAACGTTTTCAACAAAATACTCATCGCGCTGTCGCAGGTGATAATTTACGGGGTGCCAATCGCCGTCGTCGCCGCAATCGTGGGATTTTTCGCAACAAAGAACTGGCGAGAAAGCGAAGAGGGGCGGACGAAAACAGACGGCTGGGCGCTACAAATTCCGCTCATCGGGAAAATTCTCGTAAACGTCGAGGCGTCGAGGCTCTGCTCCCTGCTCGCAACGCTGATGGAAAACGGGCTGAACACGCCCGACGCCATGCGCCTCGCCGAGCGCGCGAGCGGCAATGTCGTGCAGCAACACAGGATTTCCGAGGCGCGGAGGCTGATAAGCGACGGGGCATCGTTCACAAACGCGTTTCGCCGCCACGACGTCTTGCCGATAATCGACCTCGACATCGTGACCGTCGGCGAATCCACGGGCACGCTCCCCGCAGCATTCGCGCAACTCGCGCGCTCGCACGAGAAGGATCTCGATTCCGCGCTGAACCGCTTCATCGTCGTGCTCTCGTCAGTCGTGCTCGGCTCCGCAGTGACAATCGTGTTCCTCTGCCTGCTCAGCATCGTCATGACAATACTCTCCGTCTCGCAATCCGCAGGCCAGTAGCCACCACCAACCGGGTTGGTGGTAAAGGGGTTGGTGGTGAGACTTGGGTTGGTGGTGGAATTTTGGGTTGGTGGTGAAAGTTTGGGTTGGTGGCGAGACCTTGGATTGGTGGTGGGACTTGGGTCTGTGGTGAGAAT
>JAJPZB010000132.1:2353-8568 GCA_021204635.1 Opitutia bacterium | reverse complement strand
CCCTCCCGCTAACTTAGCGGGAGAATTACGTTGGTGCTCCTGCATCGCAGGTGGGCATATTTCTGCCACCACCGACCCCAATTCCCACCACCGACTCACCCTCACCACCATCCCGCCACCAAGCCACGCTCCGCCACAAACCGCCTACCACCAAGCCGTGAGGGACGTTAGTCACGAACAAATCCGTGTGACAATCATTGTGGCACTTTGTTCTCACCACCAACCCAATCTTCACCACCAACCCAATCCCCACCACCATCCCTCACCACCAACCCATTCTCCGCCACCATCCCGTCGCCACCAAGCCATTCTCCACCACCATCCCGTCGCCACCAAGCCAAAAAGCGGGGAGACCTTTCAGTCTCCCCGCCCGGGTAGTTTTGCAACGGTCAATATTCCGCCGGATTTATCGGCGGAAATTTGCCGTCTGCGCGAGCCTGCATTACTCCCACTCGATCGAAGCCGGCGGCTTTGTCGAGATGTCGTAGAGCACGCGGTTCACGCCTTTGACTTCGTTTAAAATGCGGTTAGACACTTCGCGCAGCAGGAAGATTGGGAGTTCCACCCAGTCTGCGGTCATGGCGTCTTCGGAGACGATTGCGCGGAGGTTGGTGGCGAACTCATACGAGCGTTCGTCGCCTTTCACGCCCACGGTTTTCACGGGGATCAGCCCAGCGTATGCCTGCCAGCATTTGTCGTACCAGCCGTATTTCCGCAGCGTGGAAATGAAAATCGCGTCGCACTCGCGGATGACGTCCAAGCGCTCGCGCGTGACTTCGCCAGGGCAGCGCACCGCGAGCCCGGGGCCCGGGAACGGGTGGCGCCAAAGTATGTCGCGCGGGATACCCATCGACGCGCCGAGCTCGCGCACCTCGTCCTTGAAAAGCCCCGAAAGCGGCTCGAGAACCTTGCCTTGCCGTTGGAGCTCGAGCACGCGTTCGACGCGATTGTGGTGCGTCTTGATGACGGAGGCCTTCGACTTCGCGTTTGAGGCGGATTCGATGACGTCGGGGTAGAGCGTGCCCTGCGCGAGCATTTCTGCGTTGCCGACGGCGTCCCAAAAAACGTCGATGAAGAGACCGCCGATGATGCGGCGCTTTTTCTCTGGATCTGTCTCGCCTTTGAGCGCGGCGAGAAAGCGCTCCGACGCGTCGATCGATTCGATGGCGACGCCCATCCGCGCGAAGTTTGCGCGCACCTCGTCTGCCTCGTTTTTGCGAAGCAATCCGTTATCGACAAAAATCGCGCGCACGTTTGCACCCGCCTCGTGCAGGAGCACGGCGAGGACCGTGGAATCCACGCCGCCGGAGACGCCGCACACGATTTGCTTGTCGCCGACGCGCTCGCGGATTTCCGCCACGAGGCGCTTTTTGAAATCGCCGATGTCGAAGCGCGCGGCGTCTTTTGCCTGCGCGAGAAAATTTTTCAAAATCGTGCGGCCTTCGTGCGAGTGCGTGACCTCGGGGTGGAACTGGATTCCCCACATATCGTCTGCCCAGCGCAGGCTTACGGGGACGCCGTCGGCGTTGCGCGCTATGATGTTGCAGCCCGGCGCGAGCTTTTCGACGGTGTCGGAGTGGCTCATCCACACCTGCGAGCCCGGCGTCACGCCGGCGTAGAGCGCGTCTGCGGGCGCGTCGGGGAGCAGGGCGGCGGGGCCGTATTCGCGCCTGTTCGACGCGTGCACGGTGCCGCCGTGTTTGATGTTTAAAATTTGCATCCCGTAGCAAACGCCGAGGACGGGCACGCCGAAGCTTTTCAGCCATGCGAAATCGATGTCGGGCGCGTCGGCGTCTGTCGTGCTCTTCGGTCCGCCGGAGAGGATAATCGCAGCCGGGTTGCTTATCTGCGCGAGGTCTTCAAGCGCGTAGAGCTTTGCCATGAAGCCGAGTTCGCGCACCCGCCGCACGATGAGTTGCGTGTATTGCGAGCCGAAATCGATGACTGCCGTGATGCCTGCCATGGGAAACTTTCTCCGAAAGAATCAAGATTTTTTTGCGAGGCGCGAGCAGAAATTTGCGATCCGCGTCAAGCCTTTTTTCAAAATCTCGTCAGACGTCGCGTAGCTGATTCGCACATAGCCCTCGGCGCCGAAAGCGATTCCGGGGACGACTGCGACGAGCTCTTCTTCGAGAAGTTTTTCCGCAAATTCCGTCGAGTGCAGCCCAAACGAGCTTATGTTCGGGAAAAGGTAAAACGCGCCCTGCGAGCGATAGCAGGTGATGCCCGCAATCGCGTTCAGCCCGTCGCAGAGCATTTGCCGCCGGCGGTCAAACACCGCGCGCATTTCCGCCACAGACTTTTTCGCGAGCTCCGGATTTTCGTAAACCGCGAGCGCGCCGTATTGCGCGAACGTCGTGCAGTTGGACGACATCTGGCTTTGCAGCTTAGACACCGCAGACGCAATCGCCTTGGGCGCAACGAGCGTGCCGAGCCGCCAGCCCGTCATCGCATACGATTTCGCAAAGCCCGAAGCCGTCGCCACAAAGCGCGCAGCCTCGTCGGACAACGTCGCGGGCGACACCGCCTCCGCCCCGTCGTAGGTCAGCGAGCTGTAAATTTCGTCGCTCAAAGTATACACTCCCGCCTCAACTGCGACCTTGACAATCGCCTCAATTTCTGCACGCGAATAAACCGCGCCCGTCGGGTTTGACGGCGACGTGAGAATCAGCAACTTCGTCCTCGGCGACAATGCCGCTTTGAGCTGCTCGGCGGAAATCTTGAACGCGTCGGCATCGCTCGTTGGCAAGACCTTGACGCTGCCGCCCGCAAGCTTGACCATTTCTGGGTAGCTCACCCAATACGGCGCGGGAATCAGGACCTCGTCGCCCGGGCTCACGAGCGAGAGAATCGTGAGATAGCAGGACATTTTCCCGCCCGGGCTCACGACGACGCAGGTCTCGTCAATGCCCTTGAAGCCGCGCGAAGTGTAGTCCGCCGCAATCGCCTTGCGCAGCGGGAGAATGCCGGGCGTCGGCACATAGCGCGTTTTGCCCTCGGCGAGCGCCTTGGCGCACGCGTCGCAGATAAATTTAGGCGTGTCGAAATCGGGTTCGCCGGCGCCAAAGCCGCAGACGTCTTTGCCTGCGGCCCGCATTGCCTTTGCCTTGGCGTCAACCGCCAGAGTTGGCGAGGGAGCGATGTTCTGTGCCCACGTTGAAAGAGGAGACGAAATCGTTTCTTTGCTCATAAAAATCAGTCGCGCAAGGATTGTCATTTCGCGCAGGAAAGCAAAGCTTTTTTGCGATGAAAACGAGCAGGGCAGCGCCTCTGCAACAGTCGCGGCGGGAGGGACGAAATGTTGCGTCACGGACGCGAAATTTTTCGGAGCAGGAAAAGTTTTTGGGGAACCTTAAACTTTTGGTTTGCTAATTGTTGCAATTCTGTCTCACACTTGGCGAAGCATTAAAAATGCGGGCGAATGGTTTCCGCAATTTGGTGCGACACAAAAAACTCAAAAACAAACACAAAACAAATCATGAAAAACGCAAAATTTTTGCTATCAACACTCTTCGCGGCTGCCGCGCTAACCGCAGTAAATGCGATGGCGGATGGCTACACGGAGAGCACGACGGTCGAGATTACGGGGAATACCACTTACGATTCCGTAGGAATCAGCGGTACGAGTACTGCTGTGACGTTCACGCTGCCTGAAGGCGTTAGTGACGATATCAAGATTTCCACGGGGACTCTGACATTGGGAGATGGCACCGAACTTAAGATAACGGGCGAAACCCTCGATTTTAGCGCGACGCTGTCTAACCTTTCTGCAGGCAATATTACCGGTGATGGAAAATTCGAGACAATCGTCGCAACAACAACCGCTGATGCGGGAAAGACGCTGACAATTAGCGTTGGAACCGCTGAAATTCTCGCTCTCCTCAATACGGGCGCCGGAGATGTAGAAATCAGTTCTACCAACACCGACATTACGAAGATTGATAACAGTGGCGGCGAAATTACTATTAATTCCAGCACTGTCAAAATCACGAAGATTACAAATACCGGAGGGAATATTTCCATTATCGCTGCTTCGGGTAGCGACAGTGGTGACGATTTTCACTCTCGAGATGAGACGACGGGGGTAGAACTTGAAACCTTTGAATCTGCCGACATAACCACGACTGACGGCAGTATTACCATCAATTTTACAGATGGTTCTGTTAAAGCGTCGAATATTGAAAGCACGGGTGCAGGAGACATCGTGATCAAGGCAGGTACGGTTGTGCTCTCGACGGTGACGAGTTCCGGTAGCGGTGATATTTCGATTAGCGCATCAACGAAAGCCACGATCACCGATATGTATAGCGCCGGTGGAGACATTGACGTTTCCGGAACTGCGGAAATATCCAACATCTATGTCTCGGGCAACTACGAAACGAGCGATGGTGATGTTAGAGTTGGTGCGGTCAGGATCAATAGTGGAGCGAATGTCACCGTAGGCAATTTCACGGATACCTCTTACAGCGCGAATTTGCAAGTTGCGGGTTCGATGGAGGTTAGTGGCAGCATGACATTTTCTTCTTCCAAAACCTCTGAAATCACGGTTTCGGATGGGGGTAGCCTTACTGTGGCAACTTTCACCGACACCGGCAGTGGGGCAATCAGCTTTGATGTAGCTGCGGGCGGTAGTTTGGAAATCACGACACTGAATCTCGGCGACCCCAGCGTGCCGGATACGAGTTCTAACGAATCGATCACATTCAGCGGCGCCGGCACTTACACGATCGGGACAATTTCTGCCAATTCTCTAAATTCCAACAATCCTCGAACGCTCACGGTTGATGTGGGAACTACGCTCAATGTTGGGACGCTTGCGATTAGCTCGAAACTTACAACTTTGGCAATTGGCGGAACGATAAATGTCGTGGCAGACGAGACCTCCGGCTCTACCGGCGCTATAACTTTCGGCACGTCATATTCAATCGACATTACCAACTCCGGAGAGAGCGCGGGCAAACTGACGGCAAGCTCGCTCACCCACAGTGGTACCGGTTCGATGGACATTTCTGTCAGCGAACTCGAGATAATCGGTTCTATAAACGCTTCCGGCGGTGCACTTGCTATCTCTTCTACCTCCGCGGAAATTGGCGATTTGACTTATACCGGAGGAGGATCTCTTACGATTTCTGGCGGGACTTTTAAGGTAACGGGTACATTAAGCTTCACTGTCGAACATTCTTTCTCGATAAGTGTCGCGGCGGCGGAGATTGAAAATTTGACGCTCTCCGGCGGATACAGTACGGGCTCAATTACTGCCACAAATCTGACAATTGGAACGTTGACAGCCGGATTCAACAACACTGGCAACGGAGCTGTTGATCTCACAATTTCAGCAACCACAGGAAACATTGGCACTCTGTATTTGACCGGATCCAAGAATGTTATCATCTCCGATGAGTCAAATGTCAGCATTGGCACTTTCTCCCGCGACAGCGGCGATGTATCTTTGAGTGGTAGCGGCGAGCTGGTGATAAACGGCAATGTCAGTATCGAGAGTGTGATTAGCAACACTTCGTATTACACGACAATAACCGGAAGCGGAATTCTTAGCGCGGAGAGTGTTGAGATCGCCGGAACCGGCAATGGGAACACCATTTCTACGACAACGACGAATATCGGTTCGTTGGTCGCGAGCGGTAGCGGCTCGCTCGGGATTTCGGCGACCACGCTTACCATCGGGACGAGCACCGACGATAGCGAGGCAACCTACGCGGTGGATCACAGCGGCAGTGGCGCGTTGACGATTTCGGTTGCCAACACCGGCGATATTGGCGCGGTGATCAACGAGGGCGGCGATCTCACGATTTCCACCGACGCGGGTGCCACAACCACGATTGAGAGCATAACGGCCTCCGCCGGCACGCTTACGACTTCCGGCAACGGTTCGTTGAGCGTCACGAGCATGGTTCTCAGTTCCGAGGCTCAGACGCAGTTGGGCGGCTCTTCCTTGACGGTGGAAACCTTGAATTTCACCGCCGGTCACACGCTCAACATCTCGGCGGCAGCGGCCAACATAACGACGTTGAAACTCGCCAGCACGTGGGGAACGTCAACTCTCAACTCGGCGAATTTGAAGATTGGCACTCTGAATTGGGACAACGGCGATCTCTCTGTTGCCTCCGGCGGCACCGGCAATGTGACGGTCACAAACTTGCTTCGCGGGGAAGACGCGGTTGACACCGTTTTGACTGTTGGCGAGGGCGGAAGTCTGT
>JAJPZB010000132.1:0-2253 GCA_021204635.1 Opitutia bacterium | reverse complement strand
CGCGGGGAAGACGCGGTTGACACCGTTTTGACTGTTGGCGAGGGCGGAAGTCTGTCTATCGGCACTCTTTCGTTGGCGACCACGGCTTCCACAACAATCGACGTAGGTGGGTCATTCAGCGTTGAAAACATCGTTACCAGTGCCACCGGTCTCCTCACTTTCTCCGGCAACAGTCTGACCATCGATTCCTCTTCCACCACTGTGACGGGAGACCTCTACCTCGCCTACGCCGGTAGCGACGAGACGAGCACACTCACACTCGCGGGATTGTCTGGCAAAGAGTTGCACTTGCTCGGTGGCGGTGTAGCCATCACCTCCGACACAAGTTTCGAAACTTTCGTGCGCAACGGGAGCGACGAGACCATTACGACAAATGGCACTCTGACGATTGGCGAGGACGCAACAGCAACGTTCACGTCAATGGAGGTCAATGCGGCACACGCGCTTGATATCGCCGGCGACGGAAAGCTTTCTGCAGAGACCCTCTCTGTCTTGGGTTCCGGATCTTTCAAAATCGAAACCGGCAGTTTTGAGGTCGAAACGTTCACTGCAGGGAACACGGGCGAGATGACGCTTGCCTCCTCCGGATCGATTGACGCTCTCCACTTCTTAGGCGGGACGATCAATGTTGACGCTGATGTCTCGGTCGGGGTTTTGTCCCGCTCCAACATCGATAACGCCGATTCGATGACCGCCGACGGCAGTGTGGTGATTGCTTCGGGAAGCACTTTGACGATTGGCGAGTCCGCCACGATAAGTTCTTCCTACACCACGAGCATTTCCGGCGAGGGAACTCTCGACGCGAACGGCGCGAACGTCACGATTGCGGGTAGCAGCGCCGTCGCTATAAGCACGAGCAGTGTGTCGATTGGCACGTTGGTGAACAACAATTCTGTTAGTTCCGATACTGACGCGGGGGCGACTATCTCTTCCGCGAGTGGCACTATTGGCTCTTTGACCAATAATTCCGGCAAACTGACAATTGGTTCTCAGACCGCGACGACGGACTACACAATCGGCTCGATTACGCAGAACGGCGGAACGCTCAAAATTTACGCCACGACGCTGAAAACCGATTCGATGACCGGCACCAGCACAATAAACCTCGGCAACACGACGATTAGCCTTGCCACGCAAAGCGAGGCAACGTTTGACGCCACACTTTGGCTCGAAAGCGGCACGACGCCGACATTCGATGTGTCGGAAGGTCAAAACCTGACGCTCTCCGGCGCCATAAATGGGCAGTCAAATTCGGGAACGGGAACACTTGTAAAAACGGGCGAAGGCAAGTTGACGCTCTCCGGCAGCAATACTTACTACGGTGGAACGACGATTTCTGCCGGCGCGCTCGTTGCGGGTAGCAGCAGTGCTCTCGGCAACGGGAAGGTGACGATTGACTCGGGCGCGAAACTCGAAATTTCGGAGGGCGCGACGGTCTCGAACGAACTCGTTATAACACTCGGCGTTGCCAACATGAAGTCAACGGCGAACACTTCGATTGCCGTTGCTCGCGCAGATGGCGGCGACTACGTTATCACCGGCGAGGGCGTTTTGGTATCGACCGCGATATCGATCTCCGTTGACGAGGCTGTGTTGTCGGTAATTGCCGATGGCGCAGAGTCCTACGATTTCTACGTGGTCAGTGCGGATACGTCTGATGGCTGGGAAAGTTCCGTCTCAATCACTTTGAGTTCCGAACTGACCAGCGCCGGCTACACGGTGGCGACAATGTCCAACGGTATCTTGACCATTGGGACTCCTGAGCCTTCGATGTTTGGCGTTTTCGCAGGGCTTGGAGCCCTCGCCCTCGTGGCAACGCGCCGCCGCCGTTCGCGCAAGGCTGCGTGAAGTCGCGCGGCTCGGTCTGTTAAGTTTGTTTAGGTTTTGCTCCCGCAGAAGAAATTCTGCGGGAGTTTTTGTTTGTGCGCTTGGTGGTGGCGGGTTGGGTTGGTGGATAGGGCGGAAGCTGGGTTGGAGGTGACGACAACCTGCCACGATTATCGTCACACAGATTTGTTCGGGACTAACGTCCCTCACGGCTTTGTGGCAGGCAGGTTGGTGGTGGGAGTTGGGGATTGTGGTGGCGGGTTAGTGGTGAGATTTGTTTGCGATGGGGCAATGGGTTCGTGGTGCGACTTGGGTTGGTGGTGAGGGATTGGGTTAGTGGTGAGGAATTGGGTTGGTGGTGAGACTTGGCTCTGTTGCGGCGGCAAGCTACCCACCTGCGATGCCGGAGCACCAACGTAATTCTCC
>JAJPZB010000131.1 GCA_021204635.1 Opitutia bacterium | reverse complement strand
TGGCTTGGTGGTGGCGGGCTTGAGGCGGCGTCGTGGTTGCTTGGTGGCGGGTATAGGTTGGTGGCTTGGGTTGGTGGTGGACTTGGCTTGGTGGTGGGAACTACGCGGGGATGCCGCGAAATGCGTCGCCATCGATCCCGCAGAGTTTCACCATGCGGATTTTGTTCGCAGGTGAATCGCCCTGCTGGAATGCCGCAGCAGGCACGAGCACGCGCATGTAATTTTGCGTGTAACCCGGGAATTCGCCGTTTGCCGGATTTTCAAAGAGGACCTCCACCACCGAGCCAACGTATTTTTCCATGAACGCGCGACGCTTCCTCGCGGAAAGTTCCCGCAAAGCCGCCGACCGCCGCTGCCGCACGGGGATCGGCACCGCGTCGGGGCGCCTCGCCGCCGGCGTCCCCGCACGCTCGGAGTATGTGAACACGTGGCAATACGCGAGCGGAAGTTCCATGAAAGTCTTGCAAGTCTCGTCAAACTCGGCGTCTGTCTCGCCCGGGAAGCCAATCATTATGTCCGTGCCTATGCAGACACCGGCGACATTGTGGTGGATTTTTTCGACAAATTTTTTGTATTCCGCGAGCGTGTAGCGCCGGCGCATGTCGCGCAAAATCCGCGCGCAACAGGATTGAACCGGAATGTGCAAAAACGGCATGAGCGGGTGCGCGGGGTCGCCCATTCTCTCCAAAATCGCGTCGGGCACTGTGTCGGGCTCTATGCTTCCAATGCGGATTCTGTCTATGCCCGGGATCGTTGCGATTTTGTCAACGACGGCGACAATGTCGTTGCCACAGTTGGAATACGTCCCGATGTTCACGCCGGTGAGAACGATTTCCCGTGCGCCGCGCGCCGCGAGAGTTGCTGCTTCGTCGAACAAATTGCCAATATCGCGGGAACGCGCCCTGCCGCGAGCAACGGGGATAATGCAAAACGAGCACATGAAGTCGCAACCGTCTTGAATTTTCAAATTCGCCCGCTCCGTGAAAGCTGTGTTGCCGACCGGCGCAATCGTGAAATCCGCCTTGGAAATTCTCCCGCGCACAACAATCGGCGTCGCGTTTTTCTTGCCCGCGCCGACGTAGATCAAAACGTTCAGCTTTTCCTGATTCCCGACGATCAAATCCACGCCGGGAATCCGCGACAAAGCCGCCGCGCCCGTCTGCGAATAGCAGCCCACGACGGCGCAAAACCCGCGCGGATTTGCCTTGACGAAGCCGCGAATTATCTGCCGGCACTTCGCCTCGGCGAGGCCGGTGACCGTGCACGTGTTTATTATCGCGAGGTCCGCCGGCTCGCCCCACGCAACAATGTCGTAGCCGCCCGCGACAAGCCTGTCGCGCAGCGCCTCGGTCTCGTAGTGATTCAGCCGGCAACCGAGCGTGAACAGGCTCGCCCGCTTTCTCGCGCACTGTTGCTCTGCCTCAGCCATTGTCGTCGTGGGAAAAATTTTGCGTGCTCGCCATTGCCGTGGCGCCTGCCTCTGCGCGGGCGAATGTCGCGGCGTCAATGGAAATGGCGCCGGCTTGTCGCAGTGCGCGGGCACATTCCGAGAGCGTTGCGCCCGTCGTGAAAACGTCGTCGATTAAGACGTATCGCGCCTTCGGATTTACATTTTCGCGGTGCGACACGCGGAACGCGCCGCGCACATTTTCGCGCCGCCTCCCGATGTCGAGCTGCGTCTGCGTCAGTGTGCTGCGCTCCCGAGTCAAGAGCTTTTCATCGACAACAGCGCCGGGCGCAAATTTCGCAAATTCCCGCGCGAGAAAGAGGCTTTGGTTGTATCCGCGCTTCCGCAGCCGCGAGGTGTGGAGTGGCACGGGAATGAGAATGGCGTTCGCCATGTGCTCGTAAAATCCGCGCGAATGTTGCGACAATAATGCGATGTCGCGCGCAATTTTCTTAGCGTAGTGGTATTTGAGCGCGTGGACGATCGGGCGCGAAAATTTGTCGAAAACGACGGCGCTGCGCGAGCACCCGAAGCGAAAATCTTTTCCGTGCTCCAAGCAGTGCGGGCAAATTTCATTGTCGCCGTCAACACTGATTCCACCACAGAGTCGGCAGGTTTTGTGGCAGTTGATGAAATGCAGCTTTGCCACGGCGGTGGCGGAGACGAGCTCCGAGTTATTCCCGCCGAGCGCTTCGCCGGTAACGACGCAGTTGCGCGGGAAAAACAAATCGACGAACGCGCCCGAAAATCTTAGCAGCTTTCGCGCCGCGAGCCCGATTTTGCCAATTCTGCGAAAATGCGCCGGCATGCCATATCAGCGGTTTTCCCACGGGAGCTTGACGTCGGCGGGCACGTGATCCCAGACGTTGAACGGCTCGAAAATTTTCCCGCGACCGAGAATGTTGTTCGGGTCGAGCGCGCGCTTTATCGCACGCATTGCCGCGATCTCCGCCGGCGAGTGTTGGATTTGGAAAAATGGCGATTTTGCGAGCCCAATGCCGTGTTCCCCCGAGATTGCGCCACCGAGATCGACGACTTTTCGCATGACGCCTGCGACGGCGCGTTGCGCGAGCCGGCGCTGTTGCGCGTCGCCACGGTTGTACATGATGTGCACGTGGAGATTGCCGTCGGCGGCGTGGCCGAAAATCGGCGTCGCAAGCCCCGTTTCTCGCGACACTTCCCGCATTGCCGCGAGCAGGGCGAGGTAATTTTTCTGCGGCACGACAACGTCTTCGTTCAGCTTGGAATCCGCAATCCGGAACATCGCCGGCGAGCACGCGCGGCGCACTTCCCAGAGCGCCTCTGACTCGGCGGCATCGCCCGTTTCGAGAAACGCGCGGGCATTGTCGCGAGCCCACTTCCGCGTCGCCGCAGCCTGCGATTCCACGCTCGCCGCGTCGCCGTCGTTCTCGACGAGCAAGACGGAATCTCCCCGCGTCAAGAGCGAAAACGCGCCGCCCGCCACAATGCCGCCACCTGCCGCTTTTTCCGCCCGCGCGCAATCGATCGAAAGCGCGTCCATAAATTCGAGAACCGACGGCGTGAAACGCTCCCGCATGAGCGCGCAGGCGGCATTCAACGCGGCTTCGTCCGACGAAAATGCGCAGAGAAATGTGCGCCGCGCCTCGGGAAGCGGAACGAGGCGCAGGACGATTTTCGTCACGACGCCGAGAGTGCCCTCCGCGCCAATCCAGAGGTCGCGCAAGTCATATCCGGCGGCAAACTTCTTTGTTGCCGCGCCCCAGCGCACTTTTTCTCCCGTGGGCAAAAATCCTTCGAGCGCGAGGACGTAGTCGCGCGTCACGCCGTATTTCGCGGCGCGCAAGCCGCCGGCGTTTGTTGCGACATTCCCGCCGATTGTGCAGTGCTTCACGCTTGCGGGATCCGGCGGAAAGAAAAGCCCAAACTTCGCGGCGAGATCGTTTATTTTCTGCGTTATCGCGCCGGGGCGCACGACGGCAATGCGCGCGTCGGGCTCGATTTCGCAGTCCGCCCATTCCGCAAACGACATCGCCCAACCGCCACAGACCGGCGTTGCCGCGCCCGTGGTCGATGTCCCCGAGCCGCGAATCGTGACGGGGACGCCGTGCGAATTGGCGAGGCGGAGCGTTGTCGCGACATCGTTGTCGCAGGTGGGAAAAATGACGGCGTCCGGCGGGAACGAGAGCTTTATATTGTCCAACGAAGCGGCAAAGCGTTCTGCGTCGCCTCGGCGAACTTTTTTTTCGCCCAAGGCTTCGATGAGTAGGTTTGTTGCGGCTTCGTGCATTGTTGCGGGATTTTATTTTTAAATCTTGAAAAACGCGCGAACGGTCTCCGCGATTTTGTTTTTCGCGCACGAGAGTTTGTGTTGGATTGTTGCGGGTTCGAGGCTCGCGAGGTGCTCGGGGACGTTGCCGAAGCGCGTCGCGAGTGCCCGCAGGTTGTCGAAATCATTGTCGCAGACTTGCTCCCCGAGGGCTTTGCGAATCGTCCCGGGGAATTTCCACGGCGAAGCAGTTGCGGCAACAATGGCGGGGGCATTGTCGCGATCCGCTTGGTCGCGCAAGACTTTCCAGCCGATTGCGGTGTGCGGGTCGGCGAGATATCCGGTGCTCTCGCAAAGCTCGCGGATCGCGGCCTCCGTCTCGGAGATTGTTGCGAAGCCGGAGCGATAAAGGCTTTGCAAAGCCGCGAGCTCTGTTGTGGTGAGCGAGAACGTGCCGACGTTTTTGAGCGCGTCCATGCGCTCCCGCAGTTGCGCGGAATTGCGCCCGAGCACGTAGAAAAGGAGGCGCTCGGCGTTTGACGAAACGAGAATATCCATCGACGGCGAGTTTGTGATTTTAAACTCGCGGCGGCGGTCGTACGTGCCCGTGGCGATGAAATCCGCGATGACGCGGTTTTCGTTGGACGCGGCGATGAGGCGGCGTATCGGCGCGCCGAGGCGTTTTGCAAAATTCGCGGCGAGAATGTTGCCAAAATTTCCGGTCGGCACCACGACATCGAAAACTCCGTTTGTTGCGAGAGCTCCGGCTTCCGCGAGTTTGCGCCACGCATCGAGATAGTAGCAGACCTGCGGAAACAGCCGCCCGACGTTTATCGAATTTGCGCTTGACAAAAACACGCCTTTTTCCGCCGCCGCACGGCGAAAATCCGCGTCCGCGAAAACGGCTTTCACGCCCGCCTGCGCGTCGTCGAAATTTCCCTCAATCGCGCACGCGCCGACATTGTTGCCGCCACAACAAACCATTTGCCGGCGCTGAATTTCCGACGTCCCCGTTTGCGGGTAGAAAACGAGAACCTCCGTGCCCACAACATTGGCAAATCCGCTCATCGCCGCCGAACCCGTGTCGCCGCTTGTCGCGGTCAAAATCGCGACGCGCCCCTTCGCGGATTTCTCCGCCGCGTATTGCAACAGTGGCGGCAAAATCGTGAGCGCGACGTCTTTGAACGCGCATGTGGGGCCGTGAAAAAGCTCCAAAAACCAGACATTGTCACCACCAACCGGCTTCAGCGGAACGACTTCCGGCGCGGAAAATCTCGCAACTGAGCGCTCGATGGCATTGTTGCGGACGGGGGCGGGAATGTCGTCGAAAAATATTTCGAGAAGCCGCGACATTGTTTCCGCATAGTTGCGGGCAGGCGGCGTCGCGAAGATTTTCTCCGGCAACTCTGCGGGAACGTAGAGACCTCCGTCGGGAGCGATTCCGTTCAAAAGGGCTTCCGTGGAATTGACCTGTGGAGCGAGGCCGCGAGTGGAAACGTATTTCATGCGATTTTCAGAAATTTGCGGGGAAAGAAATTCTCGTTATCGGGGCAACGCCTTTGTCGCGCAAAATCGCGAGAACCTCGGATTCTGCCTTGCGCATGAGCGCGCGGGAATCGTCGTCCATGTCGTCCAATCCTGCGAGGTGGAGCCAACCGTGGACGAGGTAGAGCAAAATTTCGTCGGCGGGTTTGTTGCCGATTGTTGCCGCTGCGCGAATCGCCTGATTGACGCAGACAACGATCTCGCCGGCAAAAGCGTCATCGTTGTCGCCACCGTTGTTGCGGGTGGGTTGGTGGTGGTCGGGTTGGTGGTGGGAATTGCCGCCACCGTTGCCGCGGGGTTGGTGGTGGCTTTCCGCCGCCACCACGGTGGCGGATTTTTTGGCGGGATGGTGGCGGATTGGCGCGGCGAAAGGTTTGTCGCCGGGGAACGTTATGACGTCGGTTTTCGACGGGTCGCCGAGGTATTGCTCGTGGAGCCGGCAGGTCGTTTCGTCATCTACGAACGCAACAGAGAGCCACCCCGCAGGGAATTCCCAGGGCGCGCATTCCCGCAGGGTTGCCAGGATTTTTTTTACTTGCCGCCGGCAAATTTTGAATCCCCTGCACTCGACTGCGATTTCGTCGTTCACGCCTCGGGAACCTTCGCGTCGTTGTCTCCGGCTTTTTTCTTCTGGGCGTCTGCGGGCGTTTTCGCCTGTTTGTCTGTGGCAACAGCCGGGTTGGTGGTGGCGGGTTTGTTGTCAATCGGGATGGTGGTGGCGGCTTTGTTGTCGGGCGGGACGGTGGCGGCTTTGTTGTCGCCGGCGTCTTTCTCGACAACTCTGATTCTCGGCGCAGGCGGCAAAACCGGCTTTTGTGGTTGCGGCTTGCCCTTGTTATCTTCCTGATACGAAATGCGGCTGTGGTTCGAGCGCAGGACTTCGTCGCGCAGTGCCCGCTTCGCGATTTTTATTTTGTCAAGCGTTATCGGGCATTCGTCAAACTCGCCCTCTTGAATCCTGCCCGCAATCAGTTTTTCAATGAGATCTTCGACGGATTGTGGCGAGATTTTTTTCAGCGAGCGCGACGCCGCCTCCACGATGTCGCTCATCATCATTATCGCCGCCTCCACGGTCTGTGGTCTAGGACCGTCGTAGCGGTAATTCGATTCGGAGACCTCCGAGGCGTTGGGGCTGTTCACTGCGAGCTCTTTTGCCTTGCGGAAGAAATACGAAACGAGACTGCGGCCGTGGTGTTGCTCGATGAGATCCCTGACAGGGATTGGCAAATTGTAGTCGGCAGCGAGCGCAGAGCCTTCGCGGACGTGGCTTTTTATTATGAGCGCCGACATCGAGGGCGTGATTTTGTCGTGCGGGTTCTCGTCGCGATTTGTCTGATTTTCCGTGAAAAATTCCGGCTTCAACGTTTTCCCGACATCGTGGTAGAGCGCGGCGCAGCGGCAAAGAGCCACGTTGGCGTTTATCGATTGCGCCACGCGCGCGGCAAAGTTGCCGACCATCACGCTGTGGTGGAATGTTCCGGGCGCGACAATCTGCAGGCGGCGCAGAAGCGGATGGTTGTAGTCCGTGAGCTCGATGAGCGTGATGTCCGTCGTGATTTTGAACAAACCTTCAAGAATTGAGAGCACGCCAGCAGCAAAAATTCCGCTGACGAGCCCGAAGCCTATCGAACTCAGCGAGTTGTACAAAATCGTCCCGCCGCTGCTGTCGTCGTGAAGCCCGACGACGAGCGAGGTAATCGCGACCGCCAAGCCCGAGTAAAATCCGGCGCGGAGCAGGCGGCCGCGCTTTGTTGCGTTGCGAGAAACGTAAACCGCCACAAAGATCGCCATCGCAGACGTGAGCAAAATTTCCGTGCCGCCACCGAGCATCAGCGTCGCAACCGCCGCCGAGAAAATCGAGAGCACGATGGCGAGCGGCGAGCCGAGCATCACCGTGGCGATAATCGCGACAACCGCAGGCGAGGCGAGCCAGAGCTGGATGTTTTCCGCGCCCGAAAACGCCTCTTCAAAGCGCGGCGATTCCATAAATTCGAGCAAGAGCCGCAACCCGCCGACGTGGAGCAAAATCAGCGCACCGGAGAGCGCGAGTTGGCGCGAGCGGCGGCTGATGAACCCGGGCTTCACGATGACGCAGAAAATCATTGCCGCAAACAAAACGCAGAACGTGTAAAGCGAGTTTGAGAAAAACTCCGCCGAGCCGCCGAAAAACAGCCTGCCGAGGTTCGCGTCCTCGGTGCGAAACGCCTTCCAGCGCTCCAAAATTTCGTCCGTCACGCGGACATTTTTTTGCAAAAGCGGATCGCCCGCCTGCACCATTTTCACGACATCGGGAACCGCCTCCTCCGCCAAATTTTGCCGGCGAATCGTCTCCTGCAAATCGAAGACCATGTTCGGGCGAACGAGATTGGAAACGGCGAAAATGTTTTCAACCGCCTGCACGACCTTGGCGAGGTTTGTCGGCGATTCGTCGGTGAAAACGTTGCTCCAAAGCTCTGTCGTGAGGTTTTGCGAGAAAATGTCGGGGAAATTTTCGGTTCGGATTCCCTCGAGGCGCGTGCTGGAAATTTGCGTGTCGCTGTTGAGCCGGCTCAGCGTCGAATCGTCGTAGATTCCCCTTTTTGCGAGATTTAAAAAGAGCTCGGACGCCTTCTCGAATAGCAGCCGGTGGCGCTCGGCGGTGCCGCAGTAGTCGAGCAAAATCGAATGGTCCATCGCGAGGCGCGGGATCATTTCCCCGATGCGGTTGTCGTGCTCGGCGGATTTTTTTGCAAGCATTCGCGCAATTGCGCCGACGCGCGTGGTGCGTTGTTCGAGCGTTTTGAGCTCGTCAAAATGGTCGGAAATTTCGGTGGAAATTTCCTGGAGCTGGGCGAGAAGCTCTTTCTGCTCTTCCAAATCCGGCTTGTAAACCGGCGCGACGTTTGCCCGCGCTTCGAGCACCCGCTCCTGCTTGGCAATGTCGCTCTTGTAGGGGAAACTGAACGGAGCGGCAAAGTTGTAGCTCGGCTCCATGCCCTTGTAGATTACAGGCGCGTGCGGCGGACGTGCGAAAAACGCAATAAAGGAAACGAGCATGCCGAAGAGCAAAAAAGTGCAAACCCCCACCATCACGTGCCGGAAGCGTTTTCGGCGCGATTCGTCAGACGTGTTCAAGACGCGATCTATGAGCGCAATCTCATCACGGTGCCTTCTTCTCAAAACCGATCCCATATGAAAAACTGAACCCCAAGGTTAAGACCTTGCGGACTTGCCTTAAAGCATAAATCTGAGATTGTCGCGAGACCCGAAATTTTTTGCTTGCAAATTCCCGCCACCACCAACCCGGCATCCGGACTGTTGTGGCGGCGGGTTGGTGGTGAGGAATGGGTTGGTGGTGGCGGGAATTTGGGTTGGTGGTGAGGAATGGGTTGGTGGTGGCGGGAATTTGGGTTGGTGGTGAGG
>JAJPZB010000013.1 GCA_021204635.1 Opitutia bacterium | reverse complement strand
TTTCGGGATACTCCGACATTGCAATTGGTTGCTCGCGGCTGTTCGGAATTTCGCTAAAAAAGAATTTCAACTTCCCGTATTTTTCTCGCGACATCGCGGAGTTTTGGCGTCGGTGGCACATCTCGCTAAACACGTGGTTCCGCGATTATTTATACATTCCGCTTGGGGGTTCGCGGGTGAGCACGCCAAAAGTCATTCGCAACACCCTCATTATATTTCTTGTATGCGGATTTTGGCACGGCGCGAATTGGACGTTTATCGCCTGGGGCACATTCAATGCATTGCTTTTTATCCCGCTTTTGCTCCGGAAAACAAATCGCAAAAATCTCGACGTTGTCGCGGCAAACACAATATTTCTTCCAACATGGAAAGAACTTCTGCAAGTCTTGGGAACATTTATTCTCGTGGTCTGTGGCTGGGTGATTTTCCGCGCGCCGACGATTAACGACGCTGTTGAATTTTTCCGCCACATATTATTTTCCGGCACATTTCTCGCGAGCCCTACAAGCCAGCTCCGCGATTTGGACGCATTCCATTCGCAGAATATTACATTCATTATAATATTAATTTTCGCTGAGTGGTTCGCGAGGAAGCGCGAGCATACACTTTCCCTTCTCCCCAAAAGAGGAATTTTGCGCTGGGGAATTTATTTAATAATCGCGTACATAATTGTCCGCTACCGCGCGAGCTCCGAGCAATTCATATACTTCCAATTTTGAGGTTATAAGCTCCATGAAAAAGTTCCTTTTAAAATCACTTTTGCTGGTTTTCATTCTTTTCGTTGTAACCATGCCCAATATCCTCTACAGCATAATTGCTCCAAGATAGTTAGCTTCATTTGAGATAGCGGACAATAAAACAGTTGTCTTTGTCGGGGATTCCCACGTTGCGAACGGAATAAATGATGAATTTATCCCAGGGGGATTCAATTTTGCAAAACCAGCAGAAATTTATCTAAATATCTATCCCAGATTGAAAAGACTACTTGATAAAAATCCGAAAATATCTACTGTTTTCATAGGGGTATCACCCTATTGCCTTGAAAAAAACGGCGATAGTTGTCTCCACAACAATGGTAGCACAAAAATTCTACTTTTCAAAAATTTAGGTATTTATTCAGCAGAAGAACTTAGAAGTATTGAACCTAACATATATTTCGGATACCTGCTTAGTAAATATGGAATTAAAAGTGGATTCAAATCGTTTTATAGTCTTATTTCAAAAAGTTCCCAAGAAATATTTGGTGACATGGGTGGTTACAATATGGAGCAAGTAAGAGATCTAAAAAAAGATCTCGAACCAGGAGTGGCTCATAAAAGACTTTTTAGCGTTGGTAAAATGACATTTTACGGAAACGAATTGCAGAGGAAATATCTTAGAAAAATTGTAGAAATGGCACGAGCACACGGAGTTCGCGTAATATTTTTGAACACTCCAATCTACCACGCAGAAAAATTTTTTGATGTGCCTTATTTTGAAAACCTTTTAAAGACGGAATTTCCTGACGTCGAATTTTGGGATTACGTGAACTTCTCAGTTCCTGAAGATTGTAGAAAGGACGTGAATCACCTCAACAAGTGGGGTGCGGAGATTTTCTCGAAAGAACTTGCGCGCCGCATGCGGGAAGAGGAAATTATCCCATGCGAAAACTAAGGTCGTGTTGTCGCCCGCAACAAATCTACGTCGCGATGAATTAGAGTTACCCGCGCAAGGCATGCGCGAGTTTGCTCCCACCACCAACCCAAGTTCCACCACCAACCCGCACCACCACAGACCTGCGTGCACAAAAAGCCTCTTCCCACGACAACACATCGGGGAAGAGGCTTTGACTTGGCGCGAAAATCCTGAATTTCTTAGCTCAGCTCAGCTTAGAACTTCAGGAATTTTTCCGGCTTGACACGGCAGATTGGGCACGCTTGCAAGCCCTCTAAGCTGCCGAATGTGTCGCCACAAACCGGGCAAACCCAGTATTCCTTGGGGAGGTTTGCGGTCGTTCCTGCGGCGATGGCGTCTGTCGCGTTCTGATAGAGTTGCGCGTGGATTTTCTCCACCTCCATCGCCATCTCGAAGGTGTGCACGGCGGCTTTTTGGCCTTCTGCCTTTGCTGCTTCGATGAACTCGGGATACATTTCCGAGAACTCGTGAACTTCTCCCGCTTTTGCCATCACGAGATTTTCCACCGTCGTTTTGACGTCGATTTTAATCTCGAATGTCGGAATCGTTCCGCCGAGTTGTTTGAGCACGCGCGCGTGGTTTGCGGCGTGAATGCTTTCGGCCTTTGACGTTGCCTCAAACATTTTCTGGATTTGCGGGAATCCCTCGCGCACGGCTTGCGCGGCGTATGCGGCGTAGCTGGCGCTCGCGGTGGATTCGCCGATGATTGCGTCGATCAGGTTTTGTATTGTTTTTTGCATAATTGTTGTCCTCTGCGCAGCGTTGATTTTTGAAATCTTCGAACCGCCGCCGCGCAAAGACGGTTCGAAAGATTTTACTTATTCTTTTTCTCGAAACGAATATCTACCGAATGGCCGTGGACTTCAAGCTGTTCCATTTTTGAAAATGCGGTGACAATCGGGCGCGCGCGGCTCAGCGATTCTTCGTCGTAGCGCACATAGCTCGTGCGCCGCATGAAATCGGAGACTTGCAACCCGCTGAAAAATCTGCCGGTGCGCGACGTCGGCAGCGTGTGCGAGGGTCCTGCGGCGAAGTCGCCAAGTGCGGCGGGAGAATATGCACCGACGAGCATTGCGCCCGCCGTGGTTATGCGGGAAGACAAAATTTTCGCGGTCTTCGCCGAGGTTTGAATTTCCAAGTGCTCTGGCGCGATGAAATTGGCGACATCGACGGCGACATCGACGGAATCCGCGATGATCCGGCAAAAACCCGCCGCCATGATTTCGCGCAATCTCGTGCCCCGCTGATAGCGCGCGAGCAGCGACGAAATCGCGATTTCGACGGCGTCTGAAATGCGTTCGTCGAGCGCGAGCAAATAGACTTTTTCCTTCCCCGAACCGTGTTCCGCCTGCGTGATAATGTCGGCGGCAACCCACTCCGGATTTGACTTGGAATCGGCGACGACCATGACCTCGCTCGGGCCCGGCAAGAGATCGATCCCGACTTTCCCGAACAACTGCCGCTTTGCCTCGACGACAAATGCGTTGCCCGGCCCCGCGATTTTATCGACGGCGGGAATTGTCTCCGTGCCCGCCGCGAGAGCCGCGATCGCCTGCACGCCGCCCACTCGGTAGATTTCCGTGATCCCGCAAAGCTTTGCGGCGGCGAGAATTTCCGGCGCGATCGAGCCGTCGGGGCGCGGCGGCGTGCAAAGCGCGAGTTCGGGCACGCCTGCCAATTTTGCCGGCAGCGCGGTCATCAGCACCGTGGAGCAAAGCGGCGTCTGCCCGCCCGGAATGTAGAGCCCGACGCGGCGAATCGGGTAAAAGAGTTCGCCGACGGTGGCGCCGTGCGGATTTCTTTTTTTCCAACTTTTCGGAAGCGTACGCTTGTGAAAATCCGAGATTGCCTCGGCGGAGGCTTTCATCGCCGAGAGTTTTTCCGCCTCGACGGTCGCGAGCGCAGAGTCGATGGTTTCTTGCGAGACGCGCAGTTGTTTCCTGATGAGTTTCGCGTGGTCGAATTTTGCCGTGTAATAAAGTATGGCTTCGTCGCCTCGGCGCTGAACGTCGCTTATTATTTCTGCGACGGTCTCAGAAACGTTTCCGCTCGCTGCGGCGGGTCGGCTGAACTCGCGCAAAGCCTCGAAGCAATTGCCGTCCTTCGTGTGTAGTGTCAGCATACTTTCTCTCTTTTAGCGGAAACGCCGGCGGTTTTCAAGGAGCGTTCCCGCAGAAATCCGCTTTGGCTCGGCGAAGGAAAGTCAATTGAAATATTGACAGCGGGAGCGGATTATTAAACTATTGTCGCACGCTAATTCGCGGAATAGTTCCTTTCCCGAGATGCGCTCTCACTGCACCAATCACACTAAAAGCCCCCTTATGTCTCACGCACCCACGCCGGTAAAGAAAGCATTCACCCTGATAGAAATCGCAATTGTCGTCGCCCTGCTCGGCATTCTCTGCGCAATCGCCATTCCCGCCGCAAACCAATATATGGCGACGCGCGCGCAGGCGGTAATGCAAGACGACGGCACGCGCCTCGGTACGGCGGCGCAGGCCTATTTCGCGGAAACTTTCGCGACCGAGGTGACGCTAAAATACAACGCGAAGACCGGAAAAATTTCCGCGCCGGAAGAATTTCAAATGCTCAACGGCAACAGAATTTCGGAAGGCTACACGATTCCGGAAGAGCTGACGATCAAGCGCGATTCTCCCGATTCGTTCCAACTCAAACACCCGCGCGGCGGGATTTACACATTCAACGACAAGGGATTCTTGACGAAGACGGAGGAAAATCCGGTCGAGGAATAAAGCTCCAAAAACCGACAAATTTTTCCAAGCCCCGTTCCCCATCGTGCGGGGCTTTTTTATAGCTAAAAAAATGCAAAACAAGAAACGCGCAGGCGACACGGCGAACAAACCTTTCGCGGGAAAAAACGAGACTGCGACAAGCGAAAACGCCGCGAACTTCGCCGAGACAAAAAAATCCAAGGGCGGGCTGAGGCGCCTCGTCAACGCATTTCTGTACACCTGCGCAGGATTCAAGGCCGCGTTCAAATACGAGCACGCGTGCCGGCAGGAAATTTTCGCGTTTTGCGTTCTCACGATCGTCGTCATCGCGCTCCCGATCGACGCGTTTTCCAAGGCGATGCTCTTCGTGCCAATGCCGCTGATTCTCGGATTTGAAATGCTGAACTCCGCCATCGAGGCTGTGGTTGACGACATCTCGCTCGAATATCGCGAACTCGCGAAGCGCGCGAAGGACCTCGGCTCGGCGGCGGTTTTCTGCGCGATGGTCATCGGCGCCGTCGTCTGGATCGCGGTCTTGGCAAAATGCATTTCCGCCGGAGATTTCAACGGCTGGGCGCAAGCCGTTTGCGGGCTTTTCTCCGCCGGCAAATAAATTTCTTTCGCCGACGACATGAACGACAACACGCGCGCGACAAAGGCAGACAAACTCGACGGCGAGCACTTCGACGTCGTCGTGATCGGCGCGGGCATGAGCGGGCTCGCAGCGGGAATCCGGCTCGCATATTTCGGGAAAAAGACGCTCGTCATCGAGCGCCACTACGCGATCGGCGGGCTGAACGGGTTCTATGTCAAGAACAAAAGAAAGTATGACGTCGGGCTCCACGCGATGACGAATTTCGTTCCCGAGGGCACGAAAAATTCGCCGCTCTCGAAGATTTTGCGGCAACTGCGCATTCGCCGCGAGGAGTTGGATTTGTGCCCGCAAATCTGCTCCGAGATTCACGCATTCGGAAACAAAATCCGCTTCGACAACGATTTCGAGCTCTTGGAAAGCGAGATCGAAAAAGCATTTCCGCAACAAATCGACGGCTTCAGAAAGTTGGACGAATTTTTGCGCGGCTTCAACGAAACCGCTCTCGATTCCGCCGATGTTTCCGCGCGCGAGCACGTCGCAAAATTCATCTCCGACCCGCTGCTCATCGACACGCTTTTCATCCCGCTTTCGTTCTACGGAAGCTCGCGACAGCGCGACATGTCGCTCCCGCTCTTCGCGATAATGTGGCGCAGCATTTTCCGCGAAGGTCTCGCGAGACCGCATGCCGGCGTGAGGCAAATCGCAAATCTGCTGCGAAAAAAATTGCAAGAGGCAGGCGCGGTTTTGCGACTGAACTGCGGCGTAAAAAAAATTCTCACGACAAACAGAACTGCGACGGGCGTGGAGCTTGACAACGGCGCGCGCATTGTTGCGGACAAAATCATTTCGTCGGCTGGCTTGGTCGAAACCATGCGGCTTTGCGAGAATGTCGCCTGCGACTATGGCGCGGAGAATGTCGGGCGAATCACGTTTTGCGAGACGATAACGCAGTTTGCGGCGGAGCCCGCGACAGATTTCGGCTGGGGGCAGACGATCGTTTTTTTCAACGACGCAGAGCGCTTCAACTACGCAGAGCCGGCGGGATTGATCGACCCGCGCTCGGGCGCGATTTGCATTCCCAACAACTATCGCTGGCGTCAACGCGAACTCGCGCCGCAGGAAGGTTGCCTGCGAGTAACCTGCCTCGCGAATCACGCGCTTTGGAAAGCGGCGCGCGGCAACAATGAGGAATACGCCCGCGCGAAGTCGCTCGCGTATAAAAAAATGCTTGACACGGCGCTGTCGCATTTGCCGCCGGTGAGCGACAACAAACTCCGCAGCGCGATTGTCGCGACAGACATGTTCACCCCCGCCACAATCGAGCGCTTCACCGGCAAGCTCGGAGGCGCAATATACGGCTCGCCGGAGAAAATACGCACGGGCACGCTTCCCGTGAAAAATTTGTTCATCTGCGGCACCGACCAAGGCTTCCACGGAATCACGGGCGCCATGCTCTCGGGCATCTCGATGGCGAATCTCCACCTGCTCCCGTGAACATTTCCGCAGTTGACGTTTTTTCGCGGAATGGCAATTATCGCCGAACTTTCCCTGTTAAATACATAAATCTGCATGGCGAATTCCGACGGTTTAATTGAACTCGAAGGCAAAATAATTGCGGTGCTCCCCGGCACGATGTTCCGCATTGAGCTCCCGAACAAGCACGTTGTGCTCGGTCACATTTCCGGAAAGCTCCGGAAAAACTTCATCAAAATTTTCGTGGGCGATTCCGTCCGCGTGGAAATGGATCCGAAAGACATTTCGCAGGCGCGCATAGTCTATCGCCTCCGCAGCGCAGCGCCAAAGTCGGACGCTCCGCTTCCGCCGCGCCGCCACTAAACGCCGCGCGCAATTCGCGCGTTGCCGCTCTGGCAAATTTCGCACCCTGCCGAAAATTTTCTCCGGCGGGGTTGTCTGCGCCGGCGATTTCAACTACTCTGCCTGCGGTAAAAAACACACCCCGACATGAAAAAAATCTTCATTTTCTCCTGCTTGTTAATTGCCATGGCGACGACGCTGTTTGCGCAAAAACCGGTGGAGTTGCCACTCTGGCAAAACGTTCCACCAAACTCCAACAAACTTTCCGGCCCCGAAAAAGATCTCGGCGACGGGCGAATCGGAAACGTGAGCAAGCCCACGCTCACCGTCTATCCCGCCGACAAGCCGAACGGCACGGCAATCGTGATGTGCCCGGGCGGCGGATATTCGTATGTCGCGACAAAGCACGAGGGGCACGACATGGCGGCGTGGTTCAACGAACAGGGAATCGCGTTCGCGGTGCTGAAATACAGAATGCCGAACGGCAACCCCGAAGTGCCGCTCTCGGACGCGAAACAGGCGATGCGCATAATGCGCAAACACGCCGCAGAATGGGGCGTAAATCCCGCGCGCGTCGGCATAATGGGCGCGTCCGCCGGCGGTCACTTGGCAGCGTCTCTCGCAAACCTTTCGAGTAAAGACACGCGCCCCGATTTCCAAATTCTGCTCTACCCTGTGATTTCGATGCAGAAAGGTCTCACGCACTCCGGTTCGCGCAAAAACCTGCTCGGCGAAAAACCTTCGGCAAAGTTGGAGCAAAAATTTTCGCTTGACAAACAAGTTTCCGCCTCGTCTCCGCAGGCGTTTATCGCACTTTCTGCCGACGACGACGCTGTTTCACCCGAGAACGGAACCGGATACTACCGTGCGCTGAAAGCGAAAAAAGTCCCCGCTGTGCTCCACACCTATCCTACCGGCAAACACGGTTGGGGATTTCGCGACACTTTTAAGTATAAAGCGCAATGGACAAGCGAGTTGAAGAAATGGCTCGCAGAAGAAGTCAAATTTTCTTCCTGAAATTTTTTCCAATTCTTCACGAAATGTCTTGACCTCCGGCGAGAATAACATTTTGTCTGATGTTTTCGGGAGGCTTGGTTCTGCAAAAATACGTTTTGCGGGGTTTCCCGTATGCGTCAAAAAAAATAAAACACTAAACTAAACACTGCTATGAAAAGACCAAAATTATCAACTCTTGCGAAGATTATCGGAATCTCGCTCCTAACTGCTGCGTTTTGCGGAAACGCATCCGCGATTGTAGTAGGAAAACCGAGAAAGGTTTATAACACAAAGAATTACCAAGTAAAGAAAACCCCGGGGAAAGTAGATGCAGGGAAAGCAGGGTATGTTGGAGAGACGGATTTCTCGGGAAAGGTTCTCGCCGTCACGAGCGGAGATTCGTTCACGGTGGATAAACTCGACCACTCCGCACAGCTGAAATGCATCCTGTGCGGCGTCGCGGCGCCGGATACCCCGGAAGCGAAGAAAACTCTCGAAGAATTGATACTCGGAAAAACTGTCCGCGTCTCGTGGAAAGACAAATCCATAAAACAAAAGCGCTCAAAAGACACGTATTACTACAAAGGGGATTACATTCACTATTACCTTGTGCAAATCACAGCTAATGTTGATGGTCGTCAGATCGACATCGGTGGCGAAATGATAAAACGCGGTTACGGAAGGCACCTCCCCGAAGAAACCGCAAAGCTTATGACAAAATACGACGCGATGGAGCGGAGTGCCCGCATTAACCAAACCGGTATGTGGGGTTCAGGCAACACGCCGGACGCCGATTAATACATAAATGCAGAGAGATTCTCCCTCCGTCTCAGAGGGAGAAATCTCCGCGACAACAGTGGTGGTGAAGCTACTGTGGTGGGGTGTCGTAGCGTCCCAATCAATGCGAAAAATAAATACGCCTCTCACCACCAACCCAAGATCTCACCACCAACCCAAGATCTCACCACCAACCCAA
>JAJPZB010000090.1 GCA_021204635.1 Opitutia bacterium | reverse complement strand
ACGCCGTTAGGCTTGAACAAATCCGTGTGACAATTCCTGCTGCACTTTGCCGCCACCACCAACCCGGCTTTCACCACCAACCCAAATCCCACCACAGACGCGCCACCACCGACCCACGCGACAAAAAAATTGGGTTTGTGGCAACAAACCCAATTTCCACCACCGACTCAAATCTCGCCACCAACCCGGATCGCCACCGACCCTTTACGCCAAGTCTGCGAAGAGCGGGGCGAGGGCTGCGGGATCTTTGCCGCCGCCCATGGCGAAGTCGGGCTTCCCGCCGCCTTTGCCACCGAGTTTGCCGCAGAGCCCCGAGACGATTTTGCCTGCCTGCGCTCCGGCTTTGACTGCCCCCGGCGCGCATGCCGCCACCACCGAGACCTTGTCGCCACCGAGCGCGGCGCCGAGAATTGCGACGCCGGTGTCGCCGAGCAACTTGACGAGTTGCGTGGCGATTTCGCGCAGGTCGTTTGGCGTGTTTGCGTTGACGACAGCGGCGACGCGCCTCGTGCCGTCAACCTCTTTCGCGTTTGCCGCGAGCGAGTTTGCGAGGGCAGCCATTTCGCGCTGTTTCACGGCGGCGAGCTGCTTTTCGAGCGCGGATTTTTCTTCCATGAGCGCCTCAAATTTTTTCGGCAAATCGGCGACGGGCGTCTTCGTTTTGTCGGAGAGTTTTTTCAGCAGGCGCGTTTCGGCGACGTCGTGCGCGTATGCCGCCGTGCCTGTGAGCGCCTCGATTCTGCGCACGCCGGCGGCGATTGCGTTTTCGCCGACAATTCTGAAAAGCCCCAGTTCGCCGGTCGCGCGAACGTGCGTGCCGCCACAGAGCTCCATCGAATATCCGTCGAGTGCGCGCGCGTTTCCGCCAATCTGAATCACGCGCACGATGTCGCCGTATTTGTCGCCGAAGAACTGGATTATGTTGTCGTTTGCCTTGGCGTCTTCGTGGGGAATTTCGCGCCATGACACGCCTGCGTTTGCGAGGACGAGCTCGTTGACTTTTTCCTCGACGGCGGCGACCTGCGCGGGCGAGAGCGCGGCGGAATTGAAGTCGAAGGTGAGTTTTTCGTCGCTCACGAACGAGCCTTTTTGCGCGATTTCCTTGCCGACGGTGGTGCGCAGCGCGAAGTGCAAAAGGTGCGTCGCCGTGTGGTTGCGCTCGATTGCGTGGCGGCGCGTTTCATCGACGGCGATTGTCGCCTTTGCGCCGACGGGCGGCGGCTCGTTGCCCTCGATGAAATGCAGGAACACGTTGCCGCTTTTTTGCGTGTTGACAATTTTCCACACGCGCCCGCGCGCGGAGAGCGTCCCCGTGTCGCCGACTTGGCCGCCCATTTCGGCGTAGCACGGAGTGCGGTCGAGCACGACGGCGAGTTTCCCCTTGTTGTCGGCGATTTCGAGAATCGTCGCTTCCGCCGAGAGCGTTTCGTAGCCGAGAAAATGCGTCGCCTCTTTCGTGTTGAGTTCGGAGAGGGCGACAATCTGCTTTTTCTGCGCGGCGCGTGCGCGTTCCCGCTGCTCGGTCATGAGCGTGTTGAACATCGTTTCATCAACGGAAAATCCGCGTTCGCGCGCCATGAGCGCCGTGAGGTCGAGCGGGAATCCGTATGTGTCGTAGAGCAAAAATGCCGCTTCGCCGTTGAAGACGTTGGCGAGTTGCGCGCTGACGATCATGAAGTTCACGAGTGTGCCGCGGAAATTCGCCACTGCTTCCGCGTTGGCGGGCGCCGCGATGAGCGCCTGCGCCGTGGCATAGACTGCGCGCACGTCGGAGCGCGTGAAAATGCGTCGCGCGAGCTCGGTGTTTACGGGCTTGTCAAACGCCGCGATGTATTTCGCGATCGCGAGCAGCATGTTGTCGGCGATTTTCGCGATTGCGGCGTTTCCGCCTTTCAGAGCCTCGGAGGAAAGCCTCAGGGCGTCTGCGATGCCGCTCATCAATTCCTTTGCCGAATTTTTCAGCGAAATTATTTCTTCAAAAATCGTGAGACCGGCGTCGAGCGTTTTGTTGAACGCCTCTTCTTCGACGCGAATTGTGTCGCGCACAAAGTCTTTGCGCGCGCGGATTTCCGGGAATGCCTCGCCCATCGTGTCTGCGAGCACGTCAACGAGTTTGTAGAAAAACGGCTCCGTGAAGCCGAGCGTCCGCCCGTAGCGCACGGCGCGGCGCAAAATTCTGCGCAGGACGTAGTTGCGGTCGTTGTTGCCGGGCGCGATTCCGTCTGCGATTGCGAACGAGAGCGTGCGGATGTGGTCCGCGATGACGCGAAACGCGACGTCGGTTTTTTCCTGCTCCGTCGCGCCCTGCGTTCCGTCGGCGGGCAGGGTGGAGGCATATTTTTTGCCCGACATTTTCTCGATTTCGCGGAAGAGCGGCGCGAAGACATCGCTTTCGTAATTGGAAATTATCCCCGTGAAATCGGTGAAATTTTTTGTGCACTGCATTATGCCCGACACGCGCTCGAAGCCCATTCCCGTATCGACGTTTTTCGCCGGCAGCGGGGAAAATGTGCCGTCGGGGTTCGCGTTGTATTCCATGAAAACGAGGTTCCAAATCTCGATGCACTTTGGCGAACCTGCGTTGACGAGCGCGCCCGCCGTGTCGCCGAGCGGCGTGAGGTCGAAGTGAATTTCGGAGCACGGACCGCAGGGCCCCGTGTCGCCCATCATCCAGAAATTGTCCTTTTTGTTGCCGTTCACGATGTGGACTTTCGGGTCGAGCCCCGCAGCGCGGAAGAGCTTTTCCCACGCGTCATATGCCTCCTGGTCAAAGTCCGCCGGATCGCCCTTCGCCTTGTCGGGGCAATAGACCGTCGCGTAGAGGCGCTCTTTCGGGAATTTCCAGACTTCCGTGATCAGTTCCCACGCCCACGAAATCGCTTCTTTTTTGAAATAATCGCCAAACGACCAATTGCCGAGCATCTCGAAAAACGTGTGGTGGTAGGTGTCCAAACCGACGTCTTCGAGGTCGTTGTGCTTGCCGCCCGCGCGAATGCATTTCTGCGTGTCTGTCGCGCGCCGAGGCGAATAGGGGCAGGGAATTTGGCCGAGAAATATCGGGACAAACTGGTTCATGCCCGCGTTCGTGAAGAGCAGGTTGGGGGAATCCGGCAAAAGGCTCGACGAAGGGACGATTCGGTGTTGCTTCGAGGCGAAAAACTCGAGAAAGGAGCGGCGAATTTCAGAGGATGTCATGGATGTGCGTTGATTTAAAGCGAACGCGAGATTCAAATTCGCTCAATCCGCGTTTGCAACGGGAAAAGCGCCGCTTGGGTCTGTTGTGGCGGGGTTGGTGGCGGGATTTGGGATGGTGGTGAGATTTGGGTTGGTGGTGGCGGCAAGTGCCGCGAGGATAGTTGGTGGTGAGATTATTTCGGAGGGGTTGGTGGTGGGGAGCAAAGTCAGGCGACGTTCCACGAACACACTCCCTCACCGCTATCGCGGTCCCCTCCCGCTAACTTAGCGGGAGAATCGCGCATAAATGCGCGATGTTATTGCCACCACCAACCCAAGTTTCACCACCAACCCGCCACCACCAACCCTGCATTGTTGTGGCGAGTCGGTTTGTGGCGGGAAATGCAAGCAAAAAAATGCGCGATTGTTGCGAATGTGAGGAGAAAAGTTTCAGGAAAATTTTCAACTTTTGTCTTGACAAGCCCCCCCCCCTGTAAAAACTACTGCATAACTGTTTCGTTCACCCCAAAACAAGACAAATTATGACTACCCCAAAATTCCTACTCTCTACCCTTGTCGCCGCTTCTGTCATGGCGATTATCCCCGCAACCACCGCTCTGGCTGCCTACTCGGCTCCGACGAGCGGCTCCGGAACTGAGAGCGATCCATACTCGGGAACGACGACGGATTTTTATTTCCCTGTTCCTGAGGATTCCGACACCGTTTACATCAGCGGTTTGAGCGGGTATTTGGAAAGCAACACCGCCGCGACCTACAGTTGCAATATCAACATCGGAACCGGCGGATTCACAATCAACAACGGATATTCCGGGTCGTTTTATACGTTTACGGGCGCAGTTTCCGGTGCGGGCGATTGGACTTTCGGATCCGGCACCGTAACGTATCACCTTACTTTTACCGGTGATTGGTCTAATTACTCCGGCAATTTGTCTGTAACGACCGGACCGTCAGGGAATAACGGTCCGTCGTATATTTATTTCGGAAATAATACCGCCGCGGCAACCGACACGAAAATTTCCGGCACCGGCGCAATATCCTGTCTCACCACTGTCAAGTACAATTATTCCGACTACGCGTCCGCCGATTCGACGACGCTGACCGTCGAGAACTCCTCGATCTCCGCGAAGAGCTTGGAATTTGCGGGCTCGGTCAATTACACGGTTAGCTCGAATTTGATCGGCTACGACAGCACCGCGGCGAACAACACGCTCACAATTTCCAATGCCGGCACGACGAAAATTACCGGCTCCATCTCCAATTTTGGAACATTGTCTGTCGCGAGTGGAGCAACTCTCGATATTTCCGGCGCGTCGGTGGGGCTTACCACGGCGATTCAAAATTCCGGAACGGTGACGATTGACAGCAACACGGTCTTTGCCCTCGACAACTGGGAATACACCGGCGACTGGGACACTGGCGCGACTTTTACGCTGTTCACCGGTGACGGCACGGTGACGGGTCTTGACCTCAGCAATTTGACGCTTGACAATTTCTCTTCCAAAGAAATTTTCACGGACACGACCTTTACGGTTTCCGGGTTTACGGTCACCTTCACAGCAGTGGATTTGGTCTGGAACGGCACCGAAGGAAATAACTCGTGGACTACCGACAGCGACAACAGCAATTGGGAAAAAAGAGGTAGCGCGGCTTATTTCGTGAGCAACGAATACGTGGAGTTCACCTCTGCGGCGGCGTACAAAACGGTGTCGATCGCGACGGATATTACCACCGGCAAAGCCATAGTTTCCGACGACTACACGTTCTCGATCTCTAATGGTGCGTCGTTGACTGCGACAAAGCTCGAAGTGAAATCCGGCTCGACTTTGACGATTTCTGCCGAAGCGAGTGGGTCGGTTGTCACCGCAGACCTCGAAGGCGAGGGCACGATTGTGCTGAACGGCACTTCGTCGGCGGATTCAAATCTCAGATCTTTGCCGGGAACTCCCGACATCCAATTGTTCACGACGAGCACGAACAACGAAACTCGCACGGTCGAAGTTGCAAGCGGTGTGGTGCTGTTGGGTGCCACCGGAAGTGAGGTTGTGGATACGTATTCTCTTGGCACGAACACGACACTCAAAATTGATTCCGGCGCGACGTTCTTGAACAACAATAGCTATTTGACTCTCGCGAACTTGGAGATTTCCGGAACGTTTTGGCAGGTAGATGGCGCGCGCACCGACAATACGACGAATAATACGGCGCTTACGATTGGCACGACGACCGTTTCCGGCTCTGACGCGACGATCGCGCTCTACTGGAACAAAAAGCTGAACCTCGGAACTCTCAATGGCGATTCCGACGCGACCCTGACAATCCTCGGCGCGAGTCAAGAAAATTCCACGACTGACGGCTTGACGTTGGCGACCTTAGGCGATTTCTCCGGATCTCTCGTCATCACAGGGCGCAACGGAAGCGACATGTTGTTCCAGTTGACGAGACCCACAACCGACGCCGCTTCGATGGCGGCACTCTCGCTCACAAATTCGACTTTCTTGGTTTACAACGGAGCCAACAACAATGGTAATGCGGATTCTGCGCTCACGATTGGGCAGGTGACCGTCAGTGGAAGTGGGACAATCAGCACCACGTATTGGCAAGGATATTTCGTGCTCAATGCTTTGAGCGGAACCAATGCGACGCTGTACTTGACGAGCGAAGCCGCTTCTTCCGTGTGCGCGATTTACGAACTCGGGGCAAGCGTGTCGGCGACGGCGACGAACGATTTCACCGGCACGATCGATATTTCCGACACCAATGACGGGAGTCGGCGCTCTGTGTCGCTTGTGATTTCCAATGCCGATATTGCGAAAGGGGCGGTGATTAATTTTGGCACCGAGGCATCATCGGATGGCTCTCTTTCTCTCGGCGTGAACGTTGATGGCGCGACCGTAGCCGGCTTGTCGAGCGCGAGTGACCACGGTGGCACCGACATGATTTATTCCGGCAAAATTTCCCCGATGGACACGGGGGTGAACGGCGCGAACATTACTTCCGACGACACGGCGCGCACGTTGATCGTCAATGTCGCCGCAGACGCGAGCTACGATTTCTACGGCGTTATTCTCAACAACGTAAACATCACGAAATCCGGCGACGGCTCGCAGGCGATTCACGACAGCAGCGGGCGCTTTGACGGCGCAATCTCGGTCACCGGCGGCACGCTGATCTTGGACGGAAGCTTCGCGATGAGCGCGTTGTCAACCACAAGTGGCGCGACATTGAGCCTCAGCTCCGGCGCTTCTTCCGTTGCCGCCACAGACTCCAGCACGGTGAGCAGCAGCGGCATGATTTCGATTGCCGACGGTGCATCGCTGAGCATTTCCGGCTCGTCGGGAAGTTCGCTGTCGGCGACAATCGCGAACCTCGCGGGCGAGGGCACCTTGTCGCTCTCCGACATTTCCGTTTCGACGACGCAGAATACGCAAAATCCCTTCACCGGCTCGCTCGTCCTCAGCGGCAGCAACACGGCGTTCCAGCTGACAAAAGGAAATGTCACGGCTTCGCTCGCGTCTGTCTCGCTCTCGGACAGCGCGACGTTCGCGCTTTACAGCAGCGGCAACAATAACGGTGTCTCCGGCACCATACTGACGATCGATCAGGTGGCTGTGAGCGGGACGGGGACGATTGAGACCAGAAATTACCAAGGTCACATCGTCATCAACAATTTGAGTGGCGACAATGCGCAGCTGAGTTTGGGAAGCAAGTCAACTTCCGATGTTTGCGCAGTCATCGAGCTCGGCACCGGAATTTCGGCGGATGCGACAAACGATTTCACCGGCACGATTGAGATTTCCGACACCGCCACAGGCGACAAGCGCTCGTTGTCGCTCGTGATTTCCGACGGCAGTATTGCGAGTGGGGCTGTCATCAGCTTTGGCACGGAAAACGCAACGTCCGATTCCCTTTCCCTTGGCGTAAACGCCTCGACGGTCACGGTCGCCGGATTGACGAGCGCGGCTGACCACAACGGCGCGGACATCATTTATTCCGGATCGGTCACTCCGACGCAATTGGGCGAGAGCGGCGCGAATCTTTCCTCCGACGACACGGTGCGCACACTGGTTATCAACACCGCCGCCGACGCGAGCTACGATTTCTACGGCACGATTCTCGCGAATGTGAACCTCGAGAAGACCGGCGAGGGCTCGCAGGCGATTCACGGCGACGGCACGAGCTTTGACGGCGCTGTCGCGGTCTCGGCGGGGACGCTGACCTTGGACGGCGCTTTCACCCTGAGCGACGTGACGGTTAGCAGCGGCGCGACTTTGGACATTGCCGCCGATTCGACGATTTCCGAGAAGCTTTCGATTTCCGGCACGCTTGCGGTGACCGACGGTGCGGTCGTGGATTTGACCGGCGTCACGTCGTCGCAGGCTGGCGGCGATGGCACGCTCGTGATAAGCGGCGAAGGCAGCACTGCAAAGGTCTCGCTCCTCGCGCACGGTTGGGGCGGGCGCACGACAAACTTCGGCTCCGACATGTATAACGCGACTTTGCAGATTGCCGACGGCGGCACGCTCGAAGTCACGACGGCGCAAATTTCCGCCGACACAAGTGGCGGAGATCGCGCGTTCTCCGTGACCTCGGGCACGGGCACGTATCGCTATTCCGGCGACGCCGGCACGACGAGCAACATCGACAACGTAAGCGGGCGCAATATTCACCTCGCCGACGACGCGACGCTCGTCTTCGACGTGACGAATGAAGGCGCGGCGCTTAGTGTCGCGATGGGAATTGCGAACGGCATGTCGGCAACGGCAGACGTCGCCGACAGCGCCACGACATCGACGGGCTCGGTGGTGAAAACCGGCGCAGGCACGCTCGAGCTCTCGGGCGAAAACCTCTACTCGGGCGGCACGACGATCTCGGAAGGCGTGCTCGTCGTGGGCAGCGACAACGCGCTCGGTAGCGGGACTGTTTCGATTGAGGGTGGAAGCCAGCTCTCGATCAATTCCGGCGTCACGGTCAAGAACGACATCTCGCTCGTTCTCACCGAGACCTATCTCGTGTCGGGCACCGCGAATGCCGCGGCGGTCGCGAGCATCACGGCTGACAACGGCAACACCTACGCGATAACGGGCGAGGGCACGCTCACCGCGACGATAACGATTTCCGCAGACGAAGCCGTAAAGAGCATTCTCGCCGACGACGCGAGTTGCAAATTTGCAATCATCGAGTATGGCTACGACGAGGACGACGACATCACGTTTGAGCTCAGCGACGAACTCGCCGCGTATTACACGTTGTCGTATGTGAGCAACGGCATTTTCGTGCTCTACATTCCTGAGCCTTCGATGTTCGGCATTGTTGCAGGGCTTGGCGCACTTGCGCTCGCCGCTACGCGCCGCAACCGTCGCCGCCACAATCGCAAGGCATAGTTGCCACCTCCAACCCACGGCAACAAGGCTCCACGGCAACAAACCCGTGGAGCCTTTGTTTTGTGGCGGGTTGGTGGCGGCGTTGGGTTGGTGGTGGAAATGGGTTGGTGGTGGCGGGACGGTGGTGAAAATCGGGTTGGTGGGGGCAACTATCTCGCGCAGTAATACGCAACTCACCCGCTAAGTTAGCGGGAGGGGACCGCGTTAGCGGTGAGGGAGTGTGTTGGTTGTGCGTCGTCTGACTTTGCTCCCACCACCATCTCCTACCACCAACCCAAATCCGTTGCCACGACTTTGACGGTCGGCAACACATTGGTGCGGGCGGTCAATATGGA
>JAJPZB010000135.1 GCA_021204635.1 Opitutia bacterium | reverse complement strand
CGTGGTCCCCTCCCGCTAACTTAGCGGGAGAATTACGTTGGTGATCCAGCATCGCGGGTGGGTATATTCCCGCCACTACAGAGGCAAATTCCACCACCATCCCAAGTCTCACCACCATCCCAAATTCCACCACCAACCCGGTTCACCACCAACCCGGTTCACCACCAACCCCAAATCCCGCCACCAACCCCATTCTCACCACCAACCCGGCTCCTGCGTACAAAAAAAGGCTTCGCCTGCCACATGCCGCAGGCGAAGCCTTTGCTTTTTGCTACGCTCTATCTGTCAATCAATATTTCCCGTAGAGCGGACCGTAGTTGGCGCAGGCGCGGAAGTCGGCGGCTTCTTTGCAGACCGTGCCGAACGACGCCCATGCGGACGGGCGGTAGATCTTGTCGTCATCGACGTTGTGCATGTTCACCGGAATGCGGAGCATTGAGGCGAGCGTAAGAATGTCGGCGCCGACGTGGCCATAGGCGAGGACGCCGTGGTTGGCGCCCCAGTTTGCCATGACGGAATAGACGTCCGTGAACGCGCCTTTGCCCGTGAGTCTCGGGGCAAACCATGTGGTCGGCCAGCCCGGGTCTGTGCGCAGATTGAGCGTGTCGTGGACATTCTTCGGCAGATCGACGGACCATCCTTCTGCGAGTTGCAGGACGGGACCCATTCCCTTGACAATGTTCACGCGAATCATCGTGAATGGCACTCCGCCCTTCGTGAGGAAGCACGAGGAAAATCCTCCGCCACGAAAATATTCGTCAGTCGCGGGGCACCAAACCGTGCTGCTCATGACGTCTTTGATGTCCTTTTCGCCGACTTCCCAGAAGTGTTTCACCGTGGGTTTGCCGTCGGCGCCGGTCATCGCGCAAGAGCCGTCCAACGCCGCCGAGCCGGAGTTTAGCAGGTGGATAAATCCGTTTGCCGCGCCGCCGGTCAGCGTCGTGCCCGTGACGCGTTTCACCGCCTCGGGCGACCAATACGTGCGGACGTCTGCGAAGACGACGGGCTTGTTTGTGAGGCGCGCGCCGAGGAGCATTGCCACGCCGTTGAGCGAATCGTTTTCCGTCGCGATTGGGAGCGGTGCGCGCGGTCCGTTCCAGTCGAAGGTGCTGTTCAAAATTGCCTCCATCATGTCGCCGTTCGGATAGTAATCCGTCCAGTTGCGTTGGCCTTGGAATCCGGCGAGAACTGCGTTGTATCCGCAACCTTCTTCGATGAAGCCTTTTTCCTTGACCTTCTTGGAGCCGAGCATCATGTCGCGCATGATCATCGTCATCTTCACGCAGTCTTCGAAAACTTTGTCGTAGCCTTCTTTCGTGCGCTGGTTCTCTTTGGCATTGCGGTCGGGACCGATCGTGCAGCTTTTCTTTGCCCAATCTAAGGCGAGCGCAAATTCTTCCTCGTCGTAGATTTTGAGATCCATGCGGCGCTTCATCTCCGTCATGTCGGCGACTTGGACGCGCATTCCGAGGTAGCTCTCGAAGAAGCTGTGGTCAACGATTGCGCCTGCGATTCCCATCGCGCAGCCGCCGCAGGAGAAGTAGCTCTTGCCGCGAATATCAGCGACGACAACTGCGGCGCGGGCAAAGCGCAGGAGTTTTTCCTGCACGTCGGCAGGGATGCTCGTGTCGGTTGCGTCTTGCACGTCGTGACCGTAGATCGAGAACGCCGGCAAGCCCTTTTGCGTGTGAGCTGCGAGAGCGGCGGCGAGGTACACTGCGCCCGGGCGCTCCGTGCCGTTGAATCCCCAAATCGCCTTCGGGCGAAGCGGGTTCATGTCCATCGTCTCCGAGCCGTAGCACCAGCACGGTGTCACGGACAGCGTTGCGCCGACATTGTTTTCGTTGAATTTAGTCTCGCACGCAGCGGCCTCGGCAGTCCCGCCGATCGTCGTGTCTGCGATGACGCATTCCACGGGCGAGCCGTCGAAGTGGCGGAGGTTTTCCTCAATCAACTTCTTTGCGGCTTTCGCCATGTTCATCGTTTGTTCTTCGAGCGATTCGCGAACGCCGCGACGGCGCCCGTCAATCACCGGACGAATCCCTATTTTTGGATGATTTTCACTCATAATCTTTTCAATTTTCAGGGGTAAAATTCCTTAAAAAACAACTGTAATGACTACAATGTCATTTGCTCCAAATTTCAAGCCCCGAAATGCGCCCGCGGCAATCCCCGACGGCGCCAAAAACTTGCCGGCGCGGCAAACTTCTTCTCGCGACAATGCCGCCAACTTGGTTTCATCATTTGGCATGACCGAAGAAGTTCTCCAAGCGATTCCGCACCGCCCGCCATTTCTCTTCATCGACAAAGTCGTGGAGACCCGCGACAACGGCATCGTGTGCTCGCGCGCGTTTCGCGCTGACGAAAAGTTCTACGAGGGGCACTACCCGAACGCGCCGCTGACGCCGGGCGTCCTGCTCTGCGAAAGCGTTTTTCAGGCGGCGGCAATTTTTCTCGTCAAAAAAGCTCGGGCGAGCGGCGACGCCGATTTCGCCAAGCGCACGCCGGTGCTTTGCCGCATAGAAAACGCGAAGTTCAAGGGCATGGTTTTCCCCGGCGACGAAATTTTGATCGAGGTAAAGGAGATCGAGAAACTCTCCGGATTTTATTACATGAGCGGAAACGCGAGCTGCGCGGGAAAGCCCGTTTTGCAAATAAAATTCGCGCTTGCAATGCTCGAGAAAAAATGATCGCGACAAACCTATGACCGACTTCCTGAAACTCAGCGGCAAGAAAATTCTCGTCACCGGCGTCGCAAACAAAAAGTCCGTGGCGTGGTTCACGGCGAAGACCTTGGAAGACGCCGGCGCGCAGGTGATCTACTCCGTGCGCTCGCGGCAACGCGCGGAAGCTCTCGCGCCGCTGCTCGCCGGCAAGCCCGTGCACGTCTGCGACGTCGAGGACGAGGCGCAAATTGTCGCGCTCGCGCAAGTTGTCGCGCAACAACACGGGAACATCGACGGCATTTTGCACAGCATCGCGTTTGCAAATTATTCCGACGGCTTCAAGCCTTTTCACGAGACAAAGCGCGCGGATTTTTTGCAGGCGACGGCGATCTCTGCATTTTCCCTCGTCGAAATCGCGCGGGCTTTCGCGCCGCACATGAACGCGGGCTCGGCGGTTGTCTCCATCGGGATTTCGTCGCAGGTCACGGCGGCAAACTACGGCTACATGTCGCCGATAAAAGCGGCGTTGGAATCGGCGTCGCGCTTCTTGGCAAAATCGTTCTCGCGGCAGGGCATCCGCTTCAACTCGGTGAACGCTGGCCCGCTCAAAACCTCGGCTTCGGCGGGCATCCCGGGCTATTTGAAAAATTATCTTTTCGCGGAAAAACTGACCATGCGCAAGGCGAACGTAACGACGCAGGAAGTTGCCGACGCCGCAGTCTGGCTCTTGTCGCCGCGCTCGTCCGGCGTGAACGCGCAATCGATCGTCGTCGATGCCGGCATGGGCTGGAACTTTTTCGACGAATCTGTCGTGGAAAAATCCACGGAGCTCTGAGGGTCTGCGGAGATGGAATTTAACCTGAAAAAAATCCTCAAGGCGCTGCTCGCTTCGACCTCGGAATTTCTCTCGATAAAAGAAATTCAGGCGGTGATCACGCGCTGGCACGAGCAGCGCGAAAAGGACGAAGCCCGCGCGCTGGCAGGCATTGGCGAAAGCAGCGACGCACCCACGCAGGGCCTCATCGAAGACATAATAAATCAGGTCCCGATTTTGCTCACGGCGACGCAGATTCGCGAGGCGCTCGAAGAACTCAATCGCGAGATGAAAGAAACCGGCGACGCGACGCGGATTCAGGTCGGGCCGGAGGGATTTCGCATGGTCGTCGCGCCGGAATACGCCGAGTGGGTGCGCCTTTTGAGAAACGACCCGCGCCCGCAAAAGCTCACGCAGGCTGCGTTGGAGACGCTCGCGATTGTCGCATACCGGCAGCCGACGACGCGCGCCGAGATGGAGGCGCTGCGCGGCGTCTCCGCAGATTCGGCGATATCGCGGCTGCTCGACCTCGAGCTGATCGCGGTGTCGGGAAGAGCAGATTTGCCCGGGCGCCCGACGCAATTTTCGACGACGCCGAAATTTCTCGAATTTATCGGCTTGAAAACAATTTCGGAACTGCCCGAATCCGACGTGCTCTCGCCCGCGCAAATTGCCGCGTGGATCCAAAAGGCGATGAACCCGACGAAGCCCACAAACGGCGATGTCGGATTTGGCGAAAAGGGCGCGCCGGAGCCGACGGCAAGTCTCGACCTCGGCGATGTTTCGGTAGAAAATCGAGACACCGGCGAAAATACCCCCGACGACAAAGAAATTTAAGAAAATGAAATCGATAAGCGAAGCTCGGCAAGACATCGAAAAAATCGACGAAAAAATCGTCACCCTCTTGGCAGAGCGGCAACGATGCGCCGCGACAATCGGCGCAAACAAAGCACTCGAGGGCAAAAATGTCTTCGTCCCCGAGCGGGAAGAAGAGCTCTTACGAAAGTTGGAAAAAATCGCCGCCGGCTTGAAAATTCCGCACGCGAATATCCGCGCGATTTTCCGCGAAATAATTTCCGCCTCCGTCGCGCTGCAAATGCAGAGGCCGGTCGCATATCTCGGGCCCGCCGGCACATTCACACATCAGGCGGCGAGAAAGAGTTTTGGTGCGAGCGTGATTTTGCAACCGAAGCGCACGCTTGCGGAAATTTTTGAAGACGTGGAGCGCGGAAACGCCGCATACGGAATCGTCCCTGTGGAAAATTCCACGGCTGGCGCTGTCGCGGGCACGCTCGACATGCTCGCAGAAACAGACTTGACAATCATCGCGCAAATCGAACTGCCGATCGAGCAATGTCTGATTTCATCGGGCACGCGCGACACGATAAAGCGCGTTTTGTCCAAGGACATCGCGCTCGAGCAATGCTCGGAGTGGCTCATGCACAATCTCCCGAAAGCAGATCTCGTGCCCGCAGATTCCACCGCCGCCGCAGTCGAAGCCGCCGCAAACGATCCGGCGACAGCTGCCATCGCCTCCTCCGTCGCCGCAGAAATTCGCGACCTGCCCGTCATCGAGCGCGGAATACAAAATCGCGGAATCAACATCACGCGCTTCCTCGTCGTCGGAAAATATCCGAACCCGCCGTGCACGATTTGCGAAGAAAAAACGAGCATCGTCATCTTCGTGAAAAACGAGCCCGGCGCCCTTCTCCGCGCACTCGCGCCTTTCGCCGATCGCGGAATAAGCATCTCGCGAATCGAATCGCGGCCGTCGCGCTCAAACGCATGGGAATACCTGTTTTTCATCGATTTCATCGGCTCGTGGGGCGACGAAAAAGTCCGCTCCGCGATCGCGGAACTCAGCCACATTGCTGTTTCCGTGAAACATCTCGGCTCGTATCCCAACACCTGAAACGCGGGTGCACGCATGACGTTCGCGAAAGCAGTTTTCCTCGCCGCGAGGCCAAAGACGCTCCCCGCCGCAATCGCGCCCGTGCTCCTCGGCACGGCATGCGCCACACTCGCCGCACACGCATTTTCGCCGATCCCCGCAATTTTCGCCGCGCTCTTCGCGCTGTTCTCGCAAATCGCGTGCAACCTCGCGAACGACTACGGCGACTTCAAAAAAGGCGCGGACACGCAGGCGCGCATCGGCCCGCAGCGCGCGACATCGCAGGGCTGGCTCTCGCCGCAACAAACGCTGCTCGCCGCGCTGACCTCGGTGCTCGTCGCCGTCGCGTGCGGCCTCGGCTTGGTGCAATACGGCGGGCTGCCGATGATCGCAGTCGGCGCAATCAGCGTCGTCGCGTGCCTCGCCTACACGCTGGGGCCGTTCCCGCTCGCATACCACGGGCTCGGCGACGTGTTTGTCGTGGTGTTTTTCGGCTTTGTGGCGGTCGCGTTCACGGCGTTCACGCAGTGTGGCGAATTTCCGCAATTCATGTGGATTGTCGCGCTCGCGTGCGGGCTCGGCGCCGACAACATTTTGCTCATCAACAACCTGCGCGACAGACAGACCGATTCCGCCGCAGGCAAGCGCACGACCGTCGTCATCTTCGGCGAGGCATTCGGGAAAAATCTCTACCGCTTCAACGTCGCCGTGATGTTTCTCTCGCCCTTGGTTTTGCGCTATTTTTTCAGGTTTGAATCGCTCTGCATCCTACTCCCGATGGTCGTGCTACCGCTGCTGATGCCGGGGCTTCTCCCGCCACTGAAAAATTTCAAGACCCCGGCAGAGTTGAACCCGCTCCTCGGAAAATCCGCGCAATTCCTCCTCGCCTACGCTCTCGCACAAAGCATCGGCTTGTTCGTCCAGTTTGGGTTGGTGGCGAAGGGATAGGATTTGGGTTGGTGGTGGGAGTTGGGTTGGTGGTGAAAATGGGTTGGTGGTGGCGGCAAACTGCCACAAGGGGATGTCACACGGATTTGTTCGGGACTAACGTCCCTCACGGATGGTGGTGGAAAGGGTTAGTGACGAGACTTGGGTTGGTGGTAGGATTCAGGTTTGTTGCGGGAATTGGGTTCGTGGTAGCGGGTTGGTGGTAAAACTCGGGTTGGTGGTGGAATTGTGGCGGCTTGGATCTGTGGTGAGATTTGGGTTGGTGGCGGCGGGTTGGTGGTGGCAACAATCTCGCGCATGCAATGCGCGATTCTCCTGCTAAGTTAGCGGGAGGGGACCGCGCCAGCGGTGAGGGAGTGTGTTCGTTGTGCGTCGCCTGACTCCGCTCCTCACCACCAACCCAAATCTCACCACCAACCCCTCCGAAAAAATCCCCCCACAAACTCTCCCACCACCAACCCAAAAAAAAGGCTCTCCGGTGTTCATCACACCGAAGAGCCCTATCCCAATATGATCAATTAACCTAAACAATACTCATAACTAACTAAGCCTCTTGCTCGCGCGGCTTATGCCTTGCGGTTGCGGCGACGGCGTGTCGCCACAAACCCAAGAGCACCAAGCCCTGCGAGAAGCCCAAACATCGAAGGCTCAGGTGTCGCCGCTGTCGCGGAAACCGAGAGCGCTCCGTTGCTGAACGTCCAGGTCAAATCGTAAGCCGAGGTGATATCGGACGAGACGTATTCGTTGACAATGCTGGAAACATCGCCATCGCTGAGCGTATCCGTGCCGAACACAATTGACTCCGCAGAGATAACCGCAACAGCCTCCGTGTCTGCAACCGTGGCAACCTCTGCATCCGCGTCGCTTTCAACAACCGCAGAAGCCAAGAGATCGCTACCGATCACGAGAACTGCCCCGTCGCTGAACGTGATCGCTCCGGTCGAAACCGCGATATCGATCTGCAAAGTCGCATCACTTCCAACCGTGACACTGCCCGTACCAAACGCTGCGGTATTTTCGGCGACAACCGTGCCTGCCGCAATCGTTGTGCCGCCGGAATATCCGTTTTCGCCCGAAAGCGTCAACGTGCCGGCGCCGGTTTTCGCGAGCCCTTTACTGCCTGTAATAGCGCCGGTAAGCGTCATCGTCTGCCCTGCCTCCGTGTTAAACGTCGTTCCGGCAGAGCTGTTAAGCCACATACTCGTGGAAATCGTCACGTCGGTGGCATTGTAGAGCCCGACTGTCGTGCCCGTGTCTCCGGTGAACTCGAAGTTGCTGGCGCCATTGTTGGTGATGCCGCCTTCGCCGACGTTCAAATTGGCGACGCTAACCTCGACATTTGCATTTTCGTTGCTACCGGAATTATACGAAATCCCGTAGGCATTGAGAGTTCCACTGCCACTAATGTATTGGGTCGCTCCAATATTGCCGCCAGAGTCGCTGGTACCAATGGCAACGATGCCAGTCGCACCGGTCTCATCATTCTTGGCGACATTGAGCGTGCCATTGACCGCCAATGTGAGAATCCCACTTGTACGCGAGAACAAGCCGGCATTGACCGTCGATCCTTCTGCGATCGTGATCGTGCGCGAGTTGCCGGAACCATTCTCGTTCACAATCGAGCCGACAGTAGCATTTGCAACGGAAATCGTCGCATGGCCGCTTCCGGTAAAATCCAAGACGTCTGCGGTCAATGTGCCATTTCCGGAAATTGATGTATCGTATCCGGAGTGATCGTCGAGAGTTCCTTCAACAGCGAGTGTGCTGCCGGAAGCAATGGCAATCGTCGTTGTCCCGTTGACCGTGATCGAGCCGGCGGTGACAGTCGCCGCAGTCTCGTCCGTGCCGATGGAGAGTGTACGGCTGGTGCTACCGGCACCAATATCCACCGACGTGATGGAAACTTCGCCGGCACCGCTAATCGTGGTGTCTGCCGCAGTAACACTCAATGTGCCGAGAACAAGTTTGCCGTCGGAAACAGAGATATTGCCGAGGTAATTCATGCCGCCAAAGGTCTGCGAGCCCGTGCCGGTCTTCGCGATATCAAGCACAACATCAGAAGAACCAACCGTGCCGTAGAATTCATAAGCGCCGGTGCCGGTTATCGTGAGCGTTGTGTCTGCCGACGTTGCCGTAATCGCCTCGCGCGTGCTGAAAGTTATTCCGCCGTCGGCAAAAGTAGCAGATGTACCGGAGACGCCTGCAAGCGACGTGTCGCTGCTGAGCTCGAGTGTCGCGTCTTCATAACTACTATCCGTGTTCCCATCGCCGGCAAGGGCTAGGAAATCTCCGGACGTTGCGTTACTGGCGCTGGCATCCAGCGTCCCACTTGGATCCCACCATTCGCGGGAAACTCCGCCAAAGACATACTCGACATTCGCCCAACTGCTTCCGCCGAGTTTGACGGTGTAAGAACGATCCCAGACGTTGAGCGCCATGAATTGTCCGGAGAAATTCTCCGCGTTGGCACCCGTCATATCGATCGTCGTCGATTGATTTCCGACTTTGACAGCAACACCAAGAAAACCGGTTCCCGAAATGGTGCTGCTGAATGTGTAGGCATTGGTGTCAGTGCCGCCGTAAATCACCCACGAGCCTTGGTAGCCTTCGCTGTCACTTCCACTGAAGGTGTAGGAACCAGATTCGCCGGATTGAGTTATGGTGGCAGCATTATCTGTGGTAATGCCGGCGAAGTTGTCGCCATAGCTTATGGTGATGGCATCACTGTATGAAGTTCCGTCGGCTACAGCGCCGTCTCCGTCACTCCATGCGTCGTCAGCCCACGAGGGGACTGCGGTTAAAGCTATGGCAGCGGACGCCGCCATGAGCGTAGTTTTTAGTAATCGTGTATTTGGCATGATTAACCTTTGTTTTGGGGGTTAGAATTTTCGTGAAAAGTAAATTTGGTTCATGAG
>JAJPZB010000136.1 GCA_021204635.1 Opitutia bacterium | reverse complement strand
TCTCACCACTGACCCAGTCCCCACCACCATCCCGCCGCCACCAACAAGCCAAATCTCACCACCAAACCACCACCAAGCCACCACCGCCCCGCAGCAAAAAAAAACGCTCTCGCGAGCTGAGTCGCGGGAGCGTTCTTCTTGCATGCCGATGCCTGCGAGGGCGCAGCGGGTTACTGCGCGTTGTCGCGGTGTTCGCGGCGCGGACGGTCGCCACGCGGGCGGAAGTCCTTGCGGTCGCCGCGGTCGCGGCGCGGGCGATCTCCGCCGGAGGATTTGGGCTCATACGGGCGCCCTTCCTTTTCCGCGATTGCTGCGCGGCGCGAGAGTCGGACGCGGCCCTTTTCGTCGATCCCGACGCACTTGACGATGATTTCGTCGCCGAGTTTGCAGAGGTCTTCGACCTTTTCGAGGCGTTCTTCCGTGAGTTCGGAAATGTGGACCAATCCCTCTTGTCCGGGCAGGCATTCGACGAAGCAGCCAAACTCCTTGATCGAGCGCACAATTCCCTTGTAAGTCTTGCCGACTTCGATTTCGGCGGAAACCATGTTGATTTCGTTGATCGCGATTTGGAGCGATTCTTCGCTCGTCGCGAAAACGAGAACGGAGCCGGAATTGTCTTCGTTGATGTCGATTTGCGCGCCGGAGAGTTCGCAAATGCGGCGAATGTTTTTGCCGCCGGGCCCGATGAGCATTCCGATTTTTTCCGGATTGATCATGAGCTGGTGGATGCGCGGCGCGGTGGGCTTGATCGTCGGGTTCGGAGCCGCCTGCGCCTCGGTGATGAGGGCGAGAATCTTGTCGCGCGCGGCGTGATTTTGCGCGATTGCCTCGCGCGCAATGTCAAGCGGCAGGCCTTTAATTTTGAGGTCCAACTGGAATCCGGTGATGCCGGCAGCGGTGCCGCAAATTTTGAAGTCCATGTCGCCGAAGTGGTCTTCGGAGCCGATGATATCTGTCAAAATTACGTGCTTAACAATCTTCCCCGAGGCATCGGGGAGCGTGACCAAGCCGCAGGAAATTCCTGCCACCGGAGCGGAAATCGGCACGCCGGCGTCCATCAGCGCGAGTGTTCCGCCGCACACGGAAGCCATCGACGTCGAGCCGTTGGATTCCATAATTTCAGAGGAAATGCGAATCGAGTACGGAAACTCGTCTTCGCTCGGGAGCACCGGCACGAGCGAGCGTTCCGCGAGAGCGCCGTGTCCGATTTCGCGGCGGCCGGGCGAGCCGAATCTGCCGCATTCGCCGACCGAGAACGGCGGGAAATTGTAGTGCAAAATAAATGTCTTGGACTTGGGTCCACCGGCGAGACCGTCGAGTTCCTGCGCGTCTTTCGACGTGCCGAGCGTCGCGATGACGAGCGCCTGCGTTTCGCCGCGCTGGAAAAGCGCCGAGCCGTGGACCGACGGAAGCACGTCAGTCTTGCACGAAATCGGGCGCAGTTGGTCGAGCGCGCGTCCGTCTGCGCGAACGCCTTTGTTGAGAATGCCTTCGCGGTAAACTTTTTCTTGCAATTCTTCAAACGCGATGTTGACGAAGCGCGGATCGACATCTTCGCCGCATTGCTCGAGAACGGCGGCCTTTGCCTCAGCCTTCACGGCATCGACAGCGACGCCGCGTTCAAGCTTGCCCGGGACATAAACTGCCTTTGCGAGTTTGTCGTCTTCGTTCGCGATTTTTTCGCAAATTTCAAAGACTTTCGGGTCGCAAATCACGAGCGGGAAATCCTTTTTGGGCTTGGCGACTTTCGCCGCGAGTTCGCGCTGGGCGGCGATGATTTTCTGAATTGCCTTCTGCGCAAATTCGAGGGCTTCGATAAATCGTTCGTCCGGCATTTGGTCTGCCGAGCCTTCGATCATCATCATGTCGTTTTCGTTGCCGACATAGACGAGGTCGAGCGTCGATTCGTCCATCTGCGCGTGCGTCGGGTTGACGACAAATTCGCCGTTCACTTCGCCGATTCTCACAGCGCCGATCGGCCCTGCCCACGGGATGTCGGAGCAGAGAAGCGCTGCAGAAGCGCCGTTGACCATGAGCATGTCAGGGTCGATTTTCGTATCACTTGCGAGGAGGAGACCGATGACCTGCACCTCGTTCATGAATCCTTTCGGGAACAACGGGCGGAGCGGGCGGTCGCAGAGGCGCGACGTCAGAATTTCCTTCTCGGAGGGGCGCCCTTCACGTTTGAAATATCCGCCCGGGAATCTTCCTGCCGCCGCGTATTTTTCGCGGTAATCAACCGTGAGCGGGAAGAAGTCCTGGTCGGGAGAGCGGAGTTCGTTCGCGGCAGTTGCCGTGACGAGAACCTCCGTGCCGCCGACGGAGACCGTGACTGCGCCGTTTGCCTGACGGGCGATTGAGCCCGTGCTTATTGTGAGACCGTACTCTTCGATCGTCACACTGTATTCTTGTTTCATATCGTTTTGTCTTTTCTTTTCCCGCGGGATTGCGGGGTTTTTCTTCTTTGTTTGTTCGATTAAAAATTTTCGGGGAAAGCCGCGAGCGCCTGTTGGTTGCGGGCGACGCGCTTGCGAGAGGCGTTGTGCGTAAACAAGCAAAAAGCGTTCCCGAATTTTGTTCGGTGAACGCTTTTTTTGCCCCGTCTATCGACGAAGACCGAGCTTTTGAACTATCGCCTCGTACGCTTCCACTTTGTTCTTTTTGAGATAGTTCAGAAGCTTGCGGCGGCGATTTGTCATGCCGATCAAACCGTGGCGGCTGTGAAAATCTTTCTTGTTTGCGCGGAGGTGTTCCGTCAAATGCGCGATGCGCGCAGAAAGAAGAGCTATTTGGACTTCGGAAGAACCTGTGTCCTTTTCGCTGAGTTTATATTCGTTGATTATTTCGGATTTGGTCATGTTTTTTGTTTTGTTTGCAAGGCTTGCTGGCGTTCCCGCTTGGGAAATCCGTGCGGCAGGAAACCGTTTCCCGCTAACACCGTCTTGCCGGAACTCGCGCTCCGGAAGCCTCGGCTTTTCCGGGTTCGCGCCCGAAAAAACTCGACGATAGGCGGGGAGCATGACGTTTTGCCCTGCTCTCCGCAAGATGAAAATTTTTGGAAAATTGCCGCGCCGCCCCGCTCATTTCAATTTGAACAAATCTTTCAGCGTGACGGTGCGGTTGAAAACGGGGGCTCCGGGCTTGGAATCGGGGTCCGCACAAAAATACCCCACGCGCTCAAACTGGAAACGCGCGCCGGCAGCCGCGTCGGCAAGCGAGGGCTCGACGAGCGCGGTCACGATTTTCAGCGAATCCGGATTCAGATTGTCGCGCCAATCCGCGCCCTCGGGAACGTCGCTCGGATCTTCCTTCGTGAAAAGCCGGTCGTAGAGCCGCACCTCCGCCCGCTTGGCGTGCGCGGCGGAAACCCAGTGAATGGTGGATTTTATCTTGCGGCCGTCGGGCGTGTTGCCGCCGCGCGTCTCGGGATCGTAGGTGCAATGCACCGCGACAATGTTGCCCGCAGCATCTTTCTCGCAACCGACGCACTTCACGACATACGCCCAGCGCAGGCGAACTTCGCGCCCGGGCGTGAGGCGGAAAAATTTCTTCGGCGCATCTTCCATAAAATCGTCGCGCTCGATGAAAATTTCCCGCGAGAACGGCACCATGCGCGTTCCCGCCGCAGGATCTTCGGGATTGTTCACCGCCGGCAACTCCTCGGTTTGCCCCTCGGGGTAGTTGTCAACAATTAATTTCACGGGGTCAAAAACCGCCATCGCGCGCGGCGAAGTCTTGTTCAAATCGTCGCGAACGACGTGCTCCAATAGCGCGACGTCCGTCAGCGAATTGTATTTTGTCACGCCGATTATTTCGCAAAAATTTCGTATTGACTCGGGCGTGTACCCGCGCCGGCGCAGGCCGCAGATCGTCGGCATTCTCGGGTCGTCCCAGCCGCTGACACGCTTTTCCTGCACGAGCTCGAGGAGCCGCCGCTTGCTCATCACGGTGTATGTCAAATTCAGCCGCGCAAACTCGAATTGATGCGGCTTCACGGGCGGGTTCAGGGTCTCGACAACCCAGTCGTAAAACGGGCGGTGCACCTCAAATTCGAGCGTGCATATCGAGTGCGTGACGCCTTCTATCGCGTCTTCGAGCGGGTGCGCAAAATCATACATCGGATAGACGCACCATTTGTCGCCCGTGTTGTGGTGAGAAACTTTGCGGACGCGATAAATCACGGGGTCGCGCATGTGCATGTTTGGCGACGCCATATCGACCTTGGCACGGAGCACCGCCGCGCCTTCGTCGAACTCCCCGCGCGTCATTTTCGCGAACAATTCGAGATTTTCCTCAACGCTGCGATCGCGATACGGCGAGGGCTTGCCCGGGACCTCGGGGACGCCGCGATATTCCTTCCACTCGTCCGCCGTCAAATGGCAAACATACGCCTTGCCGAGTTTTATCAGCTTGACGGCGTATTCGTAGATTTTGTCGAAATAATCCGAGGCGTGAAAATATCCGTCGCCCCAGTCGAACCCGAGCCAATGCACGTCTTGCTTTATCGAATCGACATACTCCACGTCCTCGCGCGTCGGGTTCGTGTCGTCCATGCGCAAATGGCACTCGCCGCCATATTCTTTTGCCATGCCGAAGTCGAGGCATATCGCCTTTGCGTGACCGATGTGCAGGTATCCGTTGGGTTCGGGCGGGAAGCGCGTGACGACCTTTTTCACGCGCCCCGAGGCGACGTCGGCATCAATGATTTGGCGGATAAAATGCCGGTTGGCGCTCGGGGAACCGGCAGAATTGGATTCTTCGCTCATATGAAAACTTCCCCGCAGAATATTCCCCATGCCGCGCGGAATAAACAACATTTTGCGCGCAACCCGCCACCACTAACCCGGGTTTCTCAGCGGGCGGGGCGGAGTTGATACCTTGCCCTTGTCATCGCTGCGGCATCGGCGGCGGGCAATTCTTTTTTCTCGTGACCAGCGCCCCAGGTGTCGGTGAAAACAATTGTCTTGGTTTTGTCGTTGTAGCCAATAATTAGGCGCATGTGGCCGCCGCGGGTTTGTGGTGTCGCAACGGCCTCGGGGAAAATTCCTAGCATGACCGACCACAGCACGGGAATGCCTTCGTCGATGCTCTTTCGCACCGGCTTCATCCATTTTTCCACCTGCGCGGGCTTGCCGGCGCGGACGGCGCGCAACACGTCTTTGTCGGCGTAGTTCCACGCGTCCGCCTTGCCCGACGATGTCGGCAGCGGCGTCTTTTTCATTTTCTTCGCGAGCTTGTCATACTCGCCAACCCACGAAGTGTCGCTGCGGGCGTCGTCGAGCGGAATTACTTTGAAATGGAATTTGCCGCCGATTTTTTGAAGCCCCGCAACCATCTCGGTGTGCGACGTGCCGCCCGTCCCCGAACTTCCGCAAATCGCGGCGAGAGCGTGCTGATCCACGCCATCCATCCCGTAGTATGCGAAAACGCGCGAAACTGCGGCGGGCACGCAATAGCCCTTTTGCCCTTGGTCAACCATCGGGATGCCCTCGATGACGACGCTGTCATTGTCGCGGCGCACATTGTTTTTCAAATCTGATTTCGAGGCGGAATCGGAGGCGTTGCCGCGCGCCAGCGTCGTCGTTGTGGCGCCAATTGTGAGGCGGACAAATTCCGCCACAAACTCGCGCCGCTTCTTTGTTGCAGCGGCTTCGAGCCTCATCGCGCCACCGTCCCAAGTCCATTCCCACGCATCGACGTCGATGCCGGATTCGCGCGCGGCGATTTTGACCGAGCGCCCCTGTTGCCCCGCGATGTCGTCGAGCGCGGCGCGCGTTGCCGCCACCTTGTCGTCAAAGGCTTTGCGGTCGATCGCGCCGTCGTCGCCTTTGTTGTAAACCATGATCAGCATGGATTCGAGGCGATCGTCCTTCCACGTCATCACGATTTCACGCGGCTTCAAATCGCCGATGACGACGCTTGAATTGCACAACAAACGAATTTCGTTGTCGCTGATTGGCGCGTAGCGTTCGCCCACGAAGTAGCGGTTTGAAAGGTCGGTGCGCGACAACGTCCATATGTCGCCGGATTTCAAGGCTTCGGCGAGATCGCCGGCACAAAACGCCGTTCCCGAGAATGCGCACGAGAGCGCCAAGGCTGCAACAAATGAGCGAAACACGCCTGCGAATTTGCCCCCGCCGGCGGCAACTGTCAAGGTTGCGGGTTGGTGGTGGGAATTGGGTTGGTGGCGAAGGTTGGGTTGGTGGTGGCGACAAAGCCAAGTACCGCGAGGTGAGTTTGTGGTAAGAATTATTTTGGAGGGGTTGGTGGTGGCGGTTGGGTTGGTGGTGGGGAGCAGAGTCTGGCGACGTTCAACGAACACACTCCCTCACCACTAACGTGGTCCCCTCCCGCTAACTTAGCGGGAGAATCGCGCATTACATGCGCGAATTGTTTTCACCACCAACCCAACTCACCACCAACCCGCCACCACTAACCACTCTCACAACAAACCCGATCCACACCACTAAGCCACTCGCCACCACCAACCCAAACCCTCCACCACTAAGCCGCAACAAAGGCGCCCACGAGTGCAATCCTCGCGGGCGCCTTTGTTGTGGAGCGATTTGTTGCGCGGAAAATTCCGCGGCAGCAGAGCGTCAGATTTTCGACCAGTCGAGAATGACTTTCCCCGCCGTGCCTTCGAGCAGTGCCTTGAAGCCGGTTTCGTACTCCGAATACGGCAGGCGGTGCGTGATAATCGGTGTGACGTCCATTCCCGCCTGAATTAGCGCCATCATTTTGTACCACGTCTCAAACATCTCGCGCCCGTAAATTCCCTTCATTGTCAAGCCTTTAAAAATGAGCTTGCTCATGTCGATTGGTGCGTTGCCGGCAGGAATTCCGAGCTGCGCAATGCGCCCGCCGCACGACATCACTTCAAGCATGCCGTTCAGCGCGGGAATGTTGCCTGACATTTCGAGCCCGACGTCGAAGCCCTCCGTCATTCCGAGTTGCGTCATCACGTCTTTCAGCGACGTCCGCAGCGTGTTCACGGCGAGCGTCGGCGACATTCTTTTCGCGAGCTCGAGGCGCGTGTCATTGACGTCCGTGATGACGACATAGCGCGCGCCCGCAGCCTTTGCGAGCGGCACAGCCATGATGCCGATTGGGCCCGCGCCGGTTATCAAAACATCTTCGCCGACGAGGTTGAACGAAAGCGCCGTGTGCGCCGCGTTCCCAAGCGGGTCGAGGATTGACACGACGTCGTCGGGAATGTCATCGGGCACGGGCACGACGTTTTTCGCCGGCAGGGAAAGGAGTTCCGCGAACGCACCAGGGCGATTCACGCCGACGCCTTTTGTGTTCGGGCAAAGGTGGCGGCGACCCGCGCGGCAATTTCTGCAATAGCCGCAAACGATGTGACCTTCGCCTGAGACGCGTTGCCCGATCTTGAGGTGGTGAATGTTTTCACCGATTTTTTCAATGTGACCGACGTATTCGTGGCCAATCGTCATCGGCACGGGAATCGTGTTTTGCGACCACTCGTCCCACTTGTAAATGTGAACGTCGGTGCCGCAAATCGCGGTTTTCTTGATGCGAATGAGAACGTCATCCGGTCCGCATTCCGGCTCGGGAACATCCATCAACCAGAGTCCCGGTTTTGCTTCTTTTTTTACGAGAGCTTTCATGTGTTTTGCTTTGTGTTGCAGGAAAAAACAAGTTTACTGCACGAAAAGATTTTCCCCATCTCGCAGAAAATGCAACCCCGCAATTTCTGCCCGCCACAGACCCAAATTTCCGCCACAGACCTGTTCAGCGGTTGCGGCGTTTTTTCTTTGTTGTGGCGGCGCCGGGGATTGTCATCAAGGGCTCGGTTCTGTAGTTGAACCCGTCGAGTTTTTTCCGCTCGATTGGCATTTTCAAAAGCCGCTCGATTGCCTGCAATTGCGAGAGTTCGTCGGGCGAAAACAGCGTAAATGCCTGCCCTTCGTCGCCGGCGCGCCCCGTGCGGCCGATTCTGTGGACGTAGTCTTCGGGATGCTCGGGCACGTTGTAATTTATGACGTGCGAGACGCCTGAAATATCGAGGCCGCGCGACGCGATGTCCGTTGCCACGAGAACGTTGAACTTGCCGTCGCGAAAGCCTTGCAGCGCCGCAGTTCGCTCGCGCTGGGTGCGGTCGGCGTGCAAAGTCGCGACAGGGATTTTGTTCGCTTCGAGCCACTCGGTTATCCTATCGGCGTCGCGCTTTGTTCGCGTGAAAACGATGACGCTTTTGTATTGCGTGCGCGCGAGCAATGCGACGAGCAAGTCGTATTTCTGATAGCCCGCGACGGGGTAAATTGCGTGCGAAATTGTTTCCGCCGCCAAGGTCCCCGTGCGCACGTCGATTTCGACGGGGTCGCGCAGCGCCCAGTCCGCAATCTCGCGGATTGTTTTGTTTACTGTCGCGGAAAAAAGCAGGGTTTGCCGCTGCCGCGGGCACATGCGAATTATCCGCGAAACGTCTTCGATAAAGCCCATGTCGAGCATGCGATCGACTTCGTCCAAAACCAAAACTTCGATGTGCGACAAATCGACGAAACGCTGCTCCCAGAGGTCGATCAGCCGACCGGGCGTCGCCACAACAATCTCGGCTCCGGCGCGAAGCGCGTGCAGTTGTTGCTCGTATCTCACGCCGCCGTAGAGCAATGCAAAACGCTCCTGCGCGTTTTCCGCAAAGCGCGAAAATGCTTCTTCGACCTGCATCGCGAGCTCGCGCGTGGGCACGAGGACGAGGCAGCGCGGGTGCTTTTGCGGCTCTCCGAGGCGGACGAGAATTGGCAGCGCATATGCGGCGGTTTTCCCCGTTCCCGTCTGCGCGGCGCCTATGACGTCTCGACCGGAAATCGCCACGGGAATTGCCTGTTCCTGAATTGGTGTCGGCTCTTTGTAGCCGATTTTTTCAACTGTCGCCAAAATCTTTTCCGGCAATCCAAGCTCTGCAAACGTTTTCATTTCAAAAAATTTTGCCGATTCTGCTCCCCGCCACAACAAATGGCAAACCGCTATTTGCCACCATCGCAGGTCGGTGGTGGTGGGTGCTGGGTTGGTGGTGGGAATTGGGTTGGTGGCGAAAACAATATGCCACAGATATTGTCACACGGATTTGTTCGGGACTAACGTCCCTCACGATTGTGAGTCTGTGGTGGCGAGACTTGGGTCGGTGGTGGGTTCGTTGCCACCACCAACCCTCCGAAAAAACTCTCACCACAAACTCACCTCGCGGCACTTGCCGCCACCACCAACCCGGCTACCCACCTGCGATGCAGGAGCAC
>JAJPZB010000172.1 GCA_021204635.1 Opitutia bacterium | reverse complement strand
CCCCCCCCCCCCCCCCCCCCCCCCCCCCCCCCCCCCCCCCCCCCCCCCCCAATTATTCCCTTCATTTTATTCAAATTATGTTAGTGGTTGTTTTCGGCGTTTTTCTGTAAGTAATATAAACGTATTCCCTTCATAGCGGTGTAATAGTAGTGGCCGATGGAGAGACATAAGCCTATTCTGCCGTCTAAGAAACCGAGGTTTAGGAAATGGATTTTGAAAAATGCAAATGCGGGGCGCAGAATGATGTCGAGAAAGAAGTGAGCGCGTTTCCCTTGGTCATATTTCTTTTGTGCGGCAAGTCTCGTGTATTTTTCCAATTTTACGAGATACGCTGTCCAACTTTCATATGTGAAGTGGAGCATTGGCGCGCGCAACTTCTTGGTTGGGTAGGGATAGACTATTTTGGGGTGAACGAGACCCTCGACGCTCGTCCCTGCGCGCGGAATTAGTCTTGGCACGTAGTCGGGGCGCAGGACTCCGTGATTCACGCGCAGGCGCTTGAAGTGGTTGATTCGCTTGATCTCGTAGGCGAATTTTTCATTGTGCGAAACGCGCTCGCGAATTTCTTGTGCCAGTTTGGGGGTTATGCGCTCGTCGCAGTCCAAGAGCAGCAACCACGGTTGCGTTGCTTGCGTTATCGCAAAAGTTTGCTGTGGCCCCCAGCCGTCGAGTTTTCTTTGATAGACCTTTGCTCCCAAGCGTTTGGCAATTTCCTCGGTATTGTCGTCGGAAAAGTCGTCAACGACGATAATTTCTTCGGCAAAAGCTACGCTTCGCAGGCATTCCTCGATATTCGCCTCCTCGTTCTTCGCAATAATCACGACGGAGAGCGGAATCTTGCAGGAATTTTCCTCTTTTGCCATGCGCGCGAAGCGTAGCGGTTTCCCATATCGCTGAGCTTCAGCGCCAAACCCGCTTCCCAAGCGGGTTTGTGGGCGATGCACTTGCAAAATTTCGCGCGCAAAAAAAACCGCTGAGCTTCAGGGAGTTAAAATGTAGTGTTTATCGGGCTTTCAGCGCGATCGCGGCAAAATATGCTCAGCGATTTTTTGTGGCGTTTTTTTATAACAAACACGTTGTCGCAAGCGTTGCATTGTCGCGGAAAACTCAGCTTGGGACTATCGCAGAATCCGCATTTTTACCGGCAAAAATAAACTTGCCCAGCGATATGGGAAACCGCTATGCTTCGCCGGCGTGAAAACGAAGGGCTCGGCAGGCGGCAACGCGGAAGAAATCAAGTGGACTTTTTCGCGCGACTGTGCGTCTGAGCGAGGGTTGCACGAGGCGATTTGCGCTTTCGAGAATTACGAAAAGGTTTGCGAACTTTCCTCCGGTCGCGACCACGTCGAGCGCATGCGCATTGTCGCGGGCGAAAAGTCCCTCGATGTCGTAGTCAAGACTTTTCGCCGCGCGCCGTTCTTTCAGCGGCTTTTCTCCTTTGGTCGCGCGAGCAAGGCGCAACGTGCGTTTCGCGCGGCAGAGATTTTGCGGCAACGCGGCGTCGGTGTGCCGCACGCCATTGCTCTGCGTGAGCGCTTAGTTCGCGGGCGCTTGGTGGAGAGCAAACTGATAAGCGAGTTCGTGCCCGGCCTTTCAGACCTGCGGCGGGAGATGATTCGCCTGCTTTCCGCCGGCGACGACGCTCCCGCGATCGCACACTTGTTGGAATGCGTTGCGAACAGTTGTCGTGCGTTCCACGAGAGCGGGATTGTCCATCGTGACCTTGGCAACCAAAACATCGGCTTAAAAAAGGACGCGGCAGGCGAGTGGCAAATCTACTTCATGGATTTGGATCGCGTCCGAATTTTTCCTGCAGGGACGCTCACTTGGCGGCGTCGCGGGCGCGATCTTGCGCGACTCAATTTGCCGTCGGAACTTCGTTGGTCTTTTTGTCACATGTATTGCGGATTTTCCCCTGTGCCAAAGGAATTTCGCGCGGCGGTGGAATTTGGCGTGGATGCGTTTGCGTGGGACAATCGCCTGCGCATCGTCCGGCATCCGATTTGGGGGATAAAGCGCAAAATCGAATTTTGGCGACATCCGCGCGGGGAAACGCCGACCGAGGGGCGCGGGCTTTGGCTTTGGGACGAGCGCTCCGTGCAGGCGATTCCCGCATACGACGCAAAAGATCGCCGCTCGTTTCGCCCGCTTTACAACATCTTCAAAATTGCGCAGGCGTGGATTTTGCGGGGCAACACCATTCGCAAAAATTATCGCGAGGTTGCGGCACTTTCGTTTTTGCGCACAGTCGATTTTCCCAGAGCAATCGGGATGGCGCTCGAAGCCGAACCCGAGACTTGGGCGACGCAGATTCGCCTGCTCGGCGAACTCGAAGACGGGGGAGAAAAATTGCCAATTCTCCTGCGCATTTACCACCACAAAGGGCGAAAGCAGTGGAATTTTGCGTTGAGCAAAGCGGCGGAACTTCGCGCTCGCGGGAACAGCGTCGCCTTTGCGTTTGTGCAGGACAGGGCTGCAATCCGCGAGCCGCAGACTTGGCGCGAAATGCTTTTCCGCGTCATCGAAAAAACTCACGATTTCGCGGATTTTTACGAGGTTGGTCACGCAACAAACCGAGGGAAGTGGGGCGTGTGGGATTTTCGCGACTACACGCAGAAACTTCTCGCTCCTGCCTTGGAGGCAAAACGCAGGTTCCCCCACATTCGGCTTTCGGGGCCGGCGTGCATCGATTTCGACCTTCACAATTTGTCGGGGATTTTGGAAGGCGTCCCCGCCGGCACATTTTCTTCGCTTTCACAACATCTGTATGTGGATCGTCGCGGGTCGCCTGAAAATTCTCAAAACGGCTTCGATCTCGTGGGGAAATGCGCACTCCACCGCGCATTTGCGAAAACTTATGGCTTCGCGGACGAGAAGATTATCATTTCGGAGGTAAATTTTCCGCTGCTTGGCACCGGCACTTCCTCGCCGTGCGGCGGATTTTACTGCCCCAAAGGGCCCGAAAGTTCGCCACCGAGCGTCTCGGAGGAAACTTACGCGCAATACATGGCGCGCTACCTCCTGCTCGCGATTGCGAGCGGGCATGTCTCGCGCGTGTATTGGTGGCGTCTCGCGCATCGCGGTTTCGGTCTCGTCGATGACTTTTGTGTGGAAAATCCGCGCCGCATGCCGGCGTTTTTCGCGCTCAAAGAGCTTTTGAAAAATCTCGCCGGCGCCCGCTTCGAGCGGCGGATAGACAATGTGCCGGTGGGGACGTGGAAATTGGAATTTTCCCGCAAGACCGGGGAGCACTTTTTCGCGGAGTGGACCTCGGATTCTTCCCCGAAATTTTTCAGCGCGGAGGCGTCAAAATGAGGCGGAGTTTTGCCACAGTTTTCCGCGACAATGCCGCGCGCCGGCGTTCATTTCCCGAGAAGCCATTCCGCGAGCGGGCGGACAAATATTCGCTTCCCTGCGCGCGAAAATTCGCCCGCTTCGTCGAGCGTGACAATTGTCCCCGTGGCGAGGTCATAAGTGTCGAGCGCGTCGAGCAAACCGGCGATCTCGCGCTCCCGCGTCTCGGTGGCGCGCATTGTCGCGCACGCCTGAATTGCCGCCTCGATACCGCGGGCTCCGCGCAACACGAAGTCGCACTCTTTTTTGCCGGCGTGGTAGAAAATGTCGCACCCGCGCCGGCGCAATTCCGTGTAAACGACATTTTCGAAAATAGGACCCGTATTTTCCGTCGGATTGAATCCGATTTTCCTTATGAGCGCGGGGTCTGCAAAGTAGATTTTTTTCTCGTTCGCAATCTGTTTTTTTGCGGAATAATCAAATTTGACAACCTGCGAGACAAGGTAGCTGTTTTCCAGCGCGGCGATGTAGTTTTTCGCCGTCTCGGAGTGTTTCAGCCCCACGGCTTTTGTGGCAGACACATAGGAAAAGCGCTTCGCCGCATTGCTCGCGAGAAAGTAGCCGAGTTCCCGCAACTCTCGCTCCCCCATAAAGCGGTTGCGCACGAGAACGTCGCGATAAACTATGCCCTCGTAAAGTGCTTTCAAGTAATCGTCGTTTTCTCCGGCAATGTATTGGGGAAATCCGCCGAGGCGGAGATATGCCTGCACTTCGGCGGAAAGTTTTGCCCGCCCGCTCGTGGTGAAAAAGTCGGAATCCGCCGGATAATTTCCGCGAAAGCGCAAAAATTCTCCGAAGGAAAAGGGGTAAAGCTCGTGGCGCACAAAGCGCCCAGTCAGGTGGGTGCCGAGTTCGCGGCTGAGCATGGAGGCGTTGGACCCCGTGATGAAAATCTTTGCTCCGGCGTCCGCGAGCCGGCGGACAAAGCGTTCCCAACCCGCGACATTTTGGATTTCGTCGAAGTAAAACGTGTGCTGCTCCCCGAAGAGTTCGATGAAGACTTCGTGGAGAATTTGGAAGTCTTCGACGGTGAAATTTATCAGCCGCTCGTCGTCGAAGTTCAGGTAAAAATCCCGCTCCTGCCGGCTTTCGCGTATTTGGCGGAGCAAGGTGGATTTACCGCAGCGGCGAATGCCGGAAATTATCAAAATCTCCGGACAATCCATGAGCGCCTGCGGCAGTTTGCGGGGAATTTCCGGAAACGCAGTTCCCGTCGGGCGCGCAGAGCGTTCCCGTTGCTCAAAGATAACTTGCCGGAGAATTTCTTTCATCGCAACAGAAGAAAATATCAAAAATCTTTCATTGTCAATGAAAGATTTTTGGCGAAATCGCGCGGCAACGATGATTGCTTGCGCGGAGGCGGTGCGCCGGCGTGGTTGCGGAAATTTTGCAGTGCGGAGGTGTCAAAATGAATATTTTGTTCTTTTACAGCAATGCGATTGCTCCAGACAGGGGTGGGATAGAGCGGTGGACGGATTCCATTTGCGAGGAATTGGAGAAACGCGGCAACGCGTGCTTTTACCTCGCGGCAAAGCCGGTTTGGAAGGAGTTTGCCGATCCCGAGCGGCAGGGTTTTCTCCCGAACAGCAAGAATTTGTGTTGCCGCGACAACGCTGAATTTTTTGAAAAACTTCTCGTCGAAAAGAAAATAGACCGCGTTTTGTTTCTCTGGGCGGATGGCAAGCGCTTTCCGTTTGCAAAAATTTGTCGCAGACTCCGTATCCCCGTAATTGCCGCAGTGTGTACTGACCCCGAATTTTATCTTTCTCGTTTTCGTGGAAGCGGGGTTTTGAAGAAAATAAAGCGATTTTTGCGATTCCGCCGGCAGTCGAAAATCTACAAACACAATGCCGATTGTTGCGCGGCGACCGTCCTGCTGTCGCCGAATTTCATTCCGGGTTTTCTGCGCCACTTTCCCGCCGGCAAATCTTCGGGGAAAATTGTCGCGATCCCGAATATGTGCGCAAGTTCGGGCGAGCGGATCGACTTTTCTGCGAAGAAAAAGGAACTGCTCTTTGTCGGCAGGATGGAAATGTCGGTGAAGCAACCGCAATTGTTGTTGCAGATTTGGAAAAGTTTGCAAAATCGCTTCCCCGATTGGGCGTTGCGCATGGTTGGTGGCGCGCATGATTTTGAAAAAGTGAAGGATCTCGCACGGACGCTTGACCTCAAAAGAGTGTTTTTCGAGGGTTTTCAAAAACCTCAAAAATATTACCGTGATGCCGCGATATTTTGTCTGACGAGCGCATATGAGGGGTTTCCGAGCGTGCTCGTTGAGGCGGCAGATGGTGGGTGTGCGTTGGTCGCATTTGAATCATTCGCGTCTGTCCACGACATAATTGACGACGGGGAAAACGGGGTTCTCGTTTCCGCCTTTGATCTCGAAAAATATGCCGAAAAGCTCGCCGAGCTCATGTCCGACCCCGAGTTGCGCGAGCGGCTTGCAGTGGCTGCGCATGCGGGTGTCAAAAGATTTTCTAAAGAACGGATAACGGATATCTGGCTCAATCTGTTGGAAGAAGTTGGAAAATTACAAACCTTTAAATAGCCACAACATCATGGGCAAAAATTCATGCAACGAACAAATAAAATTTGCCTCCGTTCCCAACAATTTAGGGGGGGGTATAGCTTAGCATTTTTAGAGGATCGGGAAACCGATTGGCTCGCGCTTTTTAAAAGCTTTTTGCCGCAGATTAATCAGTCGCAACCTGTCGTGGGTTGGACGCTTTTGCAAGATGTCGATATGCCTCGGCGATTGAGGCGGCGAACTTGGCGGGTCGATGGAATCCCCTCCGTCGCCGGTGGTGTCGTCATATTGAAATGCGAGGAAAATCTCAGGAAATGGAATTTTGACCGTTGGTTCAGGGGATTGTTCGTCAGCGGAATAGATTTGCTGAAACGCGTCGAGCGCGCACGGGCGCGAGGATTTACGTTTCCCATGAGGACTTTTCTCGTCGCCGAGCGGTGCGAACGCGGATTTTTGCGGGAGCGCATTTCCATTTGCGAATTTATAAAGGGCACCGCGCCCGACGCCGCGCGCCTGCCGGAAATCATGAAAAAGGTCGTGGAGGCGCACAAGTTCGGGCTTTGTTGGGGCGGCGACCCAAATCTCGGCAACTTCATGGTTGACGCCGGCGGGCAACTTCGGGGTTTGGACGTCTATCCCGGGCGGGCAGCGTGGCGCGAACGCGCGCAGGATTTGATGTGTTTCTCGGATCTCGGCTTGCAATTGCCGCGTTTTTACCCGAGTGTCGCCATCGTGCGCGCGCAAAGAATTATTAAAAGATACTTGAAAAAATTGCGCGGCAGGGCGGGCTGAAAAGCGGTCGCGGCTCCGGAGTTTTGGCGCGCGAATCAGAATTTTTTTTCGCGGAATTTCGCGCCTGCGCCGCCTGAGCGGAATTTTTTTGTTGACCTTTTTTTCCCTTTTCACAACAATCGCGCTTTTATGAATCAGCAGGACACTCCTAAGGTTGCTCTCGTTACCGGCGCGGGGCGCGGCATCGGCAAGGCGATTGCCGAAAGTCTTGCTGCCGAGGGGCACACGGTTGTGTGCGTGTCGAAGAATCCCGCGTCCTGCGGGGGTGTCGCCGAGGCGATCGTCGCAGCAGGCGGAAAGGCTGTCGCAAAGGCGGTTGACATTGCTGATTCTGCCGCAGTTTCTGCCGCGTGCGCGGAAATTTTGGCGCAATTCGGCGCGGTCGATATTTTGGTCAACAACGCCGGAATCACGAAGGACGGGCTCGTCATGCGCATGAGCGATTCCGATTGGGACGACGTCATTCGCACAAATCTTTCCGGCGCGTTTCACTGGGTCAAGGGCTTGGTGTCGCCGATGACGCGCAAGCGCTGGGGTAGGATCGTGAACATCTCGTCGGTCTCCGGCGTCCAGGGCAACGCGGGGCAGGCGAATTACTCTGCGGCAAAGGCGGGCTTGCTCGGTCTGACAAAGGCTCTCGCGCGCGAGTTCGCGAAGCGCAACATCACGGTGAACGCCGTCGCGCCCGGCTTCATCACGACAGACATGACTGCCGTTTTGCCCGAAGAAGTTCAGCAAAAAATAAAGACCATGATTCCGCTCTCCCGCTTCGGCTCGCCGGAAGAGATTGCCGCAACGGTGAAATTTCTCTGCTCGGAAAGCGCCGGCTACATAACAGGCCAGTGTTTTTCGGTTGACGGAGGAATGGCCATGTAGAAAATGTCCGCGCACGGTCTGAATTGCCGAGCGCGAACGCGAGAACCTAACCCGAATAAAATTTTCTCAAACAAACAAAAAATATGTCAGATAAATCAATCGAACAACGCGTTAAAGACATCATCGTTCAGCAACTGAGCAAGAACGAGGAGCAGGTCGTTCCTGAAGCCTCTTTCACAAAGGACTTGGAAGCTGATTCCTTGGATCTCGTCGAGCTGATCATGGCTTTCGAGGAAGAGTTCAAAGAAGAAATCGGCGAAGGCGGAATTCCGGAAGCCGATTCCGAAAAACTCCAGACCGTCGGGCAGGTCATCGATTACGTCAAGGCGCGCTACGCCGCAAAGCAGGCGAAAGACCAGCAGTAAGCGACGCGGGCGCTCTCTGCCCGTGTTCAAAGAGAATTCTTTCCCACATCAAACCAAGTGCAAAACGAAAGTAATTCGAGAAAAGTTGTCGTGACCGGAATCGGGATCGTATCCCCCGTCGGAAACGACAGAGTCACCTTTTGGAATTCCCTCGTAAACGGGAAGAGCGGGATCGCAACGGTCACGCGCTTCGACCCCGAGGGAATACCTGCCCCCGTCGCCGGCGAAGTAAAAGGCTTGGAGATGGACAGGTTCATGGAGCCGAAGGAGCAGAAGCGAAACGACCGCTACACTCACTACGCGGTCGCCGCAGCAAAGATGGCGCTCGAGGACGCAAAAATCGCGATCGGCGACGTCACGCCAAGCCGCTTGGGAGTTATCATCGGCTCCGGAATCGGCGGCATGGAGACCATCGAGGTTCAGTCTCGGGTCTTGCTCGAAAAGGGCTTGCGGCGCGTTTCTCCGTTCATGATCCCGATGCTGATATCGAACATGGCGGCGGGCGTTGTCGCCATCTACTTGAAGGCTCAGGCGGTCAACTACGGAATCGTTTCGGCCTGCGCGTCGGGCTCTCACGCCCTCGGCGAGGCTCTGCGCCACATACGCAGCGGCCACGCCGACGTGATGCTCGCAGGCGGCGCAGAAGCCGCGATCACGCGCCTCGGCTTTGCCGGTTTCTGCAACATGAAGGCCCTCACCTCAAACGCCGATCCCGCAACAGCGTGCCGCCCGTTCGACGCTGAGCGCGACGGCTTCATCATGGGTGAAGGCGCAGGGATTCTCGTTCTCGAAACATACGAGCGCGCAATCGCTCGCGGCGCGCACATCTACGCGGAGTTCGCCGGATATGGCGCCTCCTGCGACGCATACCACATCACGTCGCCCGCGCCCGACGGCTCGGGGCTTGCAATTTGCATGGCTCAGGCGCTCACGGACGCCGGTGTCAACCCGACCGACGTCGATTACATCAACGCGCACGGAACTTCCACGCCCTACAACGACAAGTTCGAGACCGCCGCAATCAAACGCGTCTTCGGCGACCACGCCAAGAGGCTCGCGGTGAGCTCGACAAAGTCCATGACGGGCCACTTGCTCGGGGCTGCCGGCGGAATCGAAGCCGCCGCCGCTGTGTTGTCGATCGAAAACGGTGTCGTTCCGCCCACGATCAACTACCACAATCCCGACCCCGATTGCGACTTGGACTACGTGCCGAATGTCGCGCGGAAAATGCCGGTGCGCGTCGCGGTCAGCGACAACCTTGGTTTCGGCGGTCACAATGCCGCCCTCGTGTTCAGGAAAATCTGACAAACGAAACTTTTTGTTTCTGCCAAAAGGCGTTCTCGCAGGAAAAAGCTGCGGGAACGCTTTTTTTGGCGGGGTTGGTGGTGGGGAT
>JAJPZB010000192.1:1190-33459 GCA_021204635.1 Opitutia bacterium | reverse complement strand
GGTGAGGAATGGGTTGGTGGTGGCGTGTTGGTGGTGAGATCTGGGTCTGTGGCGGTGGGTTGGTGGTGGGACTTGGGTTAAGCGGCGGCGGGAATGTTGGCTTTGTTGCGAGAGGTTAGAAAACACGTAATTCTCCCGCTAAGTTAGCGGGAGGGAACCACGTTAGTGGTGAGGGTGTGTGTTGGTTGAACGTCGCCTGACTTTGCTCCCCGCCACCAACCCAAAGCTTCACCACCAACCCCTACGAAAAAAGCCCTGCCACCAACCCAACCACCACCACTAACCCAACTCCCACCACTGACCAGACTTTCACCACCAACCCATACGCCGCGAGTTTGGGTTGGTGGTGAGATTTGGGATGGTGGTGGGATTATTTGCGCTCGGTCTTTGTGGTGAGAATCAGGGTTTTCTCGCCGGTGGCAGGAACTTCGATGTCCCAATAAACCATGCCTGTTTCCTTTTCGAGAACGTAGCCCGGCGTTGTTGCGGGAATGTGTTTCTCCTGCTTGTCGAGAATGGAAATTTTGACGTCGTCGATCTCGGAAACTTTGATTTGCGAGCGGACGCGGACTTTGCGCGGGTTGGTGGTGAGATTCGCGATCTTGTAGATGTCGCCCTCAACCGTCGTTTCCGAAGCCGAGAAAAACTTGCCCGAGCCCGATTCCTTGAACGGCGCGAGCGTCTCGCACGACGCCGACAAACCGCTTTCCGCGCCCGCGAAAATCGCGAATGTCGCCCCAGCCGGAACGTATTCCCGCTGCGCGATGCCGATAAACCCGGTGTCGCGACAGACCCGCAACTTGCCCGCGACAATCGGTCGCGCGTCGTCGTTTTTCAGCTCCGCGCGCCAATAGACATCGCCCCGCAACCGTGGCGCCGCCTCGAGGCGCGTTTCCTGCACCGCGAGCTTTTCCTGCGCGATTTCGACTTGGTGCTCGCGCGAACCCGTGGGGACGTCGTGGGTGCCCGCCACCACAAACGTGACGGTGGCGCCGCGACCACGAACGTCGGAAAAATCGGCATTGTCGCGACCGGCAGTCTCGGCATCGTTGTCGCCCGCGTCCGCTCGCGCGAGTGAGAGAGTGGCGGGCACGGGCTTGTCGGCTGCGACTTCGACGATTTCGCGTTCGTCGGGATTATCGAGTTTTCTGCCCGAGAGCGAGATGGTGGTGGCTCGCGGCGGGCGCGCGCTGATTTGTGGTTGCGCCGTCGAAAGCGTTATCGCCACGCCCTTCCAGTCCTCGCCGGTGTTCTGGCGAATCGTCCCGCGATAGGCAAATTCGGCATCGCTGTCGCCACCGTTGCCGAGACTTAAATCGTAGCTTGGTTCCCAGGAAACCGTGCGCGTCGTGTACGCCACAGAGACTGGAGCGCTCTCGCTTTGCTTTGCGTTTATCGCGAGCACGAGGCTCAGCGAGCGCCTTGCGTTGCCACCACCGTAAATCTTGTTGAGCTCGGTGGCGACGGGTTCGATTTCGCGCTTGATTTTTTTCACGCGGCTGTCGAGTTCCGCCTTTGTGGTGGCGAGTTTTTGCAACTCAGCGCGGAGCTGCTCCGAGTTTGTTGCCCAGTCCGGCGCGGGTTTGTCGTCACTGTTTTCAAAGGCTTTCGCGTTTACGGATTCGGAAAAAAGTTTTGAAAAATCGCCTGCGCGCGACAGCAGTTTCTCTGTTGCCGCGAGCTCGTTTTCCGCGACAAACAGCTGCTTCCCGAGTTCGGAAAGCTTTGATTCTAACTCGGCAATTTTCGCGTTATCTACGGTTGTCGAGACGTGGCGCTCCCACGAGACGCCGAGCACTTCGACGTCGGCGGGCATGATGTCGCCGACGCGGATCGAGCGCAGATCTACATTGTCTCGAATGCCCGCGAACACGATTTCGTTTCTACCCTCTTTCAAATTCGCCGTGCCCGTGCGCGTCAAAACTGCGCGGTCTGTGAAAATTTCCGCCTTCGCGACAGAGTGCGAAATTTCTTCGCCGGCGGCGAGAAGCGGCGACAACGCAATTGCGACAACAGCGGCGTGGATAAATTTTTTCATTTTTGTAAATCTCCTTTTTCGTGGTTATTTCGCGGCTTGCGCATGCTCGGTTTCCTCGATCGCGAAGTCTTTGGGGTAATCGATTTTGTATTTGGTGCAGAGCTCGATTTCCGCGTTGGGCGCGATTTTGACGTCCCATTGCGCGATTCCCGTTTTTTCATCCAAGTTTGCAGACGGCGAAAAATCCGGCGGCGAGACCTCGATTTCAGCCTGCGTGCTCACGGGAATTGCGTCGTCGCAGACAACGCGGATTTGCTCCGGCGTGCGGTTGCGGATTTTCACGGAAACGGCGACGCTGTTGCGGCGCGAGGACGTGAATGTGCCGACAGTTTCCACGGAATTTATTTTTTGGCGCTCCACGGAAATGCGCGGGTCGATGCCGAGCGGAATTTCGACGACGCCTTTGTTTTCCGTGAACGGAATGTCCATGTCGCCGATGAAATCCGCGCCGTAGAAAATGTTCGCGGGACCGGCGAGAATCGGGCGGAAATTCCCGTTTGTCACTGCGAGCATTTGATACGCGCGCTCGGTCTGCGCGGGAATCACGCGGCAGAAGAAATCGCCGGCAAATGTTTCGCTTGACAACAAATATCGGCGCGGCATCCCCGTGGATTCAATTGTCGCGGCGCGCGCGAGTTCGTAGCGGAAATCGAGACCGTGCAGGTTGCGCGACGGGTCGAGCAGGCGCGAGACTGCAATGTCGAGCCTGCCGGTTTCGACAAATTCCTGCGACAATGCGCGAACATTTTCGCCACTGACTTGCCGGACTTCGCCGTTGCTCTTGAAAATGTAGTTGCCGGCGCGATAGCGGATGTCGCTCGCGTTCTCGATTGTTGTGCCGTCGGCGAGAATGATCGCGCTTTCGCCACCGTTGCCGAGAATTGTGCGGCTTTGTGGTGGTACCTCAACTTTCGCGGCTTTGCGGTTGGTGGCGCCCATGGCGCGCGTCGCCATTCTCGCAGTTGGTTGCGCGGCATTGTTGTCGGTGGCGAGCAGGGGCATGGGGACATCGCGCTGCGGGAAGCGCTCTGTTACGAGGATTTTTCTGAACTCGGGCAAGTCGGCATCCGCGTCGGGAAACGCCGTTGAGAGCGTCACGAGAACGTTGTTCCAATCCTCGCCGGTTTGCTGGCTGACGACGCCATACGCCACGATTGTGGCGGTTTTTTTCTCGGGATCCACGACGACGTCGTAGCTCGGTCGCCACGAAGCGTTGGGGGAATCGTAGCTCAAATCGATTTCGCCCTCGGCATCGTTGTCGGCAACAATCTTCACGCGCACGGTCTGCGTTGCCTGTCGCGCGGAACTTTCGAGTTTGTCGTACTCGCTTTTGGCGACATCGAGGTCGATTCTCGCGAGCTCGAGTTTGTCGTCGAGCACGGAAATTTCTTCGAGCGTTTTGCGGTTTTCTTCCTCGCAAAAACGCAGTGCCTTCGAGAATGCGGCGGCATCAAACGCAGGCGGAGTTTTTTTCGCCTCGGTGGTGGGATTCGGCGCGTCTATGAGGCGTTCGCGGTAGGTTTCGAGCGCGAGCTTGGTGGCGGCGAGGCGCTCCACCACGAGCTGCTTTTCCCGATATTTTTCAAAGGCTGCCGCGACAACGGAGTCGGTGGCGGCAGGGGAAAAATCCACCATCGGCGAGACGGTGGCGACGCGCGCGCCGGGGAGCCGCAACGATGCCGAGAACGACGACACCCGCAACGGCAAGCCTCGCGGCGTGCCTGCAACAATGATTTCCTGCGCGCCGGCGTGGACTTTGACGCGCGCAGTGCGCGTGATTTTCGCACCGCGCGGGAACACGACGACGCGGGAGATTTTTGCCTCCGCAACTATGCCGCCGGTTTCCGCGACAATGGCGTTGGTGGCGGCGTTGTCGCTCGGGACTGTTGCGGCAACTTCCTGCGAAAATGCCGGCGCGACTGCGCAAATTGACGCCAGCGCGGCGACAAACGAGATTTCTTTTTTCATGATTTTTCCGGTGGGGTGGGGCAGTTTTTTCGGGGCGCGGGAAAAGAATCAATCGCGCGTCACGTGTGTCTGCGAATTTTCGCGAGAAGCCATGGTGGGAGTTTGTTCTTTTTACCGCGAGAAGAACTTCCGGATTTTTTTCTCTTTTTTTCGCCAATGTGCGAATCAATTTTTTTGAGAAATTCCTTTTCGCGGCGTGAAAGCACGTCTTTGTCGCGGGGGACCGTGATGTGGCGCGGGATTTTGCCGGCGCTGTCGTCGTGGCTCGCGGACGGTGGCGGGATTTCGTCGTCCGCCTCGGGCGCCGGCTCTCCGTCGCGAGAGGGCCAGCGCAGCGTGAAATTTTCTTTCCCAAACATCACGGCGACGCCGAATTTTGTCAGCCCGCAGAGCGGATATTCGCCCTCTGTTGTCGAGAGCAAGCCCTCGCGGAGCAATTCGTCCATGAGCGCGATGACGTACCTTTTGTTTTCGCCTTTCAAAATTCCGTAGGTCGAAAGGTTTGTGCAGCCGGATTGAATCGTCGCCTCGCTGCGGCTTCCGAGAAGGCATTTCGCTATGCGCAGGCGACCGACGCGAGGAGTGAACTCGTTTCCGTGGCGGGTGGACATGCGCGCGACGCCGCTGAGAATTTTCTTGACAATGATGAGTTCTTCCACGTCGGGGACGCGTCGCGCGGTGTCGCTCTGCGAGGCGCAGACGTCGCATTTCCCGCACGGTTTCGCGGCTTCGATGTCGCCGAAATATCGCAAAATTGCCTCTTGCCGGCACACGTTTGTCGTGGCGAGGCCGATGAGTTTGTCGAGTTTGTCGTGGTCGAGTTGCTTTTTCTCGGCGAGATCGTTCCACGGGATTGCAGCTTCGGCGCAACTCATGTCGGGGTGCAAGAGGCGCGTGCCGCGAATGCGTGTTCCCGCCATGTCGAAGCGCTCGATCATGTGGTAGCGGACGAGCAAGCCGACGCTCGTGGAAACCGCCATGGGATTTATTTTCCTGCCCGCGTAAATTTTCGTTTGCTCCGCGAGATCATCGAGCGAAATGCGGAGTTCGTTTCCGTTGTCGGCGAGCTTTCGCAGAGTTTCGTAAACATCGACGACTGTCTCGCGATCGGGATTGTTGCCGTCGATGAAAAACTCCTGAACCCGCTTGTCGGAAAGATTGAAGAGCATTTCGCAGACAGCCGGCGCGCCGTCGCGACCCGCGCGGCCGGATTCCTGATAGTAGTCCTCGATGCTGCCGGGCATTTCGTAGTGTGCGACAAAGCGGATGTCTGCGCGGTCGATTCCCATGCCGAACGCGTTTGTTGCGACTGCGACATCGGCGGCTCTCGACATGAATTTGTCTTGCGCGGCGTTGCGCTCGACATCGTTCATGCCGCCGTGATACATGACGAGATTTACGCCGTCGGTGGCGAGATCGTCGGCGACGCGCTCGACGCTTTTCCGCGTCGCGCAATAGATTATTCCCGTGCGGTGGGCGGCGATGATTTTCCGCAGACGCGCGAGTTTTGCCTCGTGGAGCGTCGTTTTCGATTCGTTGCCGCGCTTTGTGCCCGTCGAAATGTGCCTGATGTTGAATGCGAGATTTGGGCGCGCGAAACCGGCGACAAACTCCGCCGGATCCCGCATTTTCAAGTGCTTCTTGATGTCGTCGCGCACGTTCTCGGTCGCAGTCGCCGTGAAAGCCGCGACAACCGGGCGGTGGCGGAAAATCGAGATCGCGTCACCAAGCCGCAGGTAATCAGGGCGAAAATCGTGCCCCCACTGCGAGAGACAATGCGCCTCATCAACCGCGAACATCGAGACTTCCATTTGCGACATCGTTTCGAGAAAGCGTCGCGCGCGGAAGCGCTCGGGGGCGATGTAAACGAGCTTCAACTCGCCGGATTCCATTTGCGCGAAAACCTCGTTTTGCTCCCGCAAAGTCTGCGTGCTGTTCAGGCTCGCGGCGGGGATTCCGCGCGCCCGCAGCGCATCGACCTGGTCTTTCATCAGCGCAATCAGTGGCGAGACGACAATCGTGATGTGCGGGAAAAGCAGCGACGGAAGCTGATAACAAAGCGATTTTCCGCCACCGGTCGGCATGACCACAAGAGCGTCGCGTTGCAAAATCAGCGAGTTGACAATTTCGCCCTGCGGCTTGCGAAAACTGTCGAACCCGAAAACTTTTTTGAGAATGCTCTGCGGAGAATTTTCCACGACTAATGCGCGCGTTTTTACCATATTTCGCCGCCGCGTGGCTCTAATTTTTTCACAACAAAGGGAATTGATAACGCAAGGGCTGCGGAGCTTTGTTGCCGCCACAATGCCGCAATGTTGTCTCCACAAACGCAATTGTTGCGGCTTTGTTGTGGAAAAATTTTTAAATTTGCGCGAAATGTGATTGTCGCGGGGCGCGCTCGGCGCAAATTCAATTATTTCGCGAGTTTTTGGTATTCTTTGAAGTAGCGTTCGCCAAACTTGATTTGGCTGTCGCGATCGAAGTGAAGTTTGTCGGGATTGGATTTCAAGCCGTCGGATTTTACGAATGCCGCGGGGCGATTTTTGCGAACCACATCCTGTTGCGCCTTATCTACGGCAGATTTTTCTTTGCTCCACTTTTCTCCTGGGAATTTTGAAAGTTGCCCTATGATAACGGGGACATTTTCTGCGTGGAATTTTTTCCTGAAATCCTTAATCAGGGTATCTAAGTCTTTTTCGTAAGTTTTTGCGTTTTGGGGTGTGCAATCCGATTCTCCTTGATGCCACAAAATTACTTTCAAAGTGCCGACCTCGAGCGCCTTTTGCGTTCTCGCGACAGCGTCGTCGTAGGGGTGGCTTTTCGTCTGCTTCCAATATGCGCCGGGCTTCCAAACTTCGAGGCTCGAGCCGCCGCATGCAGTCGGGATAATGCCCACGGTGATTGTCGGGTCGCTCTTAGCCAAAAGTTTTGCAAACGTGTCGCCCGGACCAACTCCGGCAGTCGGCATGTCATAATGTAGCGGAGCGTGCGCCGGAACCCACTTTCCGCTTTTGTCGAGCACCAACACGCGCTCATACGGCGTTTTGTCTTCCGCTGTCATGATTCCGCGTCCTGCCATGTTTGACTGACCTGCGAGGAGCACGAGATAGAACTTTTCTTTCGGCGGGAGAGTCGTCTCCGCCGAGGCCTCTTGCGCAACTGAAAAGAGCAGTCCGCAGAGCAATCCGCACAACGAGATAAGTTTTTTCATGTTTTTAGAAAATATTGCCGCGCGACACCGCGCAAGGGAATTTTCGCCGTGCGCGCTCACAGGCGCCCGTCAACCGAATCTTTGGGGAGGAACGATTTGACGTCGAATAGCACGGATTTTGGTTTGCGGAGCGCGGCGATGTTGAGCGTCTCAAACTTTTTGTGCGCCACGGCGAGAATGACCGCGTCGTATTGTTCCTTTGGCAGTTCGGAAATGGTTTCGACGCCGTATTCGCGCTTCGCCGTCGCCGGACTTGCCCAAGGGTCGTAAATAGTCAAATCGAGTTTGTATTCGGCAAGTGTTCGCACGATGTCGATGACCCGTGTGTTGCGGACGTCGGGGCAATTCTCTTTGAAAGTGAACCCTAAAATGAGAATTTTTGAGCCGACGACCTGAATTGATTTTTGGATCATCAATTTCACCACCTGCGTTGCCACATATTCGCCCATCCCGTCGTTCATTCTGCGACCGGCGAGAATGATTTCAGGGTTGTAGCCGTGGCGTTGCGCGCATTGCGCGAGATAGTATGGATCGACGCCAATGCAGTGACCACCGACCAAACCCGGTTTGAACGACAGAAAGTTCCACTTAGTGGCGGCGGCTTCCAAGACGTCGCCCGTGTCAATCCCGAGTTTTGTGAAAATTTTCGAGAGTTCGTTGACGAAGGCAATGTTGATATCGCGTTGTGAATTTTCGATGACCTTTGCCGCTTCCGCGACCTTTATCGACGGCGCGAGGTGCGTGCCTGCCTCGATCACCGAAGAATAGACGGAGTTGACTTTTTGCGCGACTTCGGGCGTCGAGCCGCTCGTCACCTTTTTTATTTTCTCGACGGTGTGGAGTTTGTCGCCCGGATTAATTCTTTCGGGGGAATATCCGGCGAAGAAATCGACGTTAAACTTCAATCCGGAAGTTTTTTCGACCACGGGTATGCATTCATCTTCCGTGACGCCCGGATAGACCGTGGATTCATAAACGACGATATCTCCTTTGGAAATTACCTTTCCGACTGTTTCGCTCGCGCCCCACAATGGCTTCAAATCCGGATTGTTGTTTTCATCTACCGGTGTGGGGACTGCGACAACGTAAAAGTTGCAGTCGCGAATGTCGTCCATGTTCGCCGTGCATTTGAAACCGTTCGCTAATGCACCCTGCAACAGTTCGTCAGAAACTTCGAGCGTTGCGTCGTGCCCCGCATTCAGAGCCTCGACGCGTGCGCGGTTCATGTCGTAACCAACGGTTTCGTATTTTGTCGAGAAAAGTCGTGCCAACGGTAGCCCGACATATCCCAATCCGATTACACAAATCTTTGTTTTCATCTTATTTATATTTTTAAAATGTCAGTTGTTGATGTTTTTCGTATAGTTGTTTGTGAAAAGATTCTGCGCGCTCACAGATTTTCCCAATACCACTTTACTGCGGCTTTCAGACCGTCTCTCATCGAAAAACGGGGTGCGTAGCCGAGAAGTTTCTTCGCCTTGTCTATGCAGGCGAGAGAATGCGGAATATCGCCAACTCGCGTGGGTCCGTGGATCACGGGAACTTCTGCAATTTTGGGGTCAAATTCGCTCAAAAATTCTTTGAGGCAGGCGACGAGTTGGTTGAGCGTTGTGCGCTCGCCAAACGCAGTGTTGTAAACTTGATTTTCTGCCGCAGGATCTGTTGTTTCCAAGGCGAGCATATTCATCTGAATGACGTTGTCGATGTACGTAAAGTCGCGGGAGTACTCGCCGTCTCCGTTTATTGTGGGGGATTCGTGCGCCATCAGTTTTTTCACAAACAGCGGAATAACTGCCGCGTATGCCCCGTTCGGGTCTTGGCGGCGACCGAAAACGTTGAAATATCTGAGCCCGATGCACGACATTCCGTATGTCCGCGCAAAGACATCGGCGTAAAGTTCGTTGACATATTTTGTCACGGCATAGGGCGAGAGCGGGCGACCTATCACATCTTCAACTTTGGGAAGAGTTTTGGAATCTCCGTATGTCGAGCTGCTTGCGGCATAGACGAAGCGGCGAACTTTTGCGTCGCGGGCGGCGATGAGCATGTTCATGAAACCGGAGATGTTGACCTCGTTTGTCGTGGCGGGATCTTTGATTGAGCGCGGCACGGAGCCGAGAGCCGCCTCGTGCAAAACGGCTTCGCAACCATCGATCGCCTTGCGGCAATCGTCGAGATTGCGGATGTCGCCGACGACGAGTTTGAACGTCTTCGGGAACTCACCGAAGAGCGGGAGCAGATTTTCGATTTTGCCGGTTGCGAAATTGTCTATGCACACAACTTCGTCGCCACGGCGCAAGAGTGTTTCACACAAGTTTGAGCCGATGAATCCGGCACCTCCGCTGACCAATATTTTCATGCTGTGGTTTATTATCAAATTTTGTCGCAGTGGCAGTCAATCTGTTTTGGCGCTTGTTGGCGGCGGTTGTGTTGCGGCAAAGTTTGTTGTTGTGGGGCAAATTGTGCGTCGTTGTCGTGCGGTGTGGCTTGACTGTTTTGCCGGAAAATGGAAAATGCCGCGCCGATTTTCACGAGCGAGCCATGGCGAAAAATTTTGCTTTGACGGGAACGGATTTGGCGGAAATCTCCGGCGCGGGGCGTCGCAGGTTTCGCGTTGTCGTGGGCATATTCTATTTCATGCAGGGCATTGTCTTCGGGAGTTGGGCAAGCCGGATTCCCGACATCAAGGCGATGTTGGGCATGAGCGAGGCGGATCTCGGGAGCGTGCTGTTCGCGATTCCGCTCGGGCAACTTTTGGCTATGCCGTTCTCGGGCTGGCTCACGGCGAAAATCGGGAGCAGGGCGTGCACGGGAATTGCTGTTGCGGTCTATGGTTTGGCGCTGACGCTCATCGCACTCGCGGCGGGCACGGGTTCGCGCGCCGTGTTTTTTGCCTCGCTGGTGTTTTTTGGCGTCTGTGGCAATTTGCACAACATCGCGATAAACACGCAGGGCGTCGGCGTGGAGCGGATTTACGGGCGGAGCATCATGGCGGGCTTCCACGGCGTGTGGAGTTTGGCGGGGTTCGCGTCGGGGCTGATAAGCACGACGTTGGTTTCCGCAGGGATTTCCCCCGTGGCGCATTTCGCCGGCGTCTATGCGGCGTGCGCAATTTTGATGGCGTTTCTGATCCGTTTCGCGATTCCCTCGGATGCGTCAAAGCAGGAAACCGTGCGCGAATTGCGCGAAAACAGCGCGGGGAAAAATGCGCCCCGCCGGCGGCGATTTGCGCTTTCCGACCCGTTCATCCTTTTGCTCGGCGTGATTTGCTTTGTGAACATGGGCTGCGAGGGCGTGATGTTCGATTGGAGTGGCGTGTATTTCCAGCAGGTTGTCCGTCCCGACGAAAGCCTCGTGCGGCTCGGCTACACTGTCGCGCTCGGGGCAATGGCGGCGGGGCGCTTTGTCGCGGATCGCTTCGTCATGCGCTTCGGGCAGGTGCGCGTGATTCAGGTTTGCGCGACGATGTCGGCGTGCGGATTGTTGTTGTCGGTGGCGCTTCCGCAGACCGCAACAGCCGCCGGCGGCTTCATGCTCGTGGGCTTCGGGATTTCGTCGATCGTGCCGGTTTGCTACAGTCTGTCGTCGCGCGCCGAAAACATTCCGGTCGGCGTGGCAATTGCGTCGGTCTCGACGATAGGCTTTCTCGGATTTTTGTTCGGCCCGCCCGTCATCGGCCACACGGCGGAATTTCTTGGAAATCTTTTTGCGTCAGACCCTGCGGAGGCTCCGAGCGTGGGGTTGCGGGGTGCGTTTCTCTGCGCGGCATTTTTTGCGCTTCTTTCTGCCGTTGTTGCGCCGAAAATTAACAAATTCATATCATCGTCGCGCGGATTTTCCGGCGATTCCGAGGCTGGTGGCAACAGCGTTCGGGAAAAGAACGTTGACAGCGGGCAGCAATAATAATTTGATAGCCATTCAACATTTTTTCCGACAGTCATGAAAGTATCATCTTCGCTCAAAAATTTGAAGTCGCGCCACCCGAACTGCCAGGTTGTTCGTCGCAAGGGACGCGTTTATGTCATCAACAAAACCCACCCGCGCTACAAAGCGCGTCAGGGCTAAAATTTGGCGCGAGCTGCAATTAACAAATTTTCAGGAAAAACTACCGTGAAAAAAGATATCCATCCTGTCGTCAACAATGTGTGCTTCCGCGACGTTTCCTCCGGTCGCCAGTTTTTGACCAAATCCACACTTTCTTCGAGAGAGAAAATCACAATCGACGGCGAGGAATATTTCGTCATCCAGCGCGATGTCACCGCCGATTCTCACCCTGCCTACACCGGCGAGAAACGCTTCGTCGATACCGCAGGTCGCGTCGAGAAATTCCAGAATAAGTTCTCGCGCCGTCGCGGTCGTTAATTCGGCTTATTGGCTTTTGGGCGGAGCGGCTCCCTCGTCGGAAGTGCGCTCCGCTTTTGTTTTTTGATTAATCGGAAAGGGAGAAAAATTCCCGCTCGCGCGATTGTTGCCGCGGCAAAAGCTGTTTGTCTTTTCAATGCGCCTCCATAGACTTTTGGCGGAAGATAAAGCAGAGAGGTTCCGATGATTCGATTATTTTCGGGAGAATTAGGCGATGCCGAGCAAAAGCGCTTGCGCTTTTGGCTCAGAGTTGCCGCCGGCTTCTGCGCTGTCTTGGCGGCGGCTCAAATCGTCGCGATGAACGGTTGGGGGATCGATTCCCTCGGCAGCACTGCGTTTCACGTGCTGACGTTTGCAACAATCGCGCTCTTCGCGTTTCTCGAAGTGCTCCGCTTCGTCCATGTCGTAGATTCGTTCTTCAAATATGTAAGACATTTTTGGTTTGAATCTATTCTCGTCGTCGCGGTGCCGATAACGGTGTTTTTCCATTTTTACACAGGGGCCGCGTTCCACCCCGAGAGCGCGCGGCATTTCCTGAGCGTTTTGGACTTTCTCGTCATCGCCGTTGTCGCGATGCGGGTCATGCGGGTGCGCGCGGAGTTCACGGCAAAAAAATCGTTGTCGCCTGGTATGGTCTTTATCCTGAGCTTCGCGATTTTGATCGCCTGTGGCACGATAATGCTGCTCACGCCGCGCGCGACAGTTGAGGGAATCAGCTTCGTCGATGCCTTGTTTTTTGCGACGAGCGCGGTCTGCGTGACGGGGCTCGCGCCCGTGGCTTCGTTGTCCGAGACGCTGACTGATTTTGGGCAAATAATACTTTTGATACTCGCGCAACTCGGCGGCTTGGGCGTCATGTCAATAACATATTTTTTCGCGTATTTCTTCGCCGGCGGGCTCTCGATTCGGAATCGTTTCGCGTTCCAAGACCTCTTCCGCGAGAACAATATTTCGCAAATCGGCGTCGCGCTCGGGCTCATCATCGGCTTCACGGCGGTTTCGGAGGTTGTCGGGGCGCTGTGGATTTACTTTGCCTACGCGAGTACTGCGGCGGATATTTCCGACCCCGTCTTTTTCTCCATTTTCCACTCCGTTATGGCGTTTTGTAATGCGGGTTTCACCACGTCTCCTGACGGACTGTTGCCATCTGCGGGCGGCGTGGTCTCTGCAGTGCTGTTTTTGTCGCTCATCGGGGGCATCGGTTTTCCGGTGGTAAAAAATTTCTGGTTTGTCGCGCTCTACTCGCTGCGCCGGAAATTTGTGCGGGGATACGACGCCGTCCCCATGCGGCTTTCCGTGCATTCAAAACTCGTTTTGTGGACGACGGGCATCCTGATCGTCGGCGGATTTCTCTCGCTTTATTTCTCGGGGCTAAACACGCGGGAAGGCGGCTTTTTGCGTGCGCTCTTCTTTGCCATGGGCGCGAGAACGTCGGGCTTTGACATCGGCGATACGTCGTTTCTTCCCTCGGGCACGCGCTTGGTACTGACGTTTTTGATGTTCATCGGCGGGGCGCCTTTTTCCACGGCGGGTGGGATAAAAGTTACGACGCTCGCCGTCGCCTTCTTGGCGCTCAGGCAATACATTTCGGGGCGCCGCGACTTGGAGATTTTCGGGCGGCGGCTCAACAGCGATATCGCAAATCAGGCCCTTGCAATTGTCTTGCTTGGTGCGGCGTTTTTTACCGCAGTCGCAGTCGTTCTCTGCGCGTTGCATCCCGAACTCCCAGGCATGCCGCTGATTTTTGAATCGGTATCGGCATGCGGAACAGTTGGGCTTTCCTGCGACGTAACACCAAAGTTGATGCCAGCCGCAAAATGCGTCCTGATTCTCGCGATGTTTGTCGGGCGAATTGGCGTTTTGTCATTCGTGTCGTCATTCGTTTTCCGGCGCACACCGACGGGGGCGCGATTGCCCGAAACCTCGATTACGCTGATGTGATTTCCGCCGCGACCGTGGCGAAATCTGCGCTTTACTCCCAAGTTGGTCGAGTAATAAACTCGCGACAACTATGGAAGTTTACATCGACGGAAAATTCTATCGCAAGGAGGACGCGAAAATCTCCGTTTTCGACCACGGCCTGCTTTATGGCGACGGGCTGTTCGAGGGAATTCGCGTTTATGACAACTGCATTTTCAAACTCGATGCCCACCTCGAGCGAATCGAATACTCGGCAAAGGCAATCGCCCTCGAGTTGCCTTGGAAACGCGAGGAAATCGCCCGCGCGCACATCGAGGCGTGCCGGCGAAACGGGATTGAAAACGGCTACATTCGCACGGTGATTACTCGCGGCGTTGGCGACCTCGGTCTCAACCCGAACAATTGCGGCAATCCCTCGATCATAATTATCGCGGACAAAATTAAGCTTTATCCGCCGTCCGTTTATGAAGACGGAATGAAACTCATCACAGTCCCGACGCGGCGCACGAGCGTTGCGGCGCTCCCGCCGATGGTGAAATCGCTGAACTATTTGAACAGCATTCTCGCGAAAATCGAGGCACTGAACTGCGGCTTCGATGAGTGTCTTTTGCTCAACGACCAAGGGCACGTCGCGGAGTGCTCCGGCGACAACATTTTCGTAATACACAAGGGAAAGCTCATCACGCCAATGTCGGCGTCGAGCCTGCTCTTGGGAATCACCCGCGCGGCGACAATCGAGTGCGCCCACGAACTCGGGATTCCGGTTTTGGAAACGACAATGACGCGCTACGACCTTTGGAACGCCGACGAGGCATTTCTCACGGGATCGGCGGCGGAAGTGGTCCCCGTTGTCGCGCTCGATGGTCGCAAAATCGGCTCGGGCAAGTGCGGTCCGCTCACGGCGAAACTCCTCGAACGCTTCCGCCAGAAAGTCCGCACCGACGGCACGATGGTGAAATAAATTTATCCGCCGATTCCCACCAATTGGGTGGCGACAATCCCCACCACAATCTCGGGTTTGTTGCCACTCAATTTATTTTTTGTGGCGCTCCAAGTTTAATAGTGCGCTCTTGGTGGCGAGCCCGCCCGCGTAGCCGGTGAGTTTGTTGCCACCACCAAGCACTCTGTGGCAGGGGACAAAGATTGAAATCGCATTTGCGCCGACCGCGTTCGCGACTGCGCGTACAGATTTCGGGCGCCCCACAACCGTTGCGAGTTCGCCGTAGGAAAGGGTTTCGCCGTAGGGAATTTGGGTTAGTTGCGACCACACCACTTTCTGAAAATCGCTGCCGGCAAAGAGTAGCGGGATGTCGAAACTTGTCCGCTTTGTTGTGAAATATTCGTCCAACTGCCTGCTCGCCACAACAATGACGTCGGATTCTCTTGCGACATATTCCGCTTGCAGGGTTTGTTGCAGGCGCTTGTCGAGTTTGTTGCGGTTTTTCCTCGTTGCCCAGTCGCACAGGCAGAGTTTGTTGTCGTGGGATCCGAGAATCAAATCCCCGCAGGGTGAGTGGTAGCGCCGGATTTGAATTATGCTTTTATGCCCGTTTCTCATAGGGGTTGGTGGTGGGGCTTTGGGTCAGTGGTGAAATAGGGTTGGTGGTGGAATAGGGTTGGTGGTGAGATTAGGTTAGTGGTGGTGGGTTAGTGGTGGCGGGTTGGTGGTGAGAATTTGGGTTGGTGGTGGGGTCTTTTAATTCCGGGATTGCGCCCCCTGCCACAGACCACAAATAGAGGCTTGCAACACTGCAATAAGGAGAAAAGCGCCTGCGATATTTTTCAAACGCTTGGTGGTCAATTTTTCCACGGTGGTAGAGCATTCGCAATCCACGCAGGATCCCGAGGTCGCCAAAGCTCAAAACGTTTGGGCGTTGCATGGAAAAAATCATGAGCATTTCCGCGCTCCAAACTCCAATCCCCTTTAATGTTGAAAGTTGCGCGCAGACTTCGTCATCGCTCATGGAATTTAGTGCGGCGATGTCGAACTCACCGGAGATTACCTTTTGCGCGATGCCCCTGATGTATCCCGCCTTCCTGAGCGAAATCCCGAAGCCTTGCAACTCTTCCGGCGCGAGCGCGCTCATTGTTGCCGGCGTTATCGCCGCAATCCCCGCTTGCATTCTCTTCCAAATTGTCTCGTGCGCCTTGGTGGTGATTTGTTGCCCGACAATCGAGTGGACGAGCGCGGCAAAGAGGTCGGGAATGACTTGCCGCCTCACTTTGCCAATCTTGTCGATGGCGTAAGACAATCTCGCGTCCGCGCGTTTCAGGTAGGCGATTTCCTTTTCCCCGTATCGAAAATAAGTCGCCATGTCGCTTTGTGGTGGCCACTGTTGCGCCTCTGTTGCCACCACAAACCGCCATTGTGGTGGCGGTAACAATGGCGCTCAGAGCTCGTACTTCGCTTTGAGAGCCTCGCGGCATCGTGGCGAGACCTTGCCGAATTTCCCCGCCTCGACGAGCTCCGGCACCCACCGCCACGAACGCGGGCAACGCACGTAGCCGAGCGATTCTGCCTTGACCGCCTCGACAGAGAGTGGCGTGCCCGCCGGCGCAGCAACCAACTTGACGTCGGACACGATGAACGTCTCCGGCAACTCGGCGAAATGCTTCTGCAACAATGCGAACGCGGGGTCTGCGGGATCGCCCGAAATCGTGACGAGCGCGTCGAGCGATTGCCCGATGACCTTCGCCGAGCGCAACGCGTCAAGCTTTAAATTTACGGCGTCGAGCGTCTTCAAAAGCGCGTCAAACTCCGCCACCTCCTGCGAAAACGAAAGCTCTTCCGGAAGCGCGGGCCAATCCTGCAACAGGATCGAGTTTTCCGTGTACTCGTTTTTCGCGGTGAAAAATCCCCACGCCTCGTCTGTTGTGAACGGGAGCATTGGCGCGAGCATTTTTAGATATGCGACAAATATCGTGTAAATCGCGGTCTGCGACGAACGGCGCTCGTGCGAATTTGGCGCGAGCGTGTAGAGGCGATCTTTCAGTATGTTGTGGTATGTCGCGGAAAGCGTCTCGACCGTGAACGCGTCAATCGCGGCATATGCCTTGTGAAATTCGTAGTTCTCGTAGTTTTTCGTTACTTCGGCGAGCAGGGTGCGGAACTTCCCGAGAGCCCATTTGTCGATGAGCGTCAACTCCGCGAACGGCACGGCGTTTGTTGCGGGGTCGAAGTCGTAGAGGTTGGAAAGCTGATAGCGAATCGTGTTGCGAATGTTGCGATACTGCGTCGCCGTCGCGTCGAGAATGCTGTCGGAGAGCGGAATATCGTTCTGATAATTTTCAGACGCGATCCAAAGCCGCACGACGTCCGCGCCGTATCTCGAGACATAGCCGTCGGCGGTTTGCGGTTTGCCGTCGGACTTCGAGATTTTCTGCCGCGTGCCCTCGTTCACGACAAAGCCGTGCGTGAGCACTTTTTTGTATGGCGCGCAACCGAAATTGACGACGCTCGTCCACAGCGAAGACTGGAACCAGCCGCGGTGTTGGTCGGAACCTTCGAGGTAGAGATCTGCTGGGAAAGTCAACTCGGGGTTGCGCTTCAAAACTGCTGCGCTCGACGAGCCCGAATCGATCCAGACGTCGAGAGTGTCTGTGCCCTTGACGAGCTTTTCCGGCGCGGGCCAGTTGGCGGGAACTTCGATGCCCGCGAGCAACTCGGCGGGCGTTTTTTCAAACCACAGATTCGTGCCCGCCGTCGCGATTTTGTCCGCGATGCCGCGAACGACTTTCGCGTCGAGAAACGGCTCGCGCGTGTCATTGTCGTAGAAAACGGGAATCGGCACGCCCCACGAGCGTTGCCGCGAAATGCACCAATCGGGTCTGCCTTCGACGGCGGCGCGAATGCGGTTTTCGCCCGACGCCGGCACCCACGACACTTCGCCGATTTGCTCGAGCGCGGCGGCTCGCATTCCGCCTTTGTCGAGCGCGACGAACCACTGGTCCATGGCGCGGAAAATCACCGGCGTCTTCGAGCGCCAGCAGTGCGGATATTGGTGCTCGATTTTCGACGTTTTGAGAAGCGTTCCGGACTTTTCGAGCAGTTGCAAAACTACCTCGTTCGCGGGGCATTTCCCGTTCACATCCAAGACCGAGACGCCGACGAGCTCTGCAGGGACGCGGCCGTCGTTGTCGTAAACTCCGTCGTCGTTGACGGGGCAATAAATCTCGATTCCGTAGCGCAGGCATGTCTGGTAGTCCTCGATGCCGTGGCCGCCGGCGGTGTGGACGCAGCCCGTGCCGGCGTCTGTCGTGATGTAATCTGCGCAAACAATAGGCGAGACGCGGTCGCAAATCGGGTGGCGCGTTTTAATTCCCTCGAGCGTTTTGCCCATGTGCTTTTCCCCGATTGTTGCGCCGGCGAGAGCGCAGTCTGCGATAAATTTTTCCGCGAGAGCGTCTGCGACAATGTAGATTTTTCCGCCGTGCGAAATTTCCACGTATTCCAACTCGGGGTGCACGGCGACAGCCATGTTCGCGGGAATTGTCCACGGCGTCGTCGTCCAAATGACAAAATTTCTTTCCGGTGCGTCAACCTGCGCGAACGCGACCCAAATACTCGTCGAGATGTGGTTTTTGTACTCGATTTCCGCTTCTGCGAGAGCCGTTTTGCAGGGGATTGACCAGTAAACCGGCTTTTTGCTTCGGTAGATGAGCCCGCGCTCGACCATATTCGCGAATGTGCGCACGATGTCGGCTTCGTATGCGGGATTCTTCGTTTTGTATTCAGATTGCCAATCGGCGAGAATGCCGAGCCGGCGAAATTGTTTGCGCTGTTTTTCGATGAAAGTTTCGGAAAATTCCGCGCACGCCTTGCGGACTTCGAGCGGAGACAATGTCTTCGCCTTCGCGTGCAGTTCCTTCATGACCTTGTGCTCGATCGGCAAGCCGTGGCAATCCCAGCCCGGGACATACGGCGTGCGAAATCCGCGCATGGTTTTATAGCGCATGATTATGTCTTTGAGCAGTTTGTTGAGCGCGGTCCCGATGTGGACGTCGCCATTTGTGAACGGCGGTCCGTCGTGCAACACGAAGGTTTTTCCCGTCGCCGCGTTCTTCTTTTGAAGCCGCGTGTAGAGGTCGGTTTTCTCCCAAAACTCTATGCGATTCGGCTCCCGCACCGCGAGATTTGCGCGCATTGGGAAATCCGTGATCGGAAGGTTCAACGTGTTTTTGAGTTCTGCTGACATGATTTTGAAAGGGAATGCAAAAATTGTTTGTTGCCGTTTATTCTGCGGGAAGAGCGGCGAGAAGCTTCGCAATTTCGTCGCGCTTCGCCTGCGTTTCCGCGAGCTGCTTTTTCGCGCCTTCGAGAATGTGTGCCGGCGCCTTTGAGGCGAACGCGGGATTGTTGACCTTCGCCGTGCCCGCCGCGACAGCCTTGTCGAGTTTTTCGAGCTCGCGGGTCAGCCGCTTGCGCTCCGCCACAACATCTGCCAAGCCCGTGATGTCGAGCGAAAGCGTGCCGAGCGGCGTCACCGCCGAGGCTCCGGCATTGTTGTCGCCCGCCGCCACAATCTCGATTTCCCGCGCGCCCGCGAGCGTGCGAATCTTCGCCGCGTTGCGTTTGAGTAGCTCGCCCGCCGCAGCGTCTTTGAGCGCGAGTCGGAACAGACAATCCTTTTTCGTGCCCGCATTGTTGTGGGATTTCAGGGCGCGGGCTTGCGTGACAAACTCGCGGATTTGCGCGATTTCGGCGACGGCTTTGTCGTCGATTTTCAGCCCGCGCGCCGCGAGTGTCTTCGCGAGAGCGTCAGCGGTTGAAAGCGTTTGCGACTGCAAAAATTCGCCCTCGGCGACGTAGCCGAGCAGGTGGCTGAGTTCCTCGGTGATAAACGGCGCGAGGGGCTCGAGGCAGAGCAGGAATTGTCGCAGGCACAAATCCTGAATCGCGAGAACGTTGCCGCGAAGCTTTTCGTCTGCGAGGCGCGTTTTCGCTACCTCGACATACCAATCGCAGAAGTCGTTCCAGAAAAACGCGTAGAGCGTCTGCGTGTATGCGTTAAATTCGTAGTTCGCGAGGGCGTCGGAGCAACTGCGAATGAGGCGGAGCAAGGCGTCGATAATCGCATGGTCGTCGGCGTCGCAGAGCGCGGGCTCGATTCTCGCCACAATCGCCGCGAGCGAGGAATTGTCCGCGACAGTGGTGGCGCCGTTCATTTGGCGGAATCGTGCGGCGTTCCAGAGTTTGTTGCAGAAATTTCTGCCGAGCTCGACATTCTTTTCGTCGAACAAAACATCTTGCCCGAGCGGGGCAGAGCGCATTGTCCCGAAGCGCAACGCATCCGCGCCGTAGCGCGAAATCAGGTCGAGCGGGTCGGGCGAATTTCCGAGCGTTTTCGACATTTTTCGCCCGAGTTTGTCGCGGACAATTCCCGTGAAATACACGTTGCGGAACGGCAGTTCGCGGCGCCATTCAAAGCCCGCCATTATCATTCTCGCGACCCAGAAGAAAATAATGTCCGGCGCGGTCACGAGGTCGCTCGTCGGGTAGAATTTTTTCAGGAGCTCGGGCATTTCGCTCTCGGGCGTGTCCAAGTCCCAGCCCATTGTTGCGAACGCCCACAACCATGATGAAAACCAGGTGTCAAGGACGTCGGGATCTTGCGTCCAATTCTCGATGTCGGCGGGCGGCACAGTGTCGCAGTGGATTTTTGCCGGGTCGCTTTTGGAATACCAAACGGGGATGCGGTGACCCCACCACAGTTGCCGCGAGATGCACCAATCCTGCAAGTTGCTCATCCAGTGCTCATACACCTTGCTCCAGCGCGCGGGGTGAAATTTCATCGCGCCCGTGGCGACGCATTCCCGCGCGGCGGCAACGCTCGGGTATTTCAAAAACCATTGCTCGGAAAGCCGCGGCTCGACGGGGACTTTCGCTCGCTCGCTTATTCCGACCTTGTTCTCGTAGGGCTCTTCCTTCACGAGCAAGCCGAGTTCCCGCAGGAGATCGACGGATTTTTCTCTCGCAACAAAGCGATCCAAACCCGCCAAATCCGCGCCTGCGAGCGCGTTCATCGTGCCGTCGGGATTCATTATGTCGATGACTTTCAGCCCGTGGCGGCGCCCGATTTCAAAGTCCGTTTTGTCGTGCGCCGGCGTGACTTTGAGCACTCCCGTGCCAAACTCAAACTCGACGGATTCGTCACCGACAATCGGCATAGGCTCCTGATTTTCCTTCGGCAGCGGGCGAATTACGTGCTTGCCGATGTATTTCGCGTAGCGCTCGTCTTTCGGGTTGACGGCGACGGCGGAATCGCCGGGGATCGTCTCGGGGCGCGTTGTCGCGATTGTGAGAAATGTGCCGGGCTCTTCCGCGATTTCGACCTTGAAATAGTAGAGAAATCCCTTGTGCGGCTCCATCAGGACTTCTTCGTCGGAAAGCGCCGTGAGCGAGGCAGGGCACCAATTCACCATGCGCCGCCCGCGATATATGAGGCCTTTTTTGTAGAGATCGACAAAAATTTTCTGAATGCACGCCGAATAACGCTCGTCCATCGTGAAGCGTTCGCGCGACCAGTCGCACGAGCAACCGAGCTTTTTCAGCTGGTTGATGATGATTCCGCCTTTTTCTTTTTTCCACGCCCAGACGCGCTTCAAAAATTCTTCGCGGCCAATGTCGTGGCGGGTTTTGCCCTCGGTTTTTCTGAGATGTTTTTCGACCATCACCTGCGTGGCAATGCCGGCGTGGTCTGTGCCCGGAAGCCACAAAACCTCTTTGCCCTCCAAGCGGGCGCGGCGGGCGAGAATGTCCTGAATCGTGTTGTTGAGCACGTGGCCCATGTGCAAGACTCCGGTCACGTTTGGTGGCGGTATCACGATTGAGTACGCAGGATGAGCTTCGCTGACGCGCGCCGGGTCTGCGGTGAAGCAGCCATTGTTTGCCCAGCGCTCATACCAGCGTGATTCGACCTGCGAGGACTCGTAATTTTTCGGAATGTCTTGCGTCATTTTCTTGAAAAAACCGTAAACGAAAAAAGATATGCTTTTTGGCGCGAGAACGCCACGTGAAAATTGCGCGGCGGGCTCGTGGGAGATTTTTATGGTGGGGGTACGTTAATAATCCGTTGACAGACGGAAAAAAATTAGCATGCTTCCGCGGAATTTTTCACCCTCCGGTTTAACGGAAAATACATTTCAAGCAAAATGACTACCTCAAAGCAAAAAACAAAAAAATCCCCTGTCGCGAAGAAAAAGCCTGCTGTCGCGAAAAAAGTTGCCACCACCAAGGCGAAGAAGCTCGCCACCAAGCCGGTTCCCGCCAAGAAAGCCGCGAAGGTTGTCGCCACCACTAAGGCGAAAAAGCCTGCCGCCACCAAGCCGGCTGCCACCACCAAGGCAAAGAAACATGCGGCAACAAAGCCCGCCACCAAGCAGGCGGCGAAGAAGGTTGCGAAGGTTGTGGCGAAAGCGCCGGCGAAGAAATCCGCCACCGCCAAGGCAGTTGCCGCCACCAAGGCGAAGAAGCCCGCCACCAAGCCCGTTCCTGCCAAGAAAGTCGCGAAGATTGTTGCCGCCACCAAGGCGAAAAAATCTGCCACAACAAAGACAACTACAACCAAGAAAAAATCGGCAAAGCCGGCAGCCACCAAGCCTGTTCCTGCCAAGAAAAACACTACCACAATGAAAAAAACTCAGGCCAAGCCCGAGAAGAAACCAACTTCCAAGAAAAAAACTCCGAAGATTGTTGCCACCACCAAGGCAAAAAAATCTGCGGCAACAAAGGTGGTGAAACCCGCCACCACCAAGCCGGAGAAGAAATCCGCGCCCGCGAAAAAAGCGTCTCACAACGGTGGTGACAAAGCGGCGAAGAAGGGCACTGTTGCCACCACCAAGGCGGCAAAACCCGCCACCATCAAGGCGGAGAAGACGCCCGCCACCACCGAGCCCGAATCTCCGGCGCCCCGCAACAAAGGCGCGCTGATCGTTTCAAAGCGTGGCCGCAAGCCCAAGAAATCAAAGGAAGACGAGCGCGCGCAGGCGATTTTTGTTCCGCGCGATGTCGAGGTCACAAAGCCGGATCGAGGCTCCGCCCGCTCCGCGCGTGCGTATTCGCCGGAGGAATTGGAGCAACTCCTTTTCCGTCGCGGCGTGACGAACATGAACATTTTCGACCCGAGGTCTGCGCCCGCAACCGCCGACAGCGCGAAATCTGCCGAGAAGCGCAAAGTGATTTTGACGGAGTTGCCGACGCGCCAGAAGAAAGCGCCCGTGGGCCCCGTTTCCGTCAGCGACCTTTTCGGCTTCGACCCGTTTGCGAAAGACAGCGCATCGCAGGAAGAAAGCCAGATTCCGGAGAAGTGGCGCAAATATTATCGCAAGCTCATTGAGCGCAAAAACGGCCTCTTGGCGCGCATAAACGACCACTCGCAAAAGGCGTTCCGCAAAGAGGGCAAAGAGGAAACCGGCGACGTTTCCGCATACAGCCAGCACACTGCCGACATCGACAACGAAGCGTTTGACCGCGATTTCGCAATCAGCCGCCTTTCCGCCGAACAGGAAGAACTTTCCGAGATCAACATCGCGATCGAGCGCATGAAAAAAGGCACTTACGGCATTTGCGAGATCACCGGAAAACCGATTCCCGCAGAGCGCCTAAACAAGGTCCCCTTCACGCGCTATTCCCTGCAAGGGAAAATCGAGGCGGAAAAACAGCGCGGGCTTGAAGCTCGCCGCCGCCGCGCGAATGCGACAGGCGACCTCTCCGACGTCATCGACATCGAGAACGATTCCCCGATTTCGCTCCCCGAAGAGAACGACGAACCGTAAAACTCGCGCCGGTTGCGTCCCTGCGGGAGGAAGTTTCGGCGGGGACGCGCGGCGGCGCCATCGCTGGAGACAATGATTTCGTTTTGTTCCAAATTTCCGCATTTCCGCAAGTACAAGACGTTTTGGACGCTCGTGGCTGCGGTGTTCGTCTTGGATCAATTGACGAAGCTCATTGTTGTCGCGGCGTTTGGCTGGGAGGCTGACGCGCCACCGACGTATTTTCTGCCGGGCGAAATTGGCTATGTGCCGGGGCACGATCCCGTTGCGATAATCCCGGGCTTTTTCTACATCGTCTGCATAGACAATCCGGGCGCGGCATTCAGCTTGCTCGCCGGCTGGCAAATCGGGCTCAGCATTTTCGCGCTCATCGCGCTCGCGGCGATTTTTTTCTTTCGCAAAAATTTGGAGTTGGAGCGGCGGCCGTTCCAAATCTCGCTCGGCGTCCTCGCGGGCGGCATTGTTGGCAATCTCGTCGATCGGCTCGCCCGCGGTTGCGTGATAGATTTTTTGGACGTCCACGTCCCGCTCGTGAACTATCGCTGGCCGGCATTCAATGTCGCGGATTGCGCTATTGTTGTCGGCGTGATTCTATATCTGTTTTTCAGCCTATTGCCGCAACTCGGGCGCAATCACCCGCAGGCAAAACGCTTTAACGAAGAAGAAACTTTGGACAAATGAGCGAGAACAAATATTCACGCTTCGTGACGGAAATGCAGGTGCGCCCCGACGACATCGACCTCTATCGCCACGTCCACAGTTCGCGCTACATGGACTACGTTCTCGCAGCGCGCTTCGACCAGATGGAACGCTGCTACGGCATGTCGATGCAGGATTTTGCGGCGCGCGGCCTCGGCTGGTATCAGATCTCGTTCGCGATAAACTACCGGCGCGCCCTCGGGCTCGGGGAACGCTTTCTCGTGGAGACCGGCGTTACGGGGTTTGCAAAAGCGACGATCCAACTCTTATTCTCCATCTCACGCAAAACCGACGGAAAACTCGTCGCCGATGGAACTGCCTCATACGCGCTCATCGACCTCGCGTCTCGGCGCGCAACGCCCATTCCGCCGGACGTCATTGAAAAATACTCCATTTGAAAAATGCCCCGCAAAAAAAACTTTCCCGCCCTCGCGCCCTTGGTCGCGATTGTTGTCGCCACAGTCTCCGGCGGTAGCGCCGTTGTCGCAAATGCGGCAGAGCCCGATTCCGGTGAGCGCTACGACGTGAACAAAGTCTTGGCGCGCGAACGCGAAAAGCGCGAAGCCGAGGCGAGCGATCTCTTTTACAACGGTCCGCGCGACGACACATTTTCGTTCTCGTTCTCGGGCGCGTATCTCTTTGGGATGCACGGCTCGACAAACGGTGGCGACGGCTGGAGCGCGAGTTTGACGGGGCTCGTGCACATTTCGCCATCAGACGCGCCGAATTTCCGCTTCCTGATTGGTGGCGAGCTCTTCGGGTTTTGCGCGTCATCGGACAAGCATGGCGTTGACACGGATGTCCAGTCGCTGAATCTCATCATAACGGCAGGCTGCTCATACGACTTCTCGAAATATTTGTCGTGCGGCTGCCTGCTCGGCTACGGGCTCGTGGGCGGCTCGCGGCGCGACATGGATTTTCACGGTGGCGGAAGCGATGTCGGCGGCACGATGACGACGGTTTTGAGCGTCCGCCCGTATGTGGAAGTTTTGCTGAACAGAAACGTGAGCGTGTTTTTGGGCTACAGGTTTTTCTACGCCTCGCCGTCGATTTTCTCTTCGGCTGCGGGTTGGAGCGAGATCGAGGTCGCGTCGCACTCGGTTGAACTCGGCGTTAGATTTAGTTTTTGACGGCACTCCGGCGCAGCTGTTGTCGTCGCCTCCAAAAGTTGCGCTTTAAACGCAAATCGCAGAAAAAAAGTTGCAGAGCCCGAAGTTTTCGTATTCATTTTCAAAAATCCCACCGCGCTAAAACCCGGCGCCATCCCCCGTCCATTTTCTCACCCGTATGTTTCGGAAATCTCGCACCTTCTCGTTCGCATGGTCTGCAATTGCCGCTGTTGTTGTCGCTATGGCGGTGGTCACTGTGTCGCCTCAGGCGCTCGCGCAGCAACAGAAAAACTTATCGGCAGCAGCGTTAGTCGAGAAGGGCTTGAAGGAATTGCAAGAGCAAAAGGTCGATGACGCCATCAAGACTTTCAACGAGATAAAGTCGAGCACGCGCTATCAAAAGCTCACGTTAGAGCAGAAGGCGTCGTTGGATTACCTCATCGCGACTGCATACTATCAGAAAGAAGATTGGGCGGAGGTCGAGGCGATTTTGCGCGATTTCAGGCAGACGTATCCGAACGGCACCGGCAACGAGCAGGACAACAAAATCGGCTCCGCGATGATTTCTTTGGCAGACGTTTACATGCGCCAGGAAAAATGGGCTGAGGCGCGCTCGACATTGGAGCAGGTGCGCAAACTGGCTCGCGCGACTGCGGCAGACCGCATGCGGACCGAGGTCGTTCTCGCCGATGTCGTGCAGAAAGAAGCCGAGGCTTCGGGCGACGCGGAGAAGACGAAATTGGCGTATGCTACGGCGGAAGACATTTTGAAGCGCATTGTTGCGGGCATGCCTAACACTCCGGAAGTTGTGGAAGCCAAGCAGCGGCTGATTCAACTCTACTTAAAGGTTGGTAAGCAGAAAGAGGCTGAGGCGCTGAAAAACGAAATCGACAGCTCCGGAGCGAAAGACCCCGCGAGCGTGATTCGCTCGAACATCCAAGGGCTGAGCCTCGGCGACAACTATTTCACAAAAGGTCTCGACGAGTTCGACGACAATTTGAAGGAAGAATATTTCAGCGAGGCGCTTTCCCGCTACCAAAAGGTTTTGCGGCAGGCGGCACTCGTCGAATACTTCGAGCCCGCATTGCAGACCGCGCGGGCGGCTCTCGAAGATTACAAAAAGAATGTTTCCGACGATCCGAACGAGGCGCAGTCCCAGAAGATCGAAAAATTTCAAGACGAAATCGATGAGCTCGAGGACTACAAGAAGCAGTTCGCGGAAAACAAAGACTACGATGCGACAATTTCTTTCCGAATCGGCGCGTGCCTGTTCATGCAGAAGCGCTACTGGGAAGCGTATGTCGCGTTCGCCGATGTCGTAGATAACCACTCGGATTTCTCGCAGATCGCCTCCGCGACTTACTACTACATTTTGTGCTTGCGCGAAATCGGCAAAGACGCCGATGCGCAAAAGCTTTGCAAAACATTCCTCGAAAAATATCCGGAGACGGAAGAGGCCGGCGGCGTCGCGTTGCTCATGGGGCAAATTTCTGCCGACCACGGCGACTACGCCGAGGCAATCAAGAATTTTGAATGGGCGAAGGAAAACGTCAAAAAACTCGACCAAGGCACTCGTGCCGAACTCGACTACTGGATTGTCGCGTCCTGGTTCGCCCGTTGCCCGTGGGGTATTTTGACGGAATCAGAAAAGACCTACGTCAAGGAAAACATGGGGAAGCCCGACTACGTTCCCCAGATTTCTGCCGCGACAAAGGAGACCATCGACCACATCGACAAATTCCTGAAAGACTACGCCAACAACAAGGGATTCGCCGACGTGCTCGAAGACATGGAATACCGCAAGGGCTTGCTCTACTTTTACAGCGGCTCATATCGCGAAGCCATCGATGCACTCAACAAATACATCGAAAATCACCCGAAGGGATTGAACTTGCCCGATGCGCGCTATCGCAAAGCCGTGACGCAGTTCGGCGTGAGATACAAAGACCCCAAGCGCAACGAAGAAAACCTTAACAGCGTTTTTGCAGATTGCCGCAAGTGGATAACCGATTATTTCGATGTCGAAGACAATCAGGTTCTCAACGAAAACAATATCCCGAAACTCCGCGCAAAGCTTCCGTTTGAGACCGGAGACCAAGCCGTGATGGGCGAGGCAATCGAAAAACAGCGCCCCGAAATTTACACGCTCATGGGCGACGCATATAAACGCGTTGCCGAAGACATCAACACCGGCTCCGGTCGCCGCGCGAAGAAACTCACGCCCGAGCAAATAATCCAAAAAGAGCGCGCGACAGACGATATGCTCCGCGCATACATTCTCGCCGCAAAAACATCGACGCAGAACAAGGAATCGCTCGACTTCGTTCTCGCCGAACTCGACAAAACTCTTCCGCAGCGCGGCGAGTTCGAGAGGCTGCGCGACATCTATCAGGAACTTTACAACTGGAATCCCGACGCGCCCGAGGCTCTTGATTATCTGAACAAAATCCTCAACCTCACAGAAAAAACCGCCACCCAGATCAAGCCGCAGGAAGGCATGGACGATGAGACCTTCAAAAATGTCAAGAAGGAAGCTCTCGCGAAGGCAAAGGCGGAATCCAAGAAAAAGTTGGCGGAGGCAATTTTGAGAAACTTTGACGATCCCGCTCAGGATAACGTCGAGTTGCTCATCGGCGATCTCTCGCGCCGCTTGGCAATGCAGATTAAGCGGACGAAAAAGAAGCCGCTCGCCGAGGGCGAAACTCCGCCGCCCGAAGATCCCAACGCCTACACGGATAAAAAGGCGACCGAGGAATTGTTTACGCTCCTGAAGCTGAATCAGACCTCCGCGAACACCACGCTCATCGGGCGCGCACGCGGGCTCTACGCTCGTGCGATGATCTACGGGCTCATCGGCAACAAAGAGGAATACAACCGCAACCTGAACAGCATTGCCACTTCGTTCAACGCCGACGAACTCAGCCCGACAATCCTCGGTCTCGTGGGCGATTACCTCTACGACCGCAGCAAATCGGAGCGCCTGACCTCGGCTTCCAAGGCAGATGAATCCCTGAAAAAAGCGGAAGAGTTCTACACGTACCTGATGGACAACTACCGCAGTTCGAGTTCCGCCGACACCGGCTTCCTCGGTTGCGGCAACATCGAGCTCGACAAGAAAAATTACCGCAGGGCATACGAAATTTTCGACGACGCCATCAAAAACGAAGTCGCCTACAACCATGAGCCGGAAATCCGCATAGGCCGCGCGCGAGCGCTCATTGCCATGTCGCCGCAGGACGCGAAGCAGGTCGAAGTCGATGACCGCTTCGAGGAGGCTCGCAAAGAGCTGAATCTCGTCGCGGGCGTGAAAGAATGGAAGGGCATTCCCTCCGCCGCCGCGCTCTACTACAAAGGTCAGCTCGAAGAAGCCCGCAACAAACCGAACGAAGCTCTCAGCAACTACCGCATGTGCTATCTCACGTGGAAGAAATATCCCGAGTATTCGGCGCGGGCGATGTTGCGCGCAGGCGTTTTGCTCGAAGAAAAACTCAGCCAGCCGGGCGAGGCAGGCAAGATTTACTACGAGTTGACGCACACGAAGAAATTCGTCGATGCTCCGGCAGTTGCGGACGTCATAAAGGAAGCACGAAGCCGAGCACTACGCCGGCCTTACACGCCGGAGCAGGACACCGCCACTGCGACTGCGCAACAATAAACCCGAGAACCCGAAAATGAGCAAAAAAATGAGCAAAATTCTGAAATATTTGGCGGTCGCCACTCTCGGGATCGTCGCCCCTCTTGCCACGGTTCCAGCGTTTGCGCAGGACGCCAAAGACGCGAAGGAAAAAGCCTCGGGAATGAAGGTTGAAAAAGCCGCGAAACTCCCCACGGTGACAATCGTGTTCTCGGCGCAAGAAGCCTGGGAGACGAACTATCCCGAGTGGCTCTTCCCCGCGAGCCAGCGAAAAAGCCTCCGCAAACCTTCAAAAAAATACGCGCGCATAGTCCGCGAGAGCAGAGGATATTACGTTTCAAAGACGGAGAACGACGCCACGCGCTCATATCCGTTGGCAAGCGCCGTGAAAATCGAGTGGCCCGACAACGACCCGCGCTTGGCTGCCGCGCAAAACGAGTTGAATCGCGGCAATCCCTCCGGCGCGCTCGAAGTCGCAGAAACATTCCTCACGTTTTTCAGCTCGCTCAAATCCATCGAGGGCTCCCCGTGGATTCGCGCTGCGGCGATAAAGCTCGACGCTCTCGACCAGCAGGGCAACGACACGAGCTTGCAGCTCTTCATTTCCGAAATAACCGCAGTGCCGAACTACAAGTCCATCGAAGGGCTTCCGCAAAAAATCGAGCTCGCTCGGCTGAATCAGCTCGTCCGCAAAGGCGAGAACGCGATGGTTCTCAACGAATCCGACAGGCTGATCAAAACGACATACGACACGGAGCTTCTCGCGAGGTTGCACCTGCTCAAAGGCAACGCGCTCTACAATCTTTCGCGCTACGAAGAAGCTCTTCTGACATATCTCCGCATTCCGGTTTTCTACGGGAATCAGGTCAACTTCGTGCCCGCCGCCAAACTCGCGATTGCGCGCAGTTTGAAGCGCATGGATCGCCCCGAGACGAAGAGCATGAATCTTCCCGCGCGAGCAGAAGAATATCTGATGGAAATCATTCAGAAATACCCGATGTCGCTCGAAGCGAAAGCCGCTCTCGCCGAACTTCCGCAACACAAGCGCGAAGCCGCGTTGGCAAAATCTTCGCTCGAAGAACAGGCGGCGGCAAAGGCTGCCGTGACATCGCAAATGGAAAACGCGGAGTCCGATTCTGATTCCGATGAAGAAGAATCCTCCGACGATTCCGGCGGGAGCGACGAATAATCCCGCCAACAAAAAACCTTTCATGTCCTATTAACTCCAACCCCATCTCAGCAGAAAACTTATTATGAAAAACAAACTCCTCCAGTTGACAAAATCAATCCTCCCGGTGCTCGCAATCATCGCGATCATCGCCCCTGTCGCGGTATTCGCGCAAGAAGCGGCAGCAGGCGCGGCAGACGCCGCAGCAGAAGGCGAACGCACGGAAACGTTCCTCGACACGCTCGCCCAGGGCGGTTGGGTTATGTGGATTATTCTCGCCGGTTCCATCGCGCTCGTCTGGCTGTCAATCGACGGATTTATCCGCTCGACGACAAAGAAAGTGTTCCCGCCGGAACACATCGAAGGCATTCGCAGCTTGTTCAAAGCCGGCGACTACGTTGGCGCCTATGATTTTTGCAAGAAAAATCGCTCCGTTATTTCCGACATCGTTCGCAACGGTCTCGCGTTCCTCCCCGACGGAAAAGCGATGACGGAAGAAGCTATTTTCTCCGAAATCATGCGCGTCAAAGGCGGGTTTGACACGAGAATTTCCTACTTGTCCGTTATCGGTGTTTGCGCGCCGATGGTTGGTCTGCTCGGAACCGTCACAGGTATGAAAGGCGCGTTCGCTTCTCTCGGTGCAGAAGGCGCAACGGCGGGCGCGGGAGCTCTTGCGGCTCACATCGGTGAGGTGCTCGTCGCTACTGCCTCCGGTCTTTGCATTTCGATTCCTGCGTTCTTGCTCTACTACCTGCTGCGCAACCGCGTCGCTTCCCGCATTCACGATGTGCAGGAAGTCATCACCGGACTCTTCCGCAAAATGCCCTATGAGCAGTTTGACGGAAAGAAAGTCGGCGACGAAGAAATCTACGCGACCGCGCCGGTGTGGGCTGCCGAAGGCGAAGTTCCCGCAGAAGCGCCTGCCGCAGATGCCGCCGCTGCCGCTCCGGAAACTCCTGCCGCAAAAGCGTAAACGAGACCGCTCCCTTGCCTTCTAAAAGGACGGTCTGAACGATAAAATTTAACGGAGAAGCACACCATGGCAAGTGCCGCAAGCGATGACGGAGCGCCAACATTCCAGGTGGCGCCGATGTGCGACGTGCTCCTCGTTCTGCTCATCTTCTTCATGAGCATTACGACATCTCAGGTCTTGAAAATCGACAGCAACATCACGCTCCCCGTCGCCAAAAACGGCGAGAAGCGCGAAGACAAGGCAAAGGCTGTCTTGCTCAACGTTGCGTGGGATCCGGTTCTCGGCGAAGCGACTGTGAAGCTCGACGATCTGCCCCTCGATCTCAACGACAAAGAGAAATGCATTGAACTCATCGGAAATCGCGCACTCGACCCAATCACCAAGAAAATCGACCCCGAAGTCCGTCTCCTCATCCGCGCAGACAAACAGGTCACGGCGAAATACATCCAACTGATTCTCGAACTCGGCGCCGAGGCGGGAATGGACAATATCGCCTTCACCGGTCAAAACCACGACAACTGAGGAAAAAACAGAATGAAGCGTTTACCTCCAGATGAAGGCGGAGACCTCGGTTTCCAAATCGCGCCGCTCCTCGACGTTATCTTCGTCATTCTCCTCTACTTCATGGTCATGGCGGGTTCGGTCAAGGTCGAATACGAAATCAAAACGACACTGCCGGGCTCTGCCGAAGCCTCCGAAAATGCAGAATCGGAGCCGCCCGAAGAAGTGACGATCAGCATCAACGCCGATGGCGAAGTTTCAATCAACGACGACCCCGTGGCAAACGCCGGCGACGTCGAGCTCAACTCTCTCTACATCGAGATGACAAAGCTCGCGCAGGCTGCCTCCGAGTCGCAACTGAAAATCATCGTCACCGTCTCCGCAGACGAAACCGTCAAATACGACCGCATCATGAACGTGCTCGACGTCTTGGCAAAAGCAAAGGTCTCGAACGTCACGTTCAGCGCCACAGAGAGCGAAGACTGATTTTCTCCCCGCGCTTGCCGGCGCCACAAAGAAAAAGCTCTGCGACAACAACGCCGCAGAGCTTTTTGTTTGTGGTGGTGACGGGTTGGTGGTGGGAGTTGGGTTAGTGGCGAGATCGAGGATCTGGGTTGGTGGTGGCAACAATCTCGCGCATGTAATGCGCGATTCTCCCTCTAAGTTAGAGGGAGGGGACCGCGATAGCGGTGAGGGAGTGTGAAGCTATTTTTCGCGCGAGAAACGCGCGGGCAACTTTTCGTGGCACTTGGCTTTGTTGCGGAAGTTTGGGTTGGTGGTGGGCAAGAGTGCCATTGTGGCGGGAAACTTTTTGTGAAAAGAGTTGTTGACATTTGAAAATGGGGGGGGGGTAAGGGAGCGAAGCCGTTTGCAATTGGGGTAGGGGTGGGCCTTTTGTTTTTCGGCGCCAAGGAA
>JAJPZB010000192.1:0-1180 GCA_021204635.1 Opitutia bacterium | reverse complement strand
CCCCCCCCCCCCCCCCCCCCCCCCCCCCCCCCCCCCCCCCCCCCCCCCCCCCGCTCGCGAAGCCTTTAGCAATTGGGGAAGGGTTCTCCTTTTGTTTTAGAGGCGCAACTCTCATAAAACAATAAACACATGATTAAAAAAATGATCACAGCAGCGGCGCTCATCGCCGCAGGAACAGCGCTCGCAAGCGCTGACACGTCAGGTTGGACCGAGCTCCAGCTGACGCAGACCAGTATCGACTCTGGTCGAAAGACACTGAGTGAACTTGGGTTGACTCAGGATTATGACTACACCGAATACAGTTGGCGTGTCAGTTTCACGCTCGACATTTCCACCAGTAGCACCAACGGTGGGGTGCTTACGTTTACCACCTCTACCTACAATGGTACTTCAGGAATCGGAATTCTCACCAATACGTCGAATGGCGCTATAAACATCGCCACCCTGGCTGGAGTACACGAGGGCACTCCTAACTCAACGGGAGGAACGTTTACCACTGGCGGCAGTGATTTGGATATCTCCATAAGTTGGGATGCTGTGGATTATGTCATGACGCTTAGTGTATATCAGGACGGCATGGATGATACATACGTGACAACGTGGGCACCGGATAAAGACTCGGCTCTCATACAATATGCGAGTTTGACGACAACCGGCTCGCTACTTACGCATTCCGGAGACGAACAAGAAGGGGATTCGTTCCGCACTCCGATTTCGAACATCGCAATATCCGTGCGTTCGGAGTCGAACGTCCCTGAGCCGTCGATGTTTGGCGTTTTCGCGGGGCTTGGCGCTCTCGGGTTGGTGGCGACGCGTCGTCGCCGCAACCGCAAAGCATAATCTGCGCCCGCAACAACTTTGGTTAGTTGATAGTTGTTAATCATATGAGGAGGGCTTTCCGACGGTAACGCCGGAGAGCCCTTTTTTTGGGTTAGTGGTAAAGCAGGTTAGTGGTGGCGGGTTGGTGGTGAGATTTGGGTTGGTGGTGGCGGGTTGGTGGTGACGACAATTGTGGCAGGTTTGTGGTCACCACTAACCCAATCCACAACAATCGGGTTGGTGGCGAGCATATTATTTACAAAAAGACAAGTAAAAAGTGCAAACTCGCAGCAGAAAAGTTTTTAAAAAATTTTAACTTTTGTCTTGACATGGGGGGGGGGGGGGGGGGGGGGGGGGGGGG
>JAJPZB010000067.1 GCA_021204635.1 Opitutia bacterium | reverse complement strand
ACGAACACACTCCCTCACCACTATCGTGGTCCCCTCCCGCTAACTTAGCGGGAGAGTTACGTCGGTGCTCCTGCATCGCAGGTGAATAGCCGGGTTGGTGGTGGCGGCAAGTGCTGCGGGAGTTTGTGGTGAGGCTTTTTTCGGAGGGGTTGGTGGTGAGATTTGGGTTGGTGGTGGGGAGCAAAGTCAGGCGACGCTTCACGAACACACTCCCTCACCACTATCGTGGTCCCCTCCCGCTAACTTCGCGGGAGAATCGCGCACTGCGCGCGCGATGTTGTTGCCACCACTAACCTGCCGCAACAGAGCCAACTCCCACCACCAACCCAAAGTCTCACCACAGACCTAAGTTTCACCACTAACCTTTGTCACCACAAACCGCCCACAACAAAGCCAAGTGCCACCACTGACCCGCTACCACAAACCTGCCACCACAATCGTGAGGGACGTTAGTCCCGAACAAATCCGTGTGACAACAATCGTGGCAGTTTGCCGCCACCACTAACCCAATCTCCACCACCAACCCATTTACCACCACCAACCCACAACAAACCATCCCGCAACAGTGTTTGTTGAGGGATGGTGGTGGCGACGATTGTCGCGGTTGCGATTGTGGTGGGCGGGGGATTATGCGGGGATTTCCGCGAACTCGGAGATCGCGATGCCCTTGGTCTCGGGCGAGATCTTCCTGACCATGCCCGTGAGAATCCCGCCGGGACCGCATTCGAGCGTCTCGGTCACGCCGCGTGCGACAGCGCCACGGACGCAATCCTCCCAGAGGACGGAGGACACGACCTGCTTGGAAAGTGCCTCGCGCATCGCTGCCGGCTCGGAAATTTCTTTTCCCGTCGTGTTTGTGAAGACCGGAATTTGCGGCGCCTTGAACTCGACAGTTTCGAGGAACTTGGCGAACTGCGCGCGCGCCGGTTCCATGAGGCGCGAGTGATATGCGCCGGCGACCACGAGCGGAATTGCCCGCTTGAATTTCTTCGTGGCGTCGTTGTGCTTGCAGGCGGCGGCGATTTTTTCCGCGTCGCCTGAAATCACGATTTGCCCCGGGGTGTTGAAATTCGCGGCGTCAACGTCAAATTCTTTGCAGAACGCGATAACGTCTTCGCGGGACCCCCCGATGATTGCCGCCATGCCGCCCTTTGTTGCGTCGCACGCCTCCTGCATGAGGCGCCCGCGCTCTGCGACGACGCGCAAGCCCGTTTCAAAATCCCAGACGCCCGCGACAGCGTAGGCGGTGAGCTCGCCAATGCTCAGCCCCAGCACGCAGTCGAGGTCGGCGAGTTTCCCCTGCGCCTTCAAAATAGCGGCAATCGCGTAGCCCTGCGCGTAGAGCGCGGGCTGGCAGACGCGTGTTTGCGTGAGTTCTTCCTGCGGCCCCTCGAAGCAGAGCTTTTTCAAGTCAAACGGGAGCGCTTTTGCGGCGCGGTCGTAGAGGTCGCGCGCGATTTCGGAATTGTCGTAGAGCGACTTTCCCATGCCCACTTTTTGGGCGCCTTGTCCGGAAAACAGTAATGCTTTCATTTATTCTTTTTTCTCAAAATTGTTGGTTTTATTTCAGGCTTTTTTGAAAGAGACCTTGCGCATGTCGCCCTCGTTCAAAAACGCTTTGTGGAAATCGAGCGCGTGCTCCACGCAGCACGGTGTGTGGTAGAGCGGGGTGAGCGCCACGTAGTCGCGCAGCGCCTGCTTGTAGTCGGGGTGCGCGCATTTTTCGATGATTTCGACGGCGCGTTCACGCGGGCACTTTCCGCGCAAGTCGGCGACGCCTTGCTCCGTGACGACGATATCGACGTCGTGCTCCGTGTGGTCGATGTGCGAGCACATCGGGACGATCGACGAAATTGCTCCGCCTTTTGCGACGGACGGGCAGGTGAAAATCGTGAGGTAGCCGTTGCGCGCAAAGTCGCCCGAGCCTCCGATGCCGTTCATCATTTGGCGCCCGTAGAAATGCGTCGAATTGACGTGGCCGAAGATATCGACCTCGATCGCGGTGTTCATGCAAATCAAGCCGAGGCGGCGCGCGATTTCCGGATTGTTGGAAATTTCGAGTTGGCGCAGAACAATTTTGTTTTTGTAAAGATCAAAATGCTCGTAAACGTGTTTCAGGCAATCGTCGGAAAGCGTGAGCGAGCAACCGCTGACAAAGAGGCAGCGCCCCGCGTCCATCAGTTTGATTACGGAATCCTGAATGACCTCCGTCTGCATGCGGAACGGCGGAATTTCCGTGTTGCGCCCGAGAGCCGCGAGAACCGCGTTCGCGATGTTGCCGACGCCGGATTGGATCGGGAGAAATCCCGGCGGAATGCGGCCGGCTTTGAGGTCTGCCGCGAGAAAGTTGCAGACGTTTTCGCCGATTTTGTCGGTCACGGGGTCGCCCGGTTTGAAAGGCGCGATGTGGTCGTTTTCGTTTGTGTTGACGATTGCGACGATTTTCGCGGGATCGACTTGGAGCATTGTTGTGCCGATGCGGTCTTCGACGCTCGTAATCGGGATCGGCTCGCGATTCGGCGGATCCTTCGGCATGTAAATGTCGTGCAATTCTTTGAGTTGCGGGTGGTGGTATGCGTTTACCTCAACGATAATTCTGTCGGCGAGTTTGCAATAAGTCGCGGTGTTGCCGCCCGCAGTCGTGAGCGCGATTTTTCCATCGTCGGTGACCTCTGTCGCCTCGACGATCGCCATTGTTGCGCGCGGGACAAATCCGTAGCGCATGTTCATCGCGATGTGCGAGAGGTGCAAATCGCTGTAACGCACTTTTTGCGTGTTGATGTTTTTGCGCAGGTCGGGATTGCCCTGATAAGGCATGCGGATGTCGATCGCGTCTGCCCTCGCGAGAGCGCCATCGGTCTCGGAGGACGTCGAGGCTCCCGTGAAAATGTTGACCTTGAATGGTCGCCCCGCAGCGTGCTCAGCCTCAGCTTTTTTCGCGAGCGCGCGTGCTGTCGCTTTTGGTGCGCCGGCGGCAGTGAAGCCGCTGAGCCCGATGTTTTCGCCGTTTCTGATTAGTCCGACGGCTTCTTCCGGAGTCATAGTCTTGAATTTCATAAAGATAAAAAACGTTATTTCTCAGATTGCGCCCCGCGAGCCCGTTGTCGCCGAAGGGAACAACCTAATGCCTTTCAGGCTAAAACCCCAAAAAAATTCTCGCAAGTGGAATTTCCCCGAAATGCCTCTGAAAAAACGCTTTGTGCCTCTGAAAAAACGCTTTGCAAAGGCGCAAAAAAAGTTCCCGCCGAGAACCTCGAGGGGAACGTTTTGCGAAGCCGCAGCTTCGGTTTATTTCTTTTCGTCGAGCGAGCCTTTTCGTTCGTCCAACTCGGCGTAAAATTCCGCGATTTCCTTGTCGAGGCTTTCTGGGGAAATGCCCAAGAGCTCGGCGTTTTCCGACGAGAAAACGAGGGAATCTCTGAAAAGCCTGAGGTAGCCGGCATATTGCCCGTAGGTCAAAAGCTCGCTGTAATATTGCGCAATTTTCCCAACGAGGCTTTTTTCCTCGGCGACAAAATCCGCCGCCTTTTCCGGCTCGGCGTTCTGCTTTTGCATGCGCAAAAGTGCGAGCTCTTCCTTCATCGCCGCGATGCGCTTTTCGTGCTTTTCGGGGAAGCTCACGTCGCCGCGCGAATATTTCTTGGCGGAAATTTCCGCCTCGTATTGCGCCAGAGCGACATCGACTTTTTGCATCTTCAACGCGGCGGCTTGGCGCGCGGCCTCGGCTTCGCGGTCTGCACCGAAGTTGAAAAGTTGGCAGCCCGACAGCGCGAGCGCGGCAGGGAAAAGGAGTAGTAAAGTTGTTGCTTTTTTCATGGGCTTTATTCGTAGATTGCTTTTAAAAGCGAAATTTCTTCCCGCGAATTTGTGCGCCGCGTTGCGAGAGCGCAAACAAATTTTGACGGGATTCGCGACAATTCTCCGCAGATTTTTTTGGTCAACGCGGAAAATTCACGGTCGCAGGGCGTCGGCGAAAAACTCCGGCAGCGCGGAAATGTCTGCGCAGTTCGCGCCTTGTGCGGCTTCGAGTTCTCGCGACGCAGCGCCGTGCCAACAAACGGCTTGCGCGAGGGTTGCCGCGAGTGCGTCGGCGGATTTGTCGTCGTCGGGGGAAAGCGTTTTGAGGAAAGCGGATTCTTGCGCGAGCAGCGAGCCGGTCAGCCCCGCGAGCAAGTCGCCGCTTCCGCCGCGCGCCAAAACGGGGCTTCCCGCCGAGGTCAAAAGGTGTTTGTTGCCGCAGAAAATTTCGGTCCGCACTTTTTTCAAAACCAGACCTGTGATGTGAAATTTTTTGCAAAAATCTGCCGGCGACAGAGCCTCGGAAATGCGCGCAAATTCGCCTTCGTGCGGGAGCAAAATCGTGTTTCCGCCGCGCCGCACCGTGGAGATTGTTGCGGGGAAAAGCGCGTCGGCGTCGAGTGCGAGCGGGATTGTGGCGGGCGTCTCCGCAACAATGCCGCGAATCGCGCACTGCGCGTCTGTTGTGTGCCCCATGCCCGAGCCGCACAAAACGGCATCGATACGCGGAAGCAGCTCGCGGAATTTTTTCAGCGTGTCGGTGGTATCCAAGCCCCCATCCGCGCTTTCTTTGCACGCGACCCACATCGCCGCCGGAGCCCGCGCCGCAAATGCCGCGTGGACGCTCTCGGGGCATAGGACGGAGACCAAGCCCACGCCCGAGCGCAACGCCGCGAGAACGTTCATGAGCAGCGCACCGGGTGTGTTGCGAGAACCGCCGACGATGAGCAAGTGGCCAAACGTGCGTTTGTCGCAGTTCAGCGGGCGCGCAGTCGGGATTTTCGCGAGCATTTTCCGCGTATCGACAGCATATGCTTCGCTTCCCCACAGCGGAAATCCGAGCGAAAAAGTTTCGATGTCGCCGACGAAAAAGCTGTTTTTTCCCCCGAAAATCGGAAGCTTTGCCGTGCCGAGCGCGCAGGTCAAATCTGCCTTGAACGCGTAGTGCGTGTATTCCTGATCGCTCATTCCCGAGGGCAAATCGACGGCGACGCGGAAAAAGTCGCCGGCGAGTTCGTTGATTTTCACGAGCGCGCTCAAAACATGCGGCTGCAGGGGTGGGCGAAAACCGTGGCCGAAAATCCCGTCGATGATGATGCCGTCAGGCGCTTCGGCGAAATCCCCTGTGAGAAATTTGTCGAGATTTTCGACGGATTCGGGGACGACGAAATATGTTGGGGTCCCGTTTACCTTGCGCAGAAAAGCCTCGTAGGCGTCCATAGTGAGTGGCGCGAGGTCGTCCCATGAGTTTGCGAAAAATACGAGTCTCACCACCGGCTCATCTCTTGTCAGGATTTTGTGGTTTGCGAATCTCCTCGCAGGTTCATCTACCTTTGATAATCCCTCCAAGATCAGGCGCGCGGCGATCAAGGCGTCGCCTCCGTTGTGACCTTTGCCCACGAGAGCGATGATCACGCGCGGCCTTCTTCCGTCGAGTTTTCTCAGAATTGTTTTCGCGATTTCTGCGCCTGCGCGCTTCATGTATTCGCCTTCTTGCGGAACTGGCTCGGAGATGTCTGCTTTTGCGGGGTCAAAGAAATTTTTTTCCGCGAGCTTTGCATCTTTACACGACATTGCGGGGACGAGGGCTCCGCTCGTGCTGTGGTCCCAATTGAAAAATTTTGGAAACATCATTGTTGCGGGAAAATTTGTGAAGTTATTTTGCGCGAATGACGACGATGGTCATGTCGTCGGAAAATTCGCTCTTGCCGGAAAACGCGGTGACTTCTTTCAAAATCGCGGAATTTATTTCTTTCGCGTTGCCGCGACGCGCGCGGTGGACGACGGCGGCGAGGCGCTCCGAACCAAATTCTTCGCCGTAGGAATTTCGCTCTTCGGTCAGCCCGTCGGTGTAGAGCACGAGGACGTCGTCGCGGAAATACGGGCGGGAAATCTCGGTGATTTCCCTGTCAAAAATTTCCGGTCGCGAAATGCCGATTGCGAGACCGCGAGTGTCGAGAAATTCGAGCTTTGGCGAGATGAGTTCGTTGCCGCTTTCGTCGTGTGTCGTGAGCAAAAGCGGGCGCTCGTGGCCGCCGCGCGCAATGCTCAGCGTGTTGCACTGCGTGTCCAAAAACGCGCACGCGATCGTGAGAAATTTTCCCCGCGAAAACGATTTCGCGACATCGCGGTCGAGGCGCCGGAGCAGGTCTGCGGCGTTGATCGCCGTCCGCGCGATTTGCTGGAAAGTCGTGCGGCAAATCGCCATCAGAAGCGCTGCGGGGACGCCGTGGCCCGAGACGTCTGCGATAATCGCCGCAATTCTCCCGCCACCGATGTCGAAGACGTCGTAGAAATCGCCGCCGATTATTTGCGCGGGGCGGTATGTCGTCGCGATATCGATCGAGTGCGCCTGCGGAATGTATTGCGGGAGCAGGAGTTTTTGCACGCTCGCCGCGACGCCGAGCTCGGAATCCATGCGTTGTTTTTCGCTTTGCACGGCGAGAAGGTCGCGCATTCGCAACGCCGTTCCCGCCTGTTGCGCGAGAATATCAACGAGCTCGATTTCCGTGGGCAAAAAGTTTCCGCCGTGTCGCGGATTCGCCACAACGATGGCGCCAATCATCTTCCCGAGCCTCTCGATTGGCGCGACAATCGCGGTGCGCGGCGTCGCGGGCGCGTCTGCGAACGCGATTCTGTTAGGGCGCATGGGAAATGTGAAAATCGTCTGCGCGTGGCGAGTTTCAAACGCGGCTTTAAACGGTGGCGAATCCTTGGAATATCTGTCGCCGTGAAAATAAAGCCGCACCAAATCCGCTTGCGAAAGTTTATCCGAGGCAGGCGGAAGACCTTCCAAAAACGGGAAGAGCCCGGAGTTTGCGATCGGCGTGAGCACGCTGTCGTTTTCGAGTCTGAAAATGCACGCGCTCATCGCCCGCGTCCCGCGAATCGCAGTTCGCATGAGGCTCCGGAAAATCACTTCTTTGGAGATTTCCGTCGATTCGCCGTTTGGCATGTATGATTCCTCGATGGCGTCGAGAAAGTCGGTGACGAGCCGGCTTCTGTAGCGCTCGTGCTGCAAAGAGGCTTCGTGGCGGAACAATTCGGCTCGCACGCGCCGCAGCGAAAGATACACGCACGACGCGAAAATTCCGCACACGATCAAAAGTATTGACAAAAACCAATCGCTCATTTCCGACCTACAGAAAGGGGTTGCGAGAACTCGTCGCCACAGTGGCGCGCGAGCTTATTTCTTTGCCTTTGCTTTTGAGGTTTTCTCCTTTGCTTTCGCCGGCAATTTCAAGTTGGCGTCGCGATAGACGCGCACCCAATCGACGCGCATTTCCACGGGAAGTTGCTTCGGATTGGCTTTGCCCACCCAACTGCCTTCGATCTGCATGTCAATCAAAATAAAAAACGGCTCCGTGAACGGCCATTGCCCCTTGCTTTGCGCGTCGGGCACGCGCGGGTAGGACAGCGTTTTTTCGCCGTTGATGTAAAGCTCGATTTTGTCGGGCGTCCACACCATGCCATAGACGTTGTAGTCGTTGCGATTAATCTTTCCCGTCGAGGCACTGTTGGGTCCCTTGGCGCCGCTTTTCGTGAATTTCGTGTGGATTGTCTGATACGCAATGTCGTCGAAATTGAGGTGTTCCACGATGTCGATTTCGCCGTCGTCGGGCCACTTCCGATTTGGTTTCGCGGGCAAGAGCCAAATCGCTGGCCACACGCCTTGCGCGCAATCCATCTTCGCGCGGATCTCGATTTTTCCGTAGAGAAACGAATATTTGTCCTTCGTCCAAACTCCGCCGGTGATATAGGGCACGGGGTCTTTCTTGGGGCTTGGGTTCACTTTGCCGCGCAAAATCAGGTTGCCGGTTCTGACCGTGTAAAGCGTCGGGTCGGGAGACATGTAGTTGTTCCAATCCGCGTGACCGCGGTCAATCTTCGTCCAATACTTCTCGTTGATGCTCGTGCCGTTAAATTCGTCGGACCATGCGAGTTCCCACTTTGGCTCGTCCGCGAAGGCAGAAAAGACTCCGAAGAGCACCAAGATTGCGGAGAGAATCGTTGTTGCAGAGCGTCGAATCATCATTAATGCGCAAGGGTGAAAAGAACTCGCGGAAAGTCAACGCGAAACGGCGTTTGCCGCAGGCGCCTTTTCCCCCTCGCGGATTTTTTGCGACAACAAAAGCGAGCAGTTGAAAATCGCGATTGTCGCAGATAATAATCGCGGCATGCCGGAAAATTCCTCGGGATATGTTTTCTTTGTCGGCGACGACGATTTTCTCGTAGATCGCGCGGCGCGGGCGCGTTGGGAAAAGGAAAGCGCGGGCGCGTTTGACGAGATGTCGAAAGAAATTGTCGAGGGCGTGGCAATCCGCGTTGACGATGTCACCGAGCTCGCGAAACGGTTTGTCGAGGCGGCGCGAACGGTCTCGCTTTTTGGCGGGAAAAAATATGTTTGGCTGCGCAACGTGAATTGGCTTTCCGACGGCACTCTCTCGAAGTCCGAAAAAACTGCGGGCGCGCTCAAACGCATTGCCGACGCCGCAACAACAATGGGCGGCGACGCCGTTTTCGCGATGATTTCCGTGATAAAGCCCGACAAACGCCTTTCCGCCACAAAGAGCTTTTTCAAACTTGGCGAACTGAACGAAATCGCCGGCGGCAACGATCCCGAATCGCTCTGCGCCGCGTTGGACGCCGAGGCGCGCCGGCTCGGAGTGAGCTTGGATCCCGACGCCGCGCAGGTGCTCGTCGAGAAGGTCAACCTGCATTCCCGAATGGCGCACGTCGAGTTGGAAAAACTCGCGTGCTACGTGGGTCAGGGCGCCACCATTGACGCGGAGACGGTTTTGAAGCTCGTGCCCGCTTTCGGCGAGGGCGATCAATGGGAGCCGGTGGAAGTTTTTTTCTCGGGCAACCTGAGCAAGACGCTTGATTCCCTGCGCTCATACTTTTTTAACAACAATTCTGCCCGCCCGCTTTTGACGACGTTGCAAAAGCGCAACAGCCTGCTGATTCAGTTGCGGGCATTGCTGGACGCCGGCGACGCCAAACTCAATTTTCGCGGCGAAATTCCGTCAAACGACATTCGCGCGGCGGGAGAAAAATATGGCGCGATGTTTGGCGGGAACGACGACAAATCGAGCTACAATTTGTTCTCGCAAAACGCCTGGTACGCCGGCAGCAAGGTTGCGAAAACGCTGAAAATTCGCGGGATAACGTTGAAGCGACTAATCGATTGGCAACTCGATTTTCTCAACGCATTCGAGCAATTGATTACGCGCCCGGGCGAAGACGAAGCCGTGATGCGGGAACTCGCCACGCGTTGCCTCGGGAAATGACGTTTCCTCCGCGCCACAACAATGCCGGCAAGGGTTAGTGGCGGGAATTTGGGTTGGTGGTGGCGGTTTAGGTTAGTGGTGGG
>JAJPZB010000047.1 GCA_021204635.1 Opitutia bacterium | reverse complement strand
TATTATAAATTTTTTGTGGTGTGCTAATTAAAAAAAATAAAATTTTTTTATTTTTTAAGTTTCCCCCCCCCCCCCCCCCCTTACAACATATGCATAAAATTTATGAGCGAGTTGGCGACGGTTGCCGATAAGTTCGTGAGTTTATTATGATTTATATATTTTCCTGTCAGTTTGGTTAGTTAGTCAGTAGTTGGTAGCAAGAAGATAGTTGTTAGTTGTACCTACCGGTGAGAGCGATCTTACCGGTAGGTTTTTCTTTATGTGGGTTGGTGGTGGCTTCGGGGCTGTTGCCGCAGGAAAACTCGCCACCATGGTGGTGGCAACAGAAGCCACCACCAACCCAAAAATTTCGTACGCCACGGTGGTGGCGTTGTCGCGGCACGCCTTAGTGGTGGGCAATTTTCAGCGCGTCCACTTCGCCCAGAGCGAGAGTGGCAACAAACGCTTTGCGGGCGAAGTTTCGCGCGTTGCGAGCTCGCCGATCTCTATGTTGCCACCGAGGTGCGAAGTCATTTCACGCATGATGTTGCCGCACAAAATCGAGGACGCGTCAACGGTGTAGAGCGTCAAGATCGCGAGCGAGGCATTTTCGGAAAGCAGGCGTTTGCAGATTTCGAGAAGCGGCGGCAGGTCGCGCTCGATTTTCCAAAGCTCGCCGTCGGGCCCGCGACCAAATGCCGGCGGGTCAAGCAAAATCGCGTCGTATTTGTTGCCGCGTCGCACCTCGCGCGTGCAAAATTTTGTCGCGTCTTCGAGAATCCAGCGAATCGGAGCGGACGCCATTCCGGAGAGCTCTTGGTTGCGCCTGCCCCAGGCGATTGCGGGCTTCGACGCGTCAACGTGCGCGACCTGCCAGCCTGCTTTTGCCGCCGCGAGCGACGCCGCGCCCGTGTAGCCGAACAGGTTCAGCAGGCGCCGCGTCATTGTCGCGGGCACGCGATTTTTCAAAATGAAATCCCAGTGCGGCGATTGCTCGGGGAAGATTCCGATCTGCTTTGAGCGCTCCATGAAGCGCAGTTGCAAGGTAAATTCGTCGCGGAATTTCAGCGCCCACGGCTCCGGTGCTTTGCCGTTTTTGAATCTCCACGAGCCCTCGCGCGAATCGTCCTCGAAACTTGCGACGGCGGCGCGCCACTCGCTTTGCGGGAGCGTTTGTTGCCACCATGCCTTCGGCTCGCTGCGGATTATTCTGACGTCGCCAAATTGCTCGAGCTTACGCCTGTTGCCGCTGTCGAGAAGCCGGTAGCTCGGGCAGGAATTTTCCAAAATTTGTATCGTCATCGTGGTGGCGCGCGGGTGCGTGATTTGCTCAGAAAATCCCGAATTTGTGGGCGATTTCGCGGTTTGAAATTTCGACAAAAATCTTCTGCCCCGACGGGCTGACATTTGGTTGCGAGCATTCAAGCAACTCGTTGAGCAGGTCGTTGATTTTCGCTTCGTCAAAATTTTCGTCGCGTGTCGCGGCTTGCGTGCCCGCCATTTTCGCGAGCGTGACGTGCGCGATGTTCGCGCGGGAAAATTCTGCGGGGAAGCGCGCAATGCGGCTGACCAAGTCGCGGACAAACTCGCGGACGTTTGCTTTTTGCGGAAGCCAGTCGGGGATTGCGCGAATGCGGAAAAAGTTGCGCCCGAATTCCTCGATTTCAAAGCCCGCGGCGCGCAGCGTGTTCATGTTTCGCGTGAGCGCGTCCGAGAGCAGCGGGTCGAGCTCGATTGGCTCGGCGATCAGGAGTTGTTGCGAGACGTGGACTTCGTTGCGGAATCGCTCGATGATTTTTTCGTATTGGATTCGCTCCCGCGCGAAGCGGCAGTTGAACAAAATCAGCCCGTTTCCCGAGCTCAGAATTGCGATGTTGTCGCCCGGGATTTTTGCCAAGAATCGCCAATTCCCGATCTCGATTTTTTCTCGCGAGAAAGGCTTTTCTTCGCGCTCGCCACCATTGTTGTCGCCGCGAGATTGTTGTGGAGCCTCGGCGTTGCCGCGATAGTTGTCGCCGGCATTGTTGTCGCGAAAATCCTCATTGTTGTCGCGTGGGTTGGTGGTGGCGGGATTGTGGCGAGAATCGTCTTCCTCGTAGTCGTCGTTGTCATTGCTGCGCGCCGGCATTGTTGCCACCACCGACTCGGGATCGTGGTGGAAATTTGCGGGGCGGATCGGCACGGGGCGCGGCGTCTCATCGTTGTCGTGGCGCCTCGGGTTGAGTGTGTTCAAAATGGCGTCGCAGAGAAATTTTCGCACGGCGGATTCGTCGCGGAATCTGATTTCGCGCTTCGCTGGGTGCACGTTCACATCGACGAGATGCGGGTCTATCGTGAGAAACAAAAACGCCAACGGATATCGCGCGCGCGGAATCAGTGTGTGGTAGCTCTCGACGAGCGAATACACCATGACGCGGTTGTCAACGGGGCGCCCGTTCACGATCGTGACCATTTCCTGCCGAGACGGGCGGCTCGTGCCCGGCTTGCCGATGAGTCCGGAAATTTCCATCCCGAAAACCTCCGCCGGCACGAGCGTGATGAGATCGTCGGCGAGTTGCCGCCCCCATATCGCGGCGACGCGGTCGTGCATTTGCAAGTTTGCCGGCGAGCGAAAAATTTCGCGCCCGTTCTCGAAGAGCGTGAACGCGATTGTCGGGTGCGCGACGGCGTAGAGGCGGATTGCGCGCGTGATGTGCGCGGATTCCGTGTTATCCGACTTCAAAAATTTCAACCGCGCGGGGACGTTTTGAAAGAGATTCGAGACCTCGATTTTCGTCCCGAGCGCCATGCCGTAGTCGCGGCAATGCATGTATTTTCCGCCGTTGACCAAAATCTCCGTGCCGATCTCGGATTCCGCATTTTTCGTCCGCAAAGTGAAGTGCGAGACAGACGCTATCGACGGCAGCGCCTCGCCGCGAAAGCCGAAAGTCGAGATCGAATCGAGGTCGCCGGTCTCGCGGATTTTGCTCGTCGCGTGGCGTTCGAGCGAGAGCAGGGCTTCGTCGCGCGACATTCCGATGCCGTTGTCCTCGATCGACATGAAGCTTTTCCCGCCGTTGCGAAACTCAATGTTTATGCGGGTTGCTCCGGCATCAATGGAATTTTCCAAAAGCTCTTTTAAGACAGACATCGGGCGCTCGACCACTTCGCCGGCGGCGATTTGGTTGGCAACTTTGTCCGAGAGAATTTGGATTTTCGGCATTTGGAAAATTTTGCGCGGCGGCGCGGCGGTGTCAAAGCGGGCAGTTTGTTTCTATGAATTCCCAGGGAAGGGAAAATTTTTCTGCGGCTTCGCGCGCGAGCTCGCAGATCCCGAATTTTTCCGTTGCGTAGTGGCCGCAGGGATAGAGGTTGAAGCCCGAATCTTGCGCCCGCGCAAAATGCTCTTCGCGGAGCTCGCCACAGACGAGAGTGTCGCAACCAAGCGATTCCAACGCGGGGACGCCGGTGTTGCCGCTGCCGCAGAGAAGCGCGATTTTCGCCGGATTTTCCGAGCCAAATTCAATCGCCTTGAACGTTTCCGGGAACAATTTTTTCAGTCGCGCGGCGAGCTCTTGGCGCGGGATTCCGCGGCAGATTGCGGCGAAGAGGTTGCCCTCGTATTCAAGCCCCCAGTCTATGATTTCCAACGACAGCAATCGCGCGAGAACGACGTTGTTGCCGATTTCCCTGTGTTTGTCGATCGGGAGGTGCGCGGAATAAACCGCCAAATCTGCGTCAAAAAGCGTCTTGAATTTTTTGTAAATCGCGCCGACGACGGGGTGTTGCGCGTGCCAAAACATTCCGTGGTGGACGAGCAAAAGGTCGATCCCGCGCCGCGCCGCCTCGGAGAAAACTGCGGTCGAGGCGTCAACGGCGGCGCCGATTTTTTTCACTTCGCCGCTGTTTCCAAATTGCAATCCGTTGTTTGCGCCCGGGAAGTCAATCACATTTTTTCTATCCACGCGCGCGTCGCAGAATGCGACGATGTCTGAAAGTTTTGCCATTTTTCTCTGTATCTTTGTGCTCTTTATTTTGAAACGTTTTTGCGCGTTCTTACGAACCGAGATGGTCGAGAACCGCAGAAAATTTGTTTTCCGTCTCCAAAAATTCCTTTTCGGGCACGCTGCCGGAAACGAGGCCGGAGCCCGCGTAGAGGCGGATTTTGTTGCCGCGAACGAGGGCGCATCGAATCCCGACGGCGAGAAAACCTTCGCCGTTGCCGTCGAAAAACCCGAGCGGGCCGGCGAATTTCCCGCGCGAAAACGGCTCGGTGGCGAGAATCGTGTCGCGCGCGATTTTCACGGGCGTGCCGCACATCGCGGGCGTCGGGTGCAGCGCTGTCGCGACGTCGAGGATGTGCGTCCCCGCCGGCGCCTTCGCCGTAATCGCGGTGCGCAGGTGGAGAATGTTGGGGAGGACGACGACGTCGGGCGTCGCCGGCGCTTCGGGGCTCATGCCGAGCGAGCGCAATTTCTCCGCCACAAACCCCACGACGATGGCGTGCTCGCGCCGCTCCTTGCCATTGTTGCGGAGCTTTGTTGCGAGCGCTACCGCATCGGCGGTTTTCGCGTTCGCGAGCGAACCCGCAAGCGCCTCTGTTGCCAGGTTGCCGGCAACTAATCGCACGAGCATTTCCGGCGACGCGCCGATGAAGGTTTCTCCGTTGTCCGAGAACGAAAAAATCGTGCAGTTTTTTTGGAATCGCTCGCGCAACTTTTCGAGGATTGGCGTCGTCGGGATTTCGGCATTCGACGTGAGGTCAAGAGCTCGCGCGAGGACGAGTTTTTGCAATTCCCCCGCCTCGATTTTCGCAACAATCCTGCGCGCGGCGGGCAAATACCACTCACCACCAACCTCCGTCGGAGAAGAAATTGGCGGGATTTTCTCGCGCGGGTCTGTTGCCGACGACAACAGAGCCTCAAATTCCGCGCGGGCGTCATTGTTGTGGAGATTCTCGCCGGCATCGAGGTTTCTCACCACAAACGCCGCTCCCGCGCGCAGCGAAATTTGCCACAGTGGCGTTGTCGCCTTGGTGGTGGCGGCGTCGAAATCCATCGAGAAAAACTTGCGCGCGGCATTGTTGTCGCAGCGCAGTTTTCCAATCCCGAGCTCGGCGATGCCGAGAGCAGCGTTTTCCACGAGAAAGCGCTGGCACGAAATTTTTGCGCCGGCGAGCCGCGAAAACGTTTCGGGCGGGAACGCTCCCAAATCGATTGAATTTCGCATGCTCCGGCGTCGTTCTCGCGCACTTGCGTGGCAGTTTTTATCGGGCGGGCAGGGTTCTCAGCGCTTTTTTGGAATGAGCATTTTCAGGGGCATCAGCCGCAGGCTGTCGGGGAACGAAAACGTGTTTCCTGTCTTTGCGCTGATCATTTTGAAAATCTCGTTCAGCCATTCCTTTGTGGCGGTGAGGCTCGAATAATAGAGATTCATTTTGCCGTCGGAAACGTCGTAGCAAAGCTCTGTTGCGCGCAGTGTGACGATTTCTTTCTCGCCTTTCAGCTCAATGGAAATCGTGACGTTGCCTCCGGAAAAATCGAAGTCGGTGACTTGCCCGATCTCGCCGAGGTGTTGGTTCAGAAAATCAGTTATTTGTTTGTTGAAGTTTAGTCCGAACATAAAAAGTCAATCTTTTTGTGGGATTACGAAGAGCGCGTCTTTGCCCTGCGGAATCGTTATTCGCGGGCGGGAAACCTGTCCCGGGTGCTCCGTCGATGGCGAGCCCACGCCCGTGCGCAGTTCGTGCGTTTTCATGTTGAAAATAAATCTGTCGTTGCCGGGGCGAATGACGGTGCCGTCGCTCTTCGACATTGTCGCGCCACCTCGCAAAACCGCGATTTCGCGCTGCGGGAAAATTTCGAGCATGTCGCCCGTGCCGAGCGTGCCCTCGTGCGTGAGCGTGACATTGTTGCGGCCGATGATTTTTTCCGGCTCGAGCTCACCCGTCTCAGGATTTGGCAGCAACAAACCCTCCATCGAATCGCAGGTGCCGTGGCCGCCGGAATCCGTCGAAATGCTGACGTTGCCGCGTAGCCAAAAGCGCGTCCGCGCCGAGCCCGCGAGTGCTTCGAGCTTGTCGCCCTCGATGACGACGTCTGTCGCCGCAGAATCGTTCTTGCCTGCGGGTTCGTTGCTGCCGATGGAAAGCGAGATGTTGCCGAGCGCCGAGGCGGGGACAAAGAGGCGCGGGCGCGTGTTCGTCAAATCGTCGGGATCCGGATCTACCGTGATTCGCGCGGGCGAATTGCCGTCTGCGCCGTTGTCGTCTTCGGCAATCCATTCCTTGACTTCCACGTCGTTTTCGATGGTCGCATGCCAGCCCGACATCCTCATGCCTTTTTCTTCGAGAATGACGTTGCCAAGCGCCTCGACGCGGCGAATTTTCCCCGCCGAGTTTGTGCGCGAATTGCCCGAACTCGAATCCGCGAAAACGACGAGCCGGTCGCAGTTCCCCGACCAATCCTCAGATTCAAGAGTGACGTTGCCCGTGATGTCGAAAGTCGCAATTTCGGAATTGCGGGAAATGACCAAGTCGTCGCCGACGATCTTCGTTTCAAGCGCTGTGGCTTCCGCCCGCAGCTTTTTCGCCGCGACAGTGGCGGAATTTTTCGGCGCGCCGGTGGGAGAAATCGAGTTCATCGGCGGGAGAGAAACGTTCACGCGCCGGCGGGCAGACACCCAAATCGGCGACGAATACACGAAAATTTTGTCCTCTTCCACGAATATTTCGCAGCGATTCCCGTTGAGCGAAAAACCTTCGTCCGGCGAGACGACAGACGGCGAGCCCGTGAGCACAATGCGCTTGTCGGGCGGATAAACTTCCGCGACCTCGCACTCCAATTCTCTGCCTTCCTGAAACGCCTTTACGTCCTCCGTCGCAATGATTTTGCGCGCAGCTTCGAGTTTTTCCTCGCGCGTGGCAGTCGGATCCGAGTTGATTTCATTCGCGCCGGCGTTTGTGAAAAGCGTCAACTTCCCGCAATCCATGCGGAACGCGCCATCGACGAGGCGGACTTTTTCTTCGAGCGTGACGACGTTCTCGCGATCGCCGGTTTGCACGACGAGCTTCATGCCCGTTAGCACCATCTTGTCCGCGCCGGAACTCGTTTTCGCTGCGGGAGAGGATTTTTGCATGGCGGCGGACGGGAGCGTCACGACAACGTTTTTGCGCGCGGTGTTCGCGTCGCCGGTGATATCGACTCTGCGCTCGGAAATCCGCCCGACAGCCTTTTCTCCAAAGACTTCGAGATTGTTTTCGTTGTCGGTGAACTTGGCGTTCCCGTGCGCATAGAAAATTTCGTTCGCCGGATAAAATTCCATCGTGTCGCCGGTCACGACGTGGTTTGCGCGCACGATTCTGACGCTCCCCGTGCCGGTGATTTTGCGGACCGACGACGACAAATCGCGCGCGCCGGAAGCGCCTTCGCCGATTTTTTCTTTCTCAATTTTTGCGGGCACGAGAATCTCGAGCTCGTCGCTGGTCGCGCGAATGTCGCCTTGGCGCACGATGACGTTGTCAAAAAATCTCAGAATCGTCGCGTCGTTGGTCTCCACAATTTTCATGGAGCTCGACGTCACGATCGTTTTCTCGGTCATCGCCTCGTCGGAATTTCCTTTTTTTTCGGGAGTAAGTTCGACGCGTACATTTTTCTTGACAGCGACCTCGTTGCCTTTGTCGCCGTTGTCCCAACTCCAACCGTTCCCCGTCACGGAAAAATCTTCGCCCGCGACATCAATCCGCGCGTCGCTCTCGGCGCGGCGTTTTTCGGGCAGGAAAATGGCGGAAGGGCTCTTCATTTTCACGGAATCGCTGCCGTCGGAAAATGTCGTGAGCTCGAGGTTTTCGACCTGCCATTTTCCGTGCTTGACATCGCCCTTTATCGCCGTTCCGGAAACCGGTCGCGCGGTCTCGGCGTCCATCGTCCACTGCAATTTGTCGGCATTGTCGTAGCCGGAAAGTTGCAAGCCCGCGAGCGAATCCACGCCGATTTGCTTTTCGGCAAAGAGCGTTGTCGGGAGCGCCGCCGCGAGGATTGTCGCCGTCGCGCAGGCAAAAATTTTCAAAAATGCGGAAACGTTTTCCATCGCGGGCTGAATTTATATCAGTGAAGTTATGTGGCCTTGCGCCAATTTAATTGCGAACACGGCAACGTTTTTCGCGACGTGCGCCGCGATGGGGACGATTATCGAATGTTGCGGATTCAGGCGGAAAAATCGCACGAAATAGAACCACAGCGAGCCGACGAAGATGAACGCCGTCGAGAAAATCGCCTTTGTGGTGAAATTGAGCGAGAAAGCGTCAAAAAGCCGCGACACCATCCCCGCATCCGCTGTTTCTTCCGCGAGATCGAAGCTCCAAACATACGGGTGAAGCAGCGCGAATATCGCGGAAAATGCGAAAATCGAGACCCACTTTGCCGCATGCCCGCGCGATTCGATGACGAGGTAGCCGCGGAAAACAAATTCTTCCACTATGGCGCCCGAAATCAGCGCAAGCAAAAAGAACCACGAAACGTCGCTCTGCTCATCGGAAATCCCGAGCCGGAGTTCGCCGAAAGTCTCGGCTGCGAGGAGGACGAGCGTGCCCGCGACCGCGACAACAATGGGCTTGAGCGTGCATGTCGTCGCGCCCGGGAAGCCCGTGCCCGCGAGCTCCGGATCTTTCGCAGCCGCGCGAATGTCGCGCAACCACAAGTTCCCGAGCCAAAGCGTAACAATCAGGTAAAATACGATTCCGAACGGTTCTTGCGACATTGCCCGAGTTTGCGGTTTTCAGTTTTTCGCCTTGCTCTCGCCTGCGATTTGGACGGCGGAAAAACCCGCGTCCTGTGCCGCTTTCGCGAGATCGAAGAAAGTTTGTACGCTCACGCTCCTATCCATTTTCGCGAGCAAAATCCCGCGCTTTGGCGCGTCGGGTGCGGCGGGCGGAAGCGCGTCCAAAAGCCGGCGGTAAATCTTCCCGTCGAGAATGAACATCGACTCGTTTTTCACGGTGAGAACGGACGTCGTTTTTTGCCCCGAAAGCTCGCCGTCGTAGAGCGGGAGCGAGAGCGTCTGCTTTGTTGCCGCAGGGTCTGTTGTCTCCGGATTTTCTTCGAGTTGCGACAACGCAGACTTGGAATTTTCGGCTGCGAGGGTTGCAGGTTCGTCGAGCCCGACTGTCAGCCCCGGCGCGAAAATATACTTCGAGGTCATCGCGTACATAAATGCCGCTACGAGGAGGACGCTCGCCAACGCGGAGGTGTTCAGCCGCAACTTTGGGCTGCTCAGCCGACCCCGCAAATTGAACGGACTGCTCAAATTCGATTGCATAAAATCTTTTGACCAAGGCTAATCGCGGCGCGGAAAGTTGTAAACAGCGAACGCGGATTTGGGTCGGTGGTGGGAATGCGCGGGTTGGTGGTGGGAACCGGGATAGTGGTCGTGGGTTGGTGGTGGGGATTGGGTCGGTGATGAGG
>JAJPZB010000065.1 GCA_021204635.1 Opitutia bacterium | reverse complement strand
CAACAAACCCACCACAAACTCCTCCCACCACCAACCCAAGTCCCACCACCAACCCAAATCTCACCACTAACCCGCCCGCCGCAACAGACCTAATTGTCGCGGGTCGGTGGTGGAACTTGGGTTGGTGGTGGAGCCTTTGGGAAATCGCTTGCTCTTTGTGGCGAAAAAAGCCAGCATGGGACTTCCTTTTTGGTGGGGTATCCAAGTGGCTAAAGGACGCGGACTGTAAATCCGTTCAGTTTACTGTTCGGGGGTTCGAATCCCTCCCCCACCACCATTTGAAAAAGCCCGCAAACTGCGACAACAACGCGGTTTGCGGGCTTCTTAGTGGCGGACGGTGGCGACCAAAATTCACGACAAAAGGCGCACGATGTCGTCGCGAATTTTCTCAACAGGAAGCCCCATTATGTTGCTCAGAGGCTCGTCGTATTTTTCCACAATCAAGTCTCGCCCTTCCTGGATTCCGTATGCGCCGGCTTTGTCGAGCGGGTTTACGATTTTGAAATACAGCGAGATTGTCGCGTCGGAAAGCGGCTTGAACGTCACCCTGCTCGCGAAAATTTTTTCCACGAGAACGCCTTTTGTCGCGTTCGCGAGGCACACGCCCGTGTAAACGGTGTGCGTTTTTCCGGCGAGGGTTTTCAGCATTTCGCGAGCCTCGTCGAGGTCGGCGGGTTTGTTGAAAACCCTGCCACCGAGGGCGACAGTCGTGTCCGCCCCGAGCACGAGGGCATCAGGATTTTTTGCCGCGACGGCGAGCGCCTTTATTCTCGCGTTATGCACGACAGCCTTTTTCGGGTCGCCGCGCGGATCTTCGTCTTCGTCTACGTTTGCGACTTGCGTCTCGAAAGAAAATCCTGCTTTTGCGAGCAATTCCCGCCGCCGAGGCGACGCCGATGCCAATATGAATCTCAGCTTTCCCATTTTTCGTATTTCCCGTTTTTCACGGAGTAAATCTGCCATTTCGCGGCATCTGCCGGCAATTGCGTTCCCGTCGCGACAACCTGCAAATCGTCGCCGACCTCGCGCCAAAAATTCTCGCGGCGGCGCGGGTCGAGTTCGCTCAAAACGTCGTCTGCAAGCGCCACAGGGGCGATTTTCGATTTTCTGCGGAACAGCGAAAGTTGCGCTAACCCGAGTGCGAGGGCGAGGCCGCGTTGTTGCCCTTCCGACGCAAAATCCGCCGCGCTTTTGCCAAAAATTTTCACCAAATAATCGTCGCGGTGAATCCCCTTCTGCGTCGCGCCACAAAGCCTATCGACCCGCCGCGAAACCTCGAAAATATGCTCCCACGAGCGAGCGTCGCGCGCCTCGACATTCCCAACGTACGACAATCGCGGCGCAGCATCGTTTGTCGCCAAAATTCTCTCTGCGACGGCGGAAAATTCCGCGTTGAGTTCCTGCGTCTCGCGTTCGCGCGCGGCTGCGAGAAACACGCCCGTCTCTGCCAAAATTTTCTCGAACGCCCTGCAAGAAAAATCGGAGCCGGCATTGTTGTCGCGATCTTTCAAAATTTTATTCCGAGATTCGAGAGCGCGATAATAGCGCTGGAGGTTTGCGAGATACTCAGGGTCGAGAGCGGAAAACATCACGTCGAACCAGCGGCGGCGCGTCCCTGGCGAGCCGCGCAGAAGCATGATGTCGTCAGACGAAAACACGACGACGGGAAAGCGTCCGACGAACTCGTTCATTTTTTTGACCGGCGTGCCCGTCCCGAGTTCGACCGACTTTGTTCCCGCCGATGAAATGCCGAATATTATCCGCGTGTTGCCCTCGCGCTCGTGCTCGAGCTCAACCGCGACCTGCGCGATTTTTTCTCCGTGGCGGACGACGCGGCGAATGTCGCGCGTTTTGAACGAGCGCACGGCGGTGAGCAGGCTCAGGGCTTCGAGCAGATTTGTCTTGCCCTGCCCGTTTTCGCCAAAAAGAAAAATCCGCGTTCCGTCAAAGCCGATGTCGGCAAATTCCGCGTTGCGAAAATTTGAGAGCCGCAGGTTGACGAGCCGCATTGTGAAAAATTTCTTGCGGGAATGCCGCTTCGCTTTCGCGCAAATTTTTAGCGCGGCGGCATTTTCAAAACCATCCCCGGTTTCAGGTCGCTCGGCGATGTGAGCACGTCGCGATTGTAGTTGAAAATGTCGCGCCAGCGCCCCTGCGTCCCGTAATACTTGCTGCTTATCGAGGAAAGACTGTCGCCGCGCACGACGGTGTGCGTCGCGGGAACGACGGGGCGTCCGGGCGCAGTCGGGCTGAGCGTCGATGTTCCCCGCGCCACGGCGGCAGTTCCCGATGTCGGGCGCGAAGGTGGCGGCGACGCTCCGAGGCGCTGTTCGAGATCTGCATTTTTCTTCGTGAGATTTGCGATTTCGCGCTTCAACAAATCGTTTTCTTTGCGAAGAGAATCGTTTTCGACCCGATATTTTCCGGATTCGTTTTCGATGGCGGACGACGACGATGTCGAAGCGAACGGCCGCCCGGGCAGGCTTTGCAAATAGAGCAACTCGGCGGCGCGAATCTGGTCTGAAACCTGCGAGCTGAGCGGCGAATCGGGGCTGAGGCGCAGGTATTGTTTGAAGTGGAAAATGGCGTCGAGCGGATTGCCTTGGCGCAGATTTATTATGCCGAGTTCGAGGTGCGATTCCGGCGCGGATTCGCGAGAATTTACGACCTTGAAAAATGCCTCCATCGCTTCGCGATCCCGCCGCGCGGCAGACAGCGATTGCCCCTGCTTGAAATTCTCGTCATCAGTCTCGACGGTCGGCGGCGTCACCAACGAATTTCCGCAACCCCTCACCGCGCCGAAAATGACGGCAAGGCAAAGCAAAAGGACGCAACCGGAAATGCACAACAGCTTCTTCATCGAGCGGGAAATCTACCTTGAAACTATGTTCGCACGCTTCTGCTCTTTCAATTCTTTTTGAAACGGAGCCGCCATCAGACGAAAACGCGCAACCCGTCGAACGCCAATTCTGTTCCGGCGGGCAATTTTGCATTCCAGGTCTCGTGATCGACCTGCCAGGTCATGTGGATAAAAAACGTGCGCTTTGCCCCGATTTCTCGCGAAATTTCCAGCGCCTGCTCGATCGACAAGTGCGTCGGGTGCGGCCATTGACGCAGCGCGTCGATGACGAGAATGTCGCAACCGCGCGCGAGTTCGACAGCTTCGGCGGGGACACTCGCGCAATCCGTGTAGTACGCGAGCCTTTTCCCCGAGCATTTTTCGGTAAAAACGAGGCCGGCGCTCCGAATTTTCCTTCCGTGCGGCAAAATCACAAATTCGACGAGAGTTCCCGACGGCAGGCGGAACGGAGCTTTGAGTTCGTGCGTGGAAAAGGCGATGTAGCCGTCGCCGGAATTTTCGCGAATCCCATAATCAAAGATTGTCCGCACTCGCTTTACGCCGCTTTTTGTCGAATAAACGGGAATCGCGCGGCCACCGCGCATCGCGCAAAAACTACGCAGGTCGTCCATGCCGAGAATGTGGTCGGAATGCTCGTGCGTGAGAAAGAAGTAATCCACGGCGGGAACGCGGTTTTTGAGGCACGCCATGCGGAACTCGGGACCTGCGTCTATTTGCACATGCACTCCGTCGATGACGAGGTGTGCGCACGAGCGCCCGCGCCAGTTTTTCGGATTTTCCAAATCCAACCCGATTGGCTCGACCCCGATCATCGGGACACCCTGCGACGTTCCCGTGCCCAAAAACAAAATTTCCATAGTCGGTTTGCGAAGTTATCACCCGCCGTTTTTCTCGAAAACGCAAAAAAGAAAAATAGTCTCCAGGGGGCTGTAAGCCGGATTCTGTGCCGCGCGCCGATTGCTCGGGAGCGCGGTCGCATCCATTCATCTAACCTGCGGGAATTGCGTCCCCGCCGGCTTCGCCTTTCGGCAATGCGACACACCCGTGAGTATTGGACGGGCAGCCCACTCACCTATTCTGTCTTGCACCGGATTGGGTTTGCCGTGCCTCCTTCGTCGCCGTCGGAGCGGTGAGCTCTTACCTCGCCGTTTCACCCTTACCTGCGCGTTGCCGCGCCGGCGGTCTGTTCTCTGTGGCACTTTCCGTCGCCGAACCTTGCAATTCGGCGCCCCGATTTTCATCGGGAATCCCGCCCTGTGGTGTCCGGACTTTCCTCTCGCAACTTGCGCCGCGAGCGAATGCGCGCACCCCTGAAAACTTCGGGTAATATTCTCTGTGGGCGCGACCCTTTGCAACGAATTTTTCTCTCCGCACAGCGGCGGGCGGAAAGTTTTTCAATGGTCGCGCGGGTGCGTGCGGCGGTGTTCGTCGGCGAGCCTCGTTTTTTCAACGGCGGTGTAAATCTGCGTCGTACTGAGGTCTGCGTGGCCGAGCATTTCCTGAATCGCGCGCAAATCTGCGCCGTTTGCGAGGAGGTGCGTCGCGAATGCGTGGCGCAAGACGTGCGGATGGATTTTTTTCTGTATCCCTGCGCGGCGCGCCTGTTCTTGCATGAGCGCCCAAAGGGTTTTCCGCGAAATCGCCTTTCCCCATTGGCTGATGAAAAGCGCCGAGCCGGTGCCGGGCTTCGCGAGCCTTCCGCGCCCGAAATCTGTCAAGTAATTTCTGATTGCCTTGAGCGCCTTGCTGCCAACGGGAACGAGCCGCTCCTTGTTGCCCTTTCCTCGAACCCGCGCGACGCCTTCTTCGAGATTTATCGACTGAATTTCAATCGTGCAAATTTCCGAGGCACGCAAGCCGCTGCCATACATGAGTTCGAGAATCGCGCGGTCTCGCAGCCCCTGCGGCGTAGAAATCGTGGGCGCATTCAAAATTTTTTCGACTTCTTCGACGGAAAGCGTTTCGGGAAGCGCGTTCCGGAAATGCGGCGTTCCGAGAACCTCGCAAAAATCGTCGGGGCGCACGTTTGACGCGACGAGGAACTTCGCGATGCCGCGCAGTGCCGCCATTTTCCGCGCCTCGGAGCGGGCGGAAATCCCGTCGTCGTTCAGTTCGGCGAGCCACTCGGAAACGTTGTCTGTCGCTACATTTTTCCACGTTCCCGCAAAATTTTTCCGTCTGAGAAAATCGCAAAACTGCGCGAGATCGCGGCGATATGCGAAAATCGTGTTCTTCGCCACGCCGCGTTCGAGCTCGAGATACGCGAGAAAATCGTCGATCTCGTCGCGCATTCCGTCGGGGACAATGAAATTTGGCTTTTCCGCCGGTGCTCTCATGTGGTTTTTGCTTGAAAAATTCTCGTTGCGGTTACGCGAAAACGCGGAGCCAAAATCCATCGACCGGCTCCGCGTCTTCCTGCTCGTCGCGCGTGGGCGAACTCACTGCGCGCGGTAATATCCGCGTTTGTCGTAGATCCACCAGCAATCCATCGGGTTGGCAAGCGGCGGCAAATCGACGTAGCGGGTTCCCGTCGTCACGTCCGTCTTTTCGGCGGGCTTTTTCACCTCGGCAACCGGCGCAAGCGCGACGACCGAGGTCTCTTCCACGCGATCGACGACATAGTCGATCCACTTCAATTTCTGCGCCTCCGTGCCGCACTCGCTCCAATCGCCCTCGGAGTTGTGCTCATACATCTGCGCGGTGAATTCTTTGAGCGAAATGCCCATTTTCTTGGCGACCGGCGTGGCAAAAATCTTGTACCACTTTTCGGAAACTCCGACGGTCTCGCGCAAAATCGTGAGATTTGCGTTGGAAATTCCGCGCGAAATCTGGTGGTGCAAAATCATCGTGTTGGCAAAGCAATACGAGCGCTCCGCCGTTGTCGCGATAACTGCCGCCATGCTCGCCGCCATGCCCTTCACGACGACATAGACCGGCGCGCTGCTGCTCTGCATCGCCTTCTGAATCTGATAGCCCGCGCTGACAGAGCCGCCCGGCGAGTTCGTGATAACGAGGAAAATCGGGAACTCCGTGCTCTTGTTGTTGAAGAAATTGATTTGGCGAACAACTTCGCTCGCGCTCTCGGGCGTAATTGCGCCGTTCAAATCAATTCTGCGGTCGGAAATGTAGAGCGTGCCAGCGACGAGCGGCTCTTTCAGATATTTCGGCTGGGCGGAAACCGCGACAGTGGAGAGCTCGCGCTTCTTGTCCGCGATTGCTGCAGGCGTGGAATAGCGCTCTCCGAGTTCATCTATCGCGACCTTCATCTCGCGCTTCTCGATTTCGAGCTCCGAAGCCTTCAGCTGCTTCTCGCGCAGGCGTGCGTTCGATTGCGCCGTCGCGAGAGCGAGCCGGCGTTCGAGGCCAGCGCGCTCTTGTGCGATCGAGGCGAGCGTCGCCTCAAACTCGGCAGAACGCGTCGCGCGCAAAGCCGTGAGGCGCATGGTTTCGAGCTTTTTCGGGAGCAATTCCTTCTCGAGTTCGGCGTCTGAAATTGCGAGCTTGGCGTCGATTTTCGCCTTCTCGGTGCGGAGTTTCTCGATGTCTTCGAGAAGCGCCCTCACCTCGGGATCGTCGGCGTCGGCGGCGGCATTTTTCTTCTGCATCATCGCCTTTTGCATTGCCTGCATGAGGGCGAGGCTTTCGTCGTCGGCGTTGTCGGGGCTGCCAAACATGCCGGCGTTTGTCTTGCCGGCGCCTTTGTCGTCTGTCGTGGAGCAACCGCCGAGTAGCAGCGCGACGGAGAAGCCGATGGCGAAGTAAAAACTGTGTTTTGGAAATTTCATTTGTTTACCTCTCGTTTTTTCGGGGTTTTAGTTCTCGTGGTTTCAACGCGCTTCGCGATAGCGGTTTTGCGGGTCAAACAAGAGCCAGACGTCGCCGCTCTTCAGCGTGGGCAACTCCACATAGGCGTTGCCTCGAGAATCAACTTTCTCCGTCCAATCTTTTTGGAAGGCGATGCCGAAATCCTCCTTTTTAACTTTGCCGCGTTTGACGACGTTCGTTTCCACGATGCGATCGACGACTTCATCGACCCAGTTCATTTTCTGCGCGTCAACGCCAAAGCTTTGCCAATCGCCGGTGGAGAAATTGGCGTACATTTCTTTGACAAATTCTTCGCGCGTTTTGCCGATTTTTTTGAGCACGGGCTCGAAGAGGCGATCCGTCCAATTTTTTATCTGCTCGTATTGCTCGCCGATGACGGTCATGTTGCCCGTCGCACCCGAAGAGGCTTGGTGGTGGAGAATAATCGTGTTCTCGTAGCAATACGATTTTGGCGCGCATGTCGTGATTATCGCCGCCATGCTCGCCGCGTAGCTTTTCACGACGACGCAGACCGGCGCCTTGCTGCTCTCGATCGACTTCAAAATCTGATAGCCGGCAAAGGCAGAGCCGCCCGGCGAGCTGTCGATTACGATGAAAATCGGGAACTCCGTCGATTGATTGTTGTAAAGCGAAATCTGCTCGGAAACGTAGCTCGCGAGCGCGTCCGTAACGGGGCCGTTGAAATCTATGCGGCGGTCGGAAATATAAAGCGTTCCGTTGACGACGGGGTCTTTCAAATATTTCTGCTCGTCTGTTGCCAAGCCGCGTTCTTCTTCTTGCAACTTCACGCGGGAAAGTTCGACGTTGAGTTTCGCGAGCTCAATTTCCTGCGTGAGTTTCGCGATTTTGGAATCCAGCTCTGATTCGGAAATTTTGGAATTTCTTTCGAGCAAAGTGAGTTGGTCGCGGGCGGCGTCGCGAGCAGCCGTGGCGTCGAGAACGCCTTTGCGCTCGTCGATCTCGGCAAATTTCAGCGCCGTTCTCGCCTGCAACAATGCGTTGTCGGCGTCGAGCCGCGCCTTGCGCTCAGCCTCTTCCGCGAGCCCTTCGCGCGCCTTCGATTGCTCGAGTGCGACCTCGGCTTCGAGCTTCGTCTTTTTGAGCTGCAACATTCTCAGTTCGCGCGCGTCGGATTTTTTCATGGGCAATTCCGGAACCTCCGGAGCTGCCTGCGGCTTTTCCTCGGGCGCCGGCGCAACTGCCGCCTCCGTGGCTGCGGGCGCCTCGGCGGGAGCGGCATTGTTGTCGGGCGCAGCCGGCTGCTGCTCGGTGGCAGCTTCTGCCGGCGCAGCCTCGCCCTCCTGCCCTTCGGCGGAAACGTCTCCCGTAGCGGGCACGCTTGTTTCTTCGGCTTGCGCCGGCGCGCTCTCGGGAGAATCCGTCTGCGCCGGATTAGCGTCCTGCGCGAGAGCCAAAAACGGCGCAATCGCCATTATGGCGAGTGTCGATAAGATTTTCTGGTTTAGCATCGTTTTAAATTTTCTCGGGGGGAAATTTTTATCGTTTGCGTATTAAATGACCACTATGCCGCCTCTGCAACAGCTTGAGTTTCTTCTGGCGCAAAAATCTCGGGCGCGGCGCCGTCATTTTGTGGCGGAGAAAGCTCTTCGGATTCCTCGGTCTGTTGCGGCGGGTTGAAGTTCGGCATGAAAAAGACCGAGCACAAAATCAGCGTCGGCAAGAGAATCGGCAGGCTGAATCTCCCCATGTAGCCGAAGAACGAAGGCATTTTCACTCCGGAAGAATCCGCGATGGATTTCACCATGAAATTCGGCCCGTTCCCGATGTACGTCAACGCGCCGAAAAACACAGAGCCCAACGAGACGGCGACGAGAAGCGCGTGCTCTTTCGCGTTGGTCGATTCGAGCATTTTTGCGACGCGGGCAACATCGTCGGGGGCATCGACCTGGCTTCTGATGAGGTCGAAGAAATTCGCGTATGTCGGCGTGTTGTCGAGGAATCCGGAAAGCAGCCCCGAAGCAAAAAAGTAGTGCGCCGCCTGCGACAGCGTTTCACCAATTTCCTTGGCGTGCGCGCTCAAATACGCGAGCGCCGGCACCATCGTGAGAAATATCCCGACAAAGAGAAACGCGACCTCTTTTATCGGCGCGAACGAGAACTCGTTTTCCTCGTGAGTTTTCTGCTTTGTCGTCAAATACGAGGCGCACGCCGCCGCCACCATGACGATTTCGCGCACGAAATAAGTCTCCAAAACCGCGCGCGTCTCGGCGGAAACCTGCCCGGGCAAAAACACCGCGACAACGACGACAATCAAATATCCGATGTTCTTTATGCCGCGCAGGCTGAACAAAATCTCGGTGTCTTCCTGCTCGGGGTGAGCCGGTTTGGGCGCGCCACCGTGGTGGAAAAATTTGCGGCTGTCGAAAATCCAAAACACCGCGAGCAAAACAGCGATGACGAAGACCCAGGGCAACAGCGCATGCTCTAAAATCCAGAAAAACGGCACGCCGCGCAGATAGCCGATGTAAAGCGGCGGGTCGCCAATCGGCGTCAGCGCACCGCCAATGTTCGACACTATGAAAATGAAAAACACGATGTGATACGCCGACAAGCGGCATTTGTTCATGCGCATCCACGGGCGAATCAGGACCATCGACGCGCCCGTTGTCCCGATCAAATTCGCGAGAACTGCGCCCACAAAGAGGAAAATGATGTTCGTCTTCGGCGTCGCCTCGCCCTTCAAATTTATGACGATGCCGCCGGAAATCACGAAGAGCGACCCGACGAGAGCGATGAAGGAAACGTATTCTTTGAACGAATGCCAAACCGCCTCGCCGCCGCCTGGAATCCACCACGCGTAAAACGCCGCCACCACAACGCCGAGAAATATCGCCACGTGCGGGTAATACTTTTCCCAAAACTCTTTCAGGCGATGCGGCGTGAGCGGCATCACGGCGATCAAAATCAGGAGAAACACGAAGGGAATCGCCATCCAAAGGCGAACCTCTGCCGCGCCCAAACTGCTCGCGAGAAAATTGCACATATGCGCCAACAGTTTATGAAACCAACCCCCGCGCGCAAGGAAAACCCCCGCAACAATGGTGTGCGTCGTGGCAAGTTGGTGGTAAGGCAATGGGTTGGTGGTGGCGGGATTGTTGCGGGTTGGTGGTGAACCGGCTCGGTGGTGGAGCGCGGGTCAGAGGTGAAAGCCAGGTTAGTGGCGGGCGGGCGTGGGCGTGGCGAATGGGGTTGGTGGCGGGGAATTGGCTTGGTGGTGAGAATTTGTGTTAGTGGC
>JAJPZB010000001.1 GCA_021204635.1 Opitutia bacterium | reverse complement strand
ATCTTGGGTTGGTGGTGAGATCTTGGGTTGGTGGTGAGATCTTGGGTTGGTGGTGGAATTGGGTCGGTGGTGAGATTGGGTTAGTGGTGGCGGCAAGAATTTTTTGTTCAAAACTCGCCGCGAACGGGTTTGAATGCCTTGCATGCAAAATAAGCCGCCCCGAAAACTCCACGGCAAATTTTCCTCGCTTTTAATTTTCTTGCTTGCCGCGATTTTCTTCTTCGCCGCCCCTGCGGGAATTTTTGCCCAAAATCCGCCGGCGCCCGCGAAGCCTGTCCCCGCCACCACCGTTGCCACAGACAACAAACCTGCGGGGCAACCGCCCGCCGCAGTCGCCACGGTTGCCGCCACCACCAACCCCGCCGAGAAGCTTTTTTACTCCGTCATCGCGAACGAATCTATTTTTGTCCGCGACAAAGAAATGCTCGCCAACTCGCGCATTTCCACGACGGTCTTGCAGGGAAACCTCGAAGCCGTGACACTTGAAGTTTACGGGCAGGGCACGATCGAGCAAGTGACCGGCGACGGCGTCAAGGATTGGAGCCTGCGCCGGAGCGGAGCGCGGAGCTTTCTCGAAATTCGCCCGTCAAAAAAGTTGCAGGCAGGCGAAAGTTTCGAGGCGACAATCGTGGGAAAATTCCCGCTCGATCTGCCGACAACGGTGTTGCCACCAATCCTCGTCGGGACGGACGCCACCTCGTTCAACGGAATTTTGCGAATTGTCGCGCCGCAGGAATTGCGCCTCTACGCAAAGCAGGTGCGCGGGCTGATGACGATCGGCGCCCTCGGCGACAACGAGATGACGTTCTCGATTGTCTCGTCGCCGATTTTGCGCTTGGACATTGCGCGCGGGAGCGAGCTTCTTGCGCCGGTTTCGCTCGAAAATTTCTCGCTTTCCGGCGTTGTCGGCGATGGCAGCGCGAAATTTGTGATGACGGCGAAGGCGAGCGTGCGCGATGTCAATGCCGAAATTCCTGTGCTCTCCGGCGAGGCGGCGCTGCGTGATTTTCCCGAGAGCTCGGAGTTTTCCGTCAGGGCTGTAGTTGACGAAAAAACGAAGAAAACGACGTATCTTTTGAAATTCCCGCGCAGCGGGGATTTTTCAATGCGCCTCGAATTTGACGCGAAAATCAAGCGCGTTGACGGCTGGAAAGCCATGGATTTCTCCGTGCCCGCCGTGCAAGTTGCGCCGTTCACGCTCGCCGGGCTTCGCGGCAACATCGATTTCGCGCCGTCGAAAGTCTCCGTGCCGCAGCCGCGCGGGAGCGATTTCACCGGATTTTTGCCGGCGAGCGGCGAGTTTGACCTGCGGTGGCGGGAGGCGTCCGGCGCGCCGGCGGAATTTTCGTCAAGCGTTTTTTCTGCCGACGCCGTGACGACCTGGGAGCTCGAAACGGGCTCGATAAAGCAGCATGCCGAAATTTCCATGCAAATTTCGCAGGGAGCACTCGACGCGTTGCGCTTCCAATTGCTCGGCGACGGCGACGTGCTGAACGTTGTCGGACAAGACATTTTGTCGTGGGCAATCCGCGAAACACCCGAAAAAAAACGCTTTCTCGAAGTCGAGTTGAGCCGGAAGAAAAGCGGCGCGTATGCCGTTGCGGTGGAGACGCAGACGCTTTTCTCGGCGGGTCCGAAGGTTGTCGCGCCGCTGCGGGTCGTAGCGAGCGAGAAGCAACCGAGCGGCTCCGTTTGCGTGCGATTCAACGAGTTGTTGCGCTTGGATTGCGACGCCTCCATGCGCGCGGAGTTGCTTCCGCAGGCGGGATTGGCGCAGATAAACCAAAAGGCATTTCCGCAGGAAAACGCCGGCAGATTTTCGCCCGGCTCTCCGCGACCACCGAGCCCCGACAATGCGCCCGCCACCAACCCCGCCGGCAACAGTGGCGACACAGGCGAACTCGATGATGACAACAATGGCGAAAGCCGCCCCACGCAGGCCTTTTACCGAATTGCCAACAGCCGCGAAGGCTTGAAGTTGCGGGTTGACGCCGTGCGCTCCGAGATTTCCGTCGCGCAAGTCGTGCGTTGTTATTTCGACGCGGAGAAAATCACAAACGCCTTCGACGTCACCGCGAGAATCCGCACGGCGCCTCTCCACGAATTGGAAATCGACATTCCCGAATCCTGGGAACTCGCCGGAATCGATGGCGAAAAAATCTCCGGCAGTGAGATTAAGGCAGGAAAAGACGGTGGCAAAATCCTCAAAATCGTCTTCACCGAGGCGATCATCGGCGAAACGCAGGTCTCGATAACGCTCACCCGCGACAAATCGAAGGTTGGCGAGAGCTACAAAATTTCCGGATTGACATTCCCGCAGGCGCGTTTCGTGCGCGGATACATCGGACTGATTGGCGCGCCGGGCGTCAGAATGAGCATGAGCGCGGGCGACGGAATAATGGAAATTCCCGCAGAATTTTTCCCCGAGGGCGAGGATTCCGAGCTGAGGCAGGTTTTCCGCATCAGGCGCGACAATTGGTCGGCGCAAATGCGCATCGAAAAAGTCGCGCCAAAACTCCATGGCACCGTTTCCACGGGCTACAAAATCGATAGGAGCCGGATTGTGGGAAATGCCCGCGCGGAGTGGGATTCCGAGGACGAGCGGGTGTCGAAAGCCGTGTTCGCGCTACCGAAAGGCGCGGTCGTCACAGGCATTGACAGCGACGATTTTTCCGAGGCAGTCATTGGCGCAAACGGCTTGATAACCGCACATCTCCGCGTGCCGACGCAGGGAAAATTTTCCGCGAAAATAAGTTTTGAAATCCCGCTCGCGACTGAGGGCGAGCCTGGCGAGCACGATTTTTCCGGCGTGCGCCTCGTTGACGCCGCAGGCGAGCAGGGGAAAATTTTTATAAAAAGCGACAGGCCGCTCGCGCTCTCCGACGCGACAACTGCCGCAGACTCGGGAGAAGTGCTTTGCCTGCCGCTTTTTGGCGACGGCGAGTGGCGCGCGGAAAGTGGCGAGTTCGCGGGCGGTGTTCTCGCGGCGGCATATCAATATGTCGGGAGGCCGTTTGATTTGACGCTCTCGGCGGCGTTTTTGCCCGAGAAAGCTCTCGCCGGGTGCGTGGTGAAAAAGGCTTCCGGCGAGATTGTGGTGGCGGGCGCGCGGCTGAATCTCGACTGCGTTTTCGATTATTCGTGCGACGGCGAGCGCGAGGTGCTCATCGGGTTGCCGGCGGGCTGGAATCTCGCCACCGAGGGGATTGTGGTGGAATCGGCGAACGGCACTCGCGACAATGTCAAGCCCCGCGACAACGATGCCCGCGAGTATTCCGTGGCTTTGCGCGGGAACGGCAAATTGCGCATGTCGCTCGCCACCGAGGCATCGCTGCGAAAGGGCTCGCTCTCCATTGCGCTCCCCACAATCGACGTCCCCGTCATTGTTGCCGAGATTTCCGGCGCGGGCGAATTTGCGGCAACAAACTCCAAGAGCGGGCTGAAACTCAACGAAACGCTCGGCGATTTTTGCAAAAACTTGGCGTGGAATTTCGCGGAGTTTTGGGGCGAGTTGCTCGTCGCCGTCGTGATCTTGGTGGCGAGCGTTGTGGGGAAAATAAAGACCCGCCGCGCGATTTTTGGGTTGGTGGCGACGGTGGCGGGCGCGATTGTGGCGGGCGTCGCGGTGCAGATTGTTGCGACGGCGGCGGTGCCCGTTTTCGGCGCCTCGGTGGTGGCGTTTTCGGGAGGCGTTCCCGCAGTTGCGAGTTTCTCTCCATGGTCGCCACTCGCGGCGAGATTTCTCCCCGCCGCGCTTTGTTGTGAAGGCGTCGGCGTCTTCGTTTTTGCCGTGGGTTTGTTGTGCGTTGCGGCGGAATCTCTTTTCCGCCTGCGCCGCCACATTCTCGCCAAGGTCGTCGGCAGGATCTTGGTTTATGGCGTCCTCATTCTCTGCGCGCCCGCAGTGAAATATTGCGTCCCCGCCTTTGTGGTGGCGGCTGTCGTGCTCGAAACATTTTGGCTCGTGCTCTCATTCTTGCGGGAACTCGGCGACAACAATGGCAACGGTGGTGGCAACCGTGGCAACAATGGTGGTGGCAACAAACCCGCGTCCTCGCCCGCCACCACCGTGGCAACAATCGGCATTGTGGTGGCGGCAACAATGCTCCTCGCCTCGGGCATGCCTGATTTGCGCGCCGACAACGATCCCGACGACGAATATTTCGAGGAACTCGCCGTGAAAAGCGAGACTCGCAACGGTCGCGAGAGTGAGTTCTCCCGCCCGCAAAACATCGCCGAGAGAATTTCCCAGACCGTCGATATCTTGTCCGACCGCGTTGTCGCGACGGGCGAAATTCGCGTGAAAGGGAAAATGGGCGAGCGCTTCGATTTGCTTTCCGCGCCCGCCGTTCTCACGAGTTTCGAGAACAAGGGCGACAATCCCAAGCTGCGATTGGAGCGGAGATTCGGGAAGCTCGGAATTGTTTACCAAATCGTCTTGGAGCAGGCGGGGACGTTCTCCGCGACATTCAGCTACGAGCAGGCGCTCAAAGCTGACGCGCGCGAGATTACGCTGCTGACGGGAAATGCCTCCGCCGACGTCGTGACGGCGCGGATTTCGCGCGACGACAATCGCATTGCCGCCGAGGGCGCGGTGATGGTCTCCTTCTTGCCGGCGAGTGGCGACGACAATGCGGCGCAAATCGCGCAAATTGTGTTCAAGCCGCTCGAGACGCGCAAAATCATTTGGCTGCCGCGAGAGCGCGACAGATCTGGCGAGCAACTCGTTCTCTTTGGCGAAACCGCGAGCCTCTACGTGCCGAGCGCCGGAATGGTCGAGGGCTTCCACAGCGTTTTGCTCAAACCGGCGCGCGGCGTTTTCAGCATTGCCGAAATCGAAATTCCGGAGCCGTTCACCGTCTCGCGGGTGGAAGGCGACGCGATTTATCGCTGGAATTTCGGACAGGGGCGGATTTTGACGATTCTCTTCGATTCCGTGCGCTCGGCGCCGACCGAGATTTCCATTTACACGCAGGCGGCAAACGGCGAAAGCTCGCAGAAATTCTCCGCTGTCGGCGTGCGCCGTTGCGTGGAAACGATGAAGACGCTCGGAATTGCCACGGGGGACGATTTGCAAATCGGCGAAATTTCGTCTGCGGGCGGCTCGCCATTTCCGCTGAAAGAGTTCCCGAAAAAATTGCTCGAACGCGCTTCGCAAAACGGGATTCCAGTCGCGCTGCGGCGCGCGTTTCGCGGCATGGGCGCGGATGTCGAGTGCACGGCGGAAATTTCCACGGTCAAGCCAAATCTGCGAATACGCTCCGTCGATACCGTTTTTCTCGACTACGACAGGGTTTCCCTGCGAATGAACGTAGTTGCGGAGGCCTCGCGCGCGGACATTTTTAATCTTGCATTCAAGATTCCCGAGGGCATGGAGCTCGAAAATGTCGCCGGCGACGCACTCGCGTATTGGAACGAGACGACAGACGCCGACGGCGACCGCGCCGCAGTGCTCCACCTGAAAGAGCCGCTTCTCGGCACGGAAAAATTTTCGATTCGCGCGGCGGGAACTTTCCGCGACGGCGCGAAAACCTGGGAAATGCCGCGGATAATTTTCTCCGAGGCGCAGCAACAAACCGGCGAGATGTTCGTGTTTGCCGCCGGCGGAATGAGGCTGTCGCTCTACTCGCGCGAAGGCGTCATCGAGACCGACGAAGTCGATGTGCCCGCCGATTTCATGCCGCCGCGCGCGGGCGAGCGCAAAGCCGATTTCGCGTTCAGATATTTCGGCAAAAAATGGAATGCCGCGTTCGACGTGGGGACCTCGGACCCGCAAATTTCCACAGAGTGGACGCAGACGGCGGAGCGCGTCGGGCGCTACATTCGCGTCAGCGCCGACGTCGTGTACTCGGTTGAAAATTCCTCTGTTCGCGAAGTCAAAATCCGCCTGCCGGAAGGCGTTCTCTCGCCGAGATTTTCGGGCGAAGACATCGTCGGCATCTCGAAATCTTCCGGCGACAATGACAACGAGCGGACAATTTCGTTCTCGAAGCCGGAGCGCGGGAAAGTCGAGATTGTCGCGGAATATTTCCTGCCGTGGAAAGAGGGAACGGAGATCGCCGCAATTTCTACGCCCGAGACGATGTCGGAAAGAGGCGCGCTCGTCGTCGCGGGCGATTGGGCGCGCGATTCAGCCGGTAGGCAACTCCCGCCGCGAATCGACGATTTCAAGGGCAGGAAAATTTCGCTCTCCGTGCCGCGGGATTCCGAGTTGTCGCTACCGGAAATTTCGTCCGGAGTGAGATCGTTTCGTGCGTCTCTCGTTGGCGACAATGAGGCGTTCACGGAGGAATTTTTGCTCTTCCCGATGCCGGAAAACGGATTTTTGCGAATCGCGCCGAGCGAAGCCGAGATTTTGAAAATTTGGGCGGACGGCGTTCCAGCCAAGGTGTACGGCGAGGAAGGCGGCGCACAATACGTCGATTTGCGGCGCGGGAAATACGCGAGAAAGCGCGCAGCGGGAGCGGAAGAACCTCGCGAGTTCGAGACGCCGATTGTCTCCGTCCGCATGCTTTATCGCAACAAATTCGCCGACGGCGCGACCGTTGTCGCTCCCGTGCTGACAAACGCGCATCCGGAGTTTGCGGTGTGGAATTTTGTTCCCGCGCGGGCAGGGCTGAAGATTGAGGCGGAGGAAATTTTCGGCTTGCCGGCGTCGCGTGTTTCCGCCGCGACAACAGAGTTTGCAGGTACGGAGTTTGTGGCGAAAAACGCCGGCGGAATCGGCTTTGAAACGTCGCGGCATCCGTATGTCGATGCGGGCGCGAAGCTGAAAATTTCCGAGATTGTGGCGGAGAAAGTTTCGTCTCGGTGGAAAATCTTTCTCCTGATTCTCTGTGTGGGCGCTGTGTTGCGCATTGTCGGGTTTGTGGTGACAAACCGGCATTGTTGCGGCAACAAAGCCGCTTAGTTCAGCTCAAACTCTATCGGCACCACAAACTCCGCAGGCAACGAATTTTCCGGCGCGTCCGAGACGCGAAAATCTTCGGCGACGCGGCGCACGATTTCGAGCGCGTTTGCCGATAGTTGCCGCGGCGGGGTGGCGTCGCCACAAAGCTCGTAGTTTGCAATGGCGCCATTGTTGCCGATGTCGATTTTCACGAAAACCGTGCCCGTGAGTTCGAGGCGGCGAGCTGCGCGCGAGTAGAATTTTTTCTTGCGAATCGCCGTGGTGAGAACGCCGTAGAGGGTTTGTCGCGCGGCGGCGGCTTCTTCCTCATTGTTGTCGTCTTGGGTTGGTGGTGGCGGTTGCGGCAACAGTGGTGGCTCCGGCGGGTTGGTGGTGGCAGGCTGTTCCTCGGGTTTTTCCGCCTCGTTTGTGGTGGGCTCGGGCTCGTCTTCCCGCTCCGCCACAATGGGCTCCGGCGGCGGTTCTGCCACCACCATCTCGGGCTCCGCCACTATCTCCGGCTCGGTGGTGGCGTCGGGCTCAGGTTGCAACGGTGGTGGCTCGGGCTCGGGTTCGTCCGGTGCCGGCTCCGCCTCGTCAGGCGTGGTTTCCTGTTCCGCCACAATGGGCTCGGGCTCGCGCACGAAGATTGCCGTGGAGACCGCGATCGCGCTCGCATTGTTGTCGCTTTGTGGTGGCGCCGGCGCCTTTGTGGCGGCGAATTTCGTGCCATACAAAATCGCCGCGCCTGCCACAACACACATCGCGACGGCGGCGACATTGCTGAACCTCTCGGCGTCAGTCGCGCTTTTTTTCAACCATGAAGAGAATCTTTTCATGTTTGCGCTTTTTCGCCTCGTCCATCAGTGCGAACACGCTTTTGAAGGGGGCGAGTTCGTCGGCGAACACCTTTATCGTTTGGTCGTCATGAGATTCAAGCTCGGTGGCGAGATTTTCAGTCTCTACTTTTTTCCCGTCGAAGAAAATTTCGCCCTCGGCAGAAATCGTTATCGTGCAAGATTTTTCCGAATCGTTCGCGACTTCCGCCATTCCCGCCTCGGGGAGATTGACCTCGAATTGTGGCTTCACGAATGCCGTCGCAACAATGAAGAAAACGAGGAGCATGAAAATAACGTCGATCAATGGCGTCAGATCGATCGTCGCCTCTTCATCTCCGGAAAAATCGTCGAAGCTCGATTTCATTTTTGCGTTTTTCCGCCGGCGTTTTCTTCGTCAATTTTTTCGGCGATTGCGACGGCGCGATTCGTAAATTCCGTCACCGTGATCGCGTATCCGAGCAGTTTGTGGCGCAGGTAGTAGTGCGCGATCAGCGTCGGGATTGCGATGACGATTCCGAAAACCGTCGTGTAAAGCGCTTGCCCGATGCCGCGCGCGAGCGCCTGATTGTCTGCCGCCGCGTTGCCGCCTTCCGCGATTGCGGCGAAAACCTGAATGATGCCGACAACAGTCCCGAGCAAGCCGAGCAGCGGCGCGCACATCGCGATGAGCCGCAGCGTTGTGAAACTGTGCTTTGTCGAGTAAAAATGTTTGTGGAACAAATATTCGATTTCGGCGCGCAGGTCGTTGGAATGGAGCCGGTGCTTGGTGACGATGTCGCGCACAATGCAGATTAGCGGATTTTTGTTCGGCTCTGTTGCGAAAAGCAGGCGGGTTTCGCCGCTTTCGACGCGTTGAAAAAATCTGCGAAATTGCAAGTCGAGCATCCAGAGTTTGCTGTAAACTTTCACGACAACAAACGTTGCCGCGAGTGCGACGAGCAAAAGCGGAATCCCGACGACGCCGAGAGATTCGTAAAATTCTTCGATCAGGTCCATGTGCGCGGTTTTGTGTAAAATTGAAAGATAATTTGCCCCGCGAGAGCGAGAAATTCTGTTCCGCGCCCGCCACAGCCCTCGAAAAAATGCGGGATTTAAATCTCGCGTTGTCGCGGGAATTTTGCGCGGAATTGTGGTAGCATTCGCGCCATGCAGGAGAAAGACGACGACAATTTCAGGGAGGTTTTGGTTTATGGCAAAGCCGCTGTGCACGCAGTTTTTGAGCGCCGGCGCGCCGCGATAACAAAGCTCGTTGTCTCGGGAGACAACACTGCGGAATTCGCCGAACTTTGCTCGTGGCTCGCCTCAGAGCACAAACCCTATGAGATTGTCGAGCGCGCAAAAATCGCGCGAATCGCCGGAAGCGACGAGCACGAAGGCGTTGTCGCGACAACGCGCCGCCCCGTGCCGCCCGCGATAAAACCCGCGATGCGCGACGAATGGCACGACGCCGGCGAGAAAATCATCTTCGTCGATGAGGGCATTGCGCCGCGCCGGCTCGCGACAATCGCGCGCATCGCCGCGATAAACGGAGTTTCGCGCTTTGTCGTCCCCGAAAAATCTGTCGCAGATGTGATGAGTTCAACGGCGTGGAGTTTGTCGTCGGGCGCGTTTGAGCAGCTGAAAATTTACTCGACCGAATCGATGGCGGGGATTTTGCGCATGATGGGCGAGCGATTTTTCACCGTCGGAATGGTGCGGGAAGGCGGGCGCAGAATCGATTACGGCTCGCATATTTCTTTCCCGGGGAAAACTGTCGCGCTCTACGTGAGCAATGATCCCAACGGCGTTCCCGCCGCAACAATCGCGCGCTGCGGCTATTTGTTGCACATTTCAGAGCCGGCAGGGACGAAGATTTTTTATGCGCCCGACGAACTCGCCGCGCACGTGTTGCCGTGGCTCTACGCCAAGCAGAAAAAAGGTGGGGAAGGTTTTTTCGCGAGAAAGAAAGCGGCGAAAGCGCAGAAAAATTCGGGCAAAATTTCCGGAGAAAACTCATGAAAATTTCTGTCGCGCAGATCGAAAAAATTCTTGACGAAGCCGCAATTCCGCACTTTGTCGCGGGGCAGGTGCCGCGAGGGGAGATCGTTGCGTTCAACATCGATTCGCGGAAGATTTCAGCCGGCGAAATTTTTGTCGCGCTGAAAACTGCCACCCGCGACGGCCACGACTATGTCGAAGCCGCGTGCCGACGCGGAGCCGCCGCAGCGCTCGTCTCTGTTGTCGCGAAATCCGAGCTTCCGCAAATTTGCGTGACGGGCGACACGCTTTCCGCCCTGCAAAAAATTGCCCGCGGGTGGCGCGAGAAATTTTTCAACGGCATTGTGGTGGGCGTCACCGGC
>JAJPZB010000158.1 GCA_021204635.1 Opitutia bacterium | reverse complement strand
GCGCGAGATTGTTGCCACCACCAACCCGCCACTCCCTCCACCGACCCAAATTCTAACCACCAACCCAAACCCCGCCACCAACCGCTCACCACCAACCCTGACACCACCAAGCCGCGCGGCAACAAAAAGCCTTGACTTTGGACTTTTTGGCAAGTTTCTGATAAAGAAATTTTCGGGAGGCACAAGACTTAACAACAGGGTATGGCGGAAGACGACACAGGTTCGCTTTTTGGTTCCGACGAGGAACTCGGGGCGGCACAAGGTTTCTCGCAGGGGGCAGATGGCGCGCCTGCGGGGGAGCAGGGTTTTCGTCGTCCGCTCGCAGCGAGGATGCGTCCGCGAACTCTCGACGAGATAATCGGTCACGAGAAAATTCTCGGCGCGGGGACGCTTTTGCCCCGCCTCATTGCGACGGACAATTTTGGCAGTCTGATTTTTTACGGCCCGCCCGGTTGCGGCAAAACGACGCTTGCGGAGGTGATTGCGCGGGCGGCGAATTGCCGGTGCGTTCGCGTGAACGCTGTTCTTTCCAACACCTCGGAGATCCGCGAAATCCTGCGCGTGGCGCGGCTTCGCCCTGCACTGCGCACGCTTTTGCTCATCGACGAAATTCACCGTTTCAACAAGGCGCAGCAGGATTTGCTTTTGCCGGATGTCGAGGCGGGGAATGTCCGGCTCATCGGTTGCACGACGCACAATCCGGGCTTCTACGTGATTCCGCCGCTCCTGTCGCGCTCGCACCTTTTCCGCCTCGAGCCGCTTGGCGAGAGCGACGTGGTGGCGGCGCTCGCCCGTGCGCTTGCGGACGAGGAGCGCGGGCTCGGCGTCTTGAAAATTTCGGCGGCGGAAAACGTTCTTTCCGTGCTCGCGAAAATGTCGGAGGGCGACATGCGGCGGGCGCTCAACGCGCTCGAAACCATTGCGCTCGCGCTTTCGCCCAACTCTGAAATTACGCTTGACAACATCGCGGAGTTTGCGCGGGAGCGGCAAATTCGCTACGACCGCGACGAAGACAGCCACTACGACACGATTTCCGCCTTCATAAAATCTGTTCGCGGGAGCGATCCCGACGCGGCGATTTACTGGCTCGCGGTCATGCTCGAAGGCGGCGAGGACCCGCGTTTCATCGCGCGGCGCCTCGTGATTTTGGCGAGCGAGGATATTGGCCTCGCGGATTCGCGGGCGATCACGGTCGCGGTGGCGGCGCAGCAGGCGTGCGATTTTGTGGGCATGCCCGAGGCTCAACTCACATTGGCGCACGCGACGCTTTTTCTCGCCACTTGCCCGAAGAGCAATTCCGCGACAGAGGCGATTTACGCAGCGCGCAAGCTCGTGCGGGAAAGCCGGCAGAGCGTCCCCATTCACCTGCGCGACGCCCACACAAAGCTGAACAAATCGCTTGGGAACGGCGCGGAATATTTGTATTCGCACGAATTTCCGGAGGGAATTTCGGGGCAAGAATACCTCGAAACCCCGCTAAAAATATACAATCCGAAGACAAACGGCGCGGAGGCGGCGATCGCGGAACGGCTTGCCCATTGGGCGGAATTGCGAGAAAAAATTCGGGCAAAAAATCGCGCGGGCGGCGGCAAAAAATCTGCGCGCAAGAAATAAAAACGAACCACAACAAACCACAAACACCGACAACGACATGGAACTTTTTTCAACCACGACAAACGCCGACAACAAAGCGGGAACGGGCTTTTTCCTATTTCCGGCATTCTCCGTGGAGACGCTCGCGACAAAGCTCGCCGAGGAAATCCGCAACAATCGCGACCCCATCGAGCCCGAGATTGTGCTCGCGACAAACTACGCGCAGGGCGCATGGCTGCGGCAGTTTCTCGCCCGCAAAAACGGGATTTGCGCGAACGTGAAATTTTTGTCGCCGGAGCAATTTTTAAACTACGTCATCGGGGCGGCGACGCGTAGCAAGAGCGACAAAGAGGCATTGTCGCCGGAGCCTCTCGCGCTGCGGATTTTCAAGGTTTTGAAAAGCAGGCAAAACGGCGGAAACCCGCTCTTTTCTTTCCGCGACAATCGCGACGAAGATCTGATCGTTTTGTCGCAGGCTCTCTCGGAACTTTTTTGGACTTACCAGAGTTCGCGCCCCGAGATGATTGCCGCGTGGCAAAACCCGAATGACCCGAAATTTCCCGACGCCGTGGAGCTCGCATACAAGGCGGGGAAAAAGCTTCCGCAAGATTTCAGGCGGGAATATCGCCGGCAACGAGACCTTTGGCGCGAGCTCGACACAGGAGACGTCGAGCCGCCCGCCGTGCGCCACCTGAAATTTTTGCGCGGCGACAATGACTTGGAAAAGCCGCTCCCGAAGCGGGTTTTCGTGTTTGCGCCGACAACCTTGCCGCGTATTCACTTCGAGCTCCTCGAAAAACTTTCCGCGCGCACCCGCGTGCTTTTCTACTACCACAATCTCTCGACAGACCTGTGGACGGAAACCGCCGAGGCGAAGCGATTGTTGCGGGAGCAGCTGAAAAACGCGGGTCGGTGGCGGCAACCAAGCCAAAATCGCGCGGGCGCGGGCTCGCCACCGTTGTCGCGACCACAGTTGGGAAGCGAAGAAAACTGGCTCGCGATGGTGGCGGGGAACGAGCTTTTGACGGCGTGGGGAAAGGCGGCGCGCCCGCTCGCCATGCGACTCATCGACGACGGATTTCTCGACGGCAACAGCAACATTGATGCCGCGCCCGCCCGCGACAATCTGCTCCACGCCTTGCAGGCGGAAATCCGCGAAAATGTTGCCGACGACAATGGGGTTAGTGGTGGCGACGTGGTTGGTGGTGACCACCAAGGGGTTGGTGGTGACGGGGTTGGTGGTGGCAATGGGCTTGGTGGTGGCAACAATGAGGATTGCCGCCACCACAAACTCCCGCCACACGACGAATCGTTTCTCGTCAACGTCGCGCACACGCCTCTGCGCGAAATGGAAATTTTGCTTGACGACCTGACAAAGCTCTTCGCCACAAACCCCGACATGCGCGCAAAAGACGTTTTGATAATGCTCCCAAACATCGAGGAATACGCACCACTAATCCGCGCGGTGTTCACGAAAAGCCCTTTCCCGTTCTCGATCGCAGACAAAACGACACTCGAACATCTTCCCGCGATTTCAGCGTTTTTCGACATTTTGAAAATTGCCACAGGCGAGTTCCGCATCTCCGAAATCGTGAGGCTCTTGGAGTGCCCGCCACTCGCCCGCAAACTCGGATTGTCGGAAGAAACAGACGTCCCCGCGCTGCAAAAACTTTTGCTTGACTCCAACATTCGCTGGGGAATTTCCGGCGACCATCGCCGCGAGGAATTTGACAAATTCGACCGCTCTCCGGAGAAATTTTCCACCACCGTCGGCAACTATGACGACGAGCACATCTGCCGCGACAACGAGAAGGACGAAGAGCAAAAATTCTCCGAAGATCGCTACGAGAGAGAGCGGCAAGATCGCTTTTTCAAAAACAATTCGTGGCGCTTCGGCATGAGGAGAAACGCGCTCGGGATAATGCTCGGCGACGACAACGACGCGCAAACGGCGATCAGCTTCGGGAACGAGCCCTGGATTTCCGCGCAAAAAATTTCCGATTCCGCGACGGCGGCGGGGCTGCTCGGGAAATTCTACGTCCTTTTGGAAACTCTCGAATATCTGCACGACGAATTTTCGAGCAAAAAAAGGCACGTCAAAGATTGGTGCGACATCTTGCGCGACAGCATCGAGGAAAAGCTTCTCGACTTCGACGACGACAACGAAAAGCAGATGTTGCAGCGCGCGTTTGCGGATATTCGCGACGCGGAAAATCTCGCGGGATTTTCCGGCGATTTCTGCGAGGCGAAGACCGTCATCAAGCTCTTGGAAGCGCGCTCGTGGGAAAACGAACGCATATCGGGCATGCTCCGCGGGCGGCTCACTTTCTGCCGCATGCAACCGCTCCGCAACATTCCGGCGCGAGCGATTTATGTCGCGGGCATGAACTCGGGCGCGTTCCCGCGCGGGGCGGATAGTTCGTCGCTCGACCTCTGCGCGAATTGGGCACCGGCGCTCGACAACGTGCGAATCGAAAATTGGGATTGCACGGCGCGCGACAAAGACTGCCTGCTCCTGCTTGAAGTCTTGCTCGCGGCGAAAGATTTTCTGCGCTTTTCCTACGTCGGCAGAGAGGCGTCGTCGAACGCGAAACTTCCGCCTGCGACGCCGCTCGCGAAGTTGATCGAGAGCGCGAACAATCTCTCGCGCCGCTACGGGAATGCCGCGCCGGATTTTGTCCGCGAACATCGGCTTCATTCCTTTGAAGACCCCGAGAGTTTCGGCGAAATCGCGCTGCTGTTGTCGCGGCAAAGCGAGGCGGCGACAAAAGAAAAGCGCGAGCCCGCTTTGCCGCACGGATTGGAATTCCCGCTGCCGTTGTCGCCGGACGAAGTTGCGCGATTTGGAAAAATCACGCTCGAAGATTTGCAAAACTTTTTCGTAGATCCCGCAGAATTTATCGTCACCCGCCGCCTAAATCTGCGAAAAGACTGGCAGGAAGATGAGATTTCCGACGACGAACCTGCCGATGAAATGCCGAACCTGTATCACTCCATCCCCGAGTTTTTTGAAAAACATTTGCAAAACAACTACGTCTTTTCGGGAGATGAAGAGGCGGCGAGCACGTGGGAATTTATTCTTGACGAGACCCGCGACGCACGTTCACGAGGTGAAATTTCCGCGCTCACGGACACGCGACTATCCGCCTGCAACCCGAGTTCTCCCAACAACATTTTGAGCAAAACGGGGCTGCAATGGATAGTTACAAAGGCGTTCCCGGGCAAAAACGCGGAGTTTGTCTCCACGAGAGAGCATGCGACTTTCGAGCTTGACGTGGCTCTGCCGAGCGGCTGCCCCATAGAAAAAGTCAGCGTTGTCGCGAAATTCAAAAGCGTTTTCCGCAACAAAGATACGGGCGAAGAAGTTTTCGTGCTGTTCCCGAGAAAAAATTCTGGCAAAGACTGGTGCCGCAAAATCGCGGCCATTGTCGCGTTTGTCTTTATCCGCAGGAAATTCCCGCACCTCGCGTTCAGGGTTATGGCGTGTTCCCCGCGCGCAAAATCCGAGGGCGAAATTCCGATGCTCGGCTCCGGCGACGATATCCCCGCTGAGATTTCGCCGGAGTTTTTCGCCGAAAATTTCGTGCGCGGATTGGGAAACCCGCCCCTGCTTTTCCCCGAAATCCCCGAAAGCAAGACGAGCGGCGGCCCCGTGAAATTCCGCGAAGCCGCAATCGACGAGTGGGAAAAGAGCAACTACTGCACGGGCGCAGAGGCGCCGCAGGATCGCTTTGCCTCGACAATCGTTTTCGGCGGCGACTTGGACTGGAATTCCCCGTTCGATTTTGTGGAAAAAATTTCGCGGCTGTTCCCGGCATCCCCCAAAAAGCCACAGGAGAAAAAGCGTGCTTGCAAAAAATAAAGGCTCCGGCGCGCCAATATCTAATTGCGCGCTTCCTTTTAAAAAAGCATGATTGGGGCGATTGACGGTATGGAAGATCAATTTCTGGCTTTTCTGAAATCGGCGCGCGGCATCGCGGTGATAATATTGTTTTTCGGCGGGTCGATTTTCGTCCATGAGCTCGGGCATTTTCTCGCGGCGAAATGGCGCGGGTTGCGCGTCGAAAAATTTTCGATCGGATTTGGCCCCCGCCTGTTCGGCTGGCGCGGAAAGGGCGGAACCGACTACCGCATTTCCCTGCTCCCGCTCGGTGGGTATGTCTCCATTCCGGAACTCGCCGAAATGGAGATGATCGAAGGGAAAACGCAAATGCGCCCGAACTACGGCGACAGCGACAAAAAAATTTCATATCTCGACAGGATCATAGTCTTTGCCGCCGGCGCATTTTTCAATGTGCTGTTTGCGTTCGCGCTCGCCGTGCTCTTGTGGGGGGTAAAAAGTTCTTCGAGCGAGGGTATTGACTCGAATGTCATCGGCTATGTCGCAAAAACAATCGAGACAGAGCGCGGGAAATCCGTCACGAGCCCCGCGATGGAGGCGGGACTGCGGGAGGGCGACCGCATTGTCGCGATTGACGGCGAGGAAACCCCGACATTTGACAAAATCATAACGGCGCTCGCCCTCGGCTCTGCCCGCACGGAAGACGGGCGCGCGCTCGCAACAATCACGGTGGAGCGCGACGGCAGCACGCGCGACGTGCAAGTATTTCCGTGCCTCGCCGCGCAAAACCCGAAGAGCGGCGATTTCATGCGGGTAATCGGAATCTCGCCGGTCTCTAATTTCAAAATCGCCCCAAAAATCGGAATGCCCGCGTATGAGGCAGGCGCACGATATGGCGACAAATGGACCGCGATCACGACAACAAAGCGCGACGCCGACAACAGTGAGGTCAAGTCCACGACACCGCTTTATTCCCTGCCGCAACTATCCGACATTTTGGAGGAAAACGGCGACAATCCCGTGGAAATTTCCTACGAGCGCAACGGCGTCGCGGGCGTTATCAAGGTAGAGCCCATCGTGGTGGCGGCGACCAGCGAAGTTGCCACGCTGAAATTCACGGAATCCGGGCAGGCGAGGACGCTGACGATGATCGCCACGCCGGAAGATTTGGAGGAAGACGCCGAGAAGGCGCCGCGCGACACTCTCCGCATTTTTGCCGGAGTGCCAAACGATTCAGACTTCGCGGAACTGCTCGTCCCTGGCTCGACGGTTGACGGGATTTCGTTCGACGGCGGCGCGATAAAAAACGTGAAAACACCGAAAGAATTTTCGGAACTCTTTGGAAGCGAGAGCGCCGGCACATTCTCACTTTTCCTGACAAAGCCCGACGGCGGCGGCGCAAACGCGATTTTGACAAACGCTGTCCCGGGCTTGGTGCCGGAGCACAAAATGCCCCTGCTCGGTGTCCACCTACTCTCGCAGGAGCGGCTCGTCCGCAAGTCGCCGTGGTCGCAATTTTACAACGCGCTTTCCCTCACATTTCGCTCGATCGCGGTGCTGTTCAACCCGCATTCCGACATCGGGATTTCGCACCTCAACGGGATTTTTTCGATTGGCGACACATACTACGAAATTTCGGCGGACATCCGCAGCGTCTTCGCGCTCACGCTCCTGATAAACATCAATCTCGCAATCCTAAATTTGCTGCCGATTCCGGTTTTGGACGGCGGCCACATTCTCCTCGCGACAATAAGAAAATTGCGCCGACGCCCGATTTCGCAAAACACAATCGGGTATGTGCAGACCGCGTTCTTCTTGCTTTTCGTGTTCTTCATGGGCTACGTCTTGGTGCGGGATTTTTCGCGCGTTCGCGGCAGTCGCGAGCTCGCGGCGGAAGCGCAAATCCAGAATTTTGCCTACGCGCCGGAGTTCCTGACGCAGGCGAAATATCCCGTCGCGACAGACCCGACGGCTGCGGAAGATTTCGACGAGGAAAGCGCGGCGGGCACGGCGTCGGCAAACGAGTGAGCGCACCCTCGCCGTTTGGTAATTTTTTGGTAAATAAATGCCGGAAACGCTGAAACTTATCCTCGAAATCCTTGCCGTAATCGCGCTCGTGGCTGCAAACGGCTATTTTGTCTCCGCAGAATTTTCTCTCGTAAAGATACGCGCGAGCCAGTTGTACCCGCTGAAAAAAGACGGCGCCGTGGGCGTGAAATGCGCGATTCGCGCAACAAAACATCTCGACGCGGTTCTTTCCTCCACGCAACTCGGCGTCACGCTCTCGTCGCTCGCGCTCGGCTGGGTCGGAGAGCCCTTTGTCGCGCAGCGCCTCGCGCCGATTTTCGATTTTTTCGGAATGGATGATCCGGCGAAAATCGCATCGATCTCGTTGGCTGTGGCGTTTGTTTTGATCACGTTTTTGCACATCGTTTTCGGCGAACTCGCGCCAAAATCCGTGGCAATTCAATACCCGAAAAAAACCGCAATCGCGGTGGCGGCGCCGCTCATGGTTTTTTACAAAATTTTCTTCCCGTTCATCGCGCTGCTCAACGGCACAGCGGGCTTTTTCCTGCGCCTCGCGGGAATAAAAACTTCCAAAAGCGACGAGCGCGGATTTTCGGCAGACGAACTCGAATACGTCTTGTCTCACTCGCGACAATCGAGCTCCGAAGACCTTCTCGTGAACCGCGTCATGCTCCGCGCGCTGAGGCTACGCGATACTCGTGTCAACGAAATAATGATTCCGCGCGACGAAATGAATTCGCTCTGGATAAACGCCCCGATAGACGTGAATTTGCGCGTCGTGCAAAAAACCGCACACTCGCGATATCCGGTGTTCGGCGACAATTTGGACAAGCCGCTCGGCGTGTTGCTCGTGCGGGAATGGCTGTGGCAAATGCAGATTCTCGGCAGGGAAACGCCGATTGAGCCGATTCTCCGCGAAATGCTGAAATTCCCGCCGGACATGCCGATTGCGGACGTTCTCGAAAAATTTCGCCACTCGCAAAACCACATCGCGCTCGTCGTAAACGCCGAGGGGCGCACCCTCGGGCTCGTGAGTTTCGAGGATATTTTGGAAGAAATTGTCGGCGACATTCGCGACGAATTTGAGACCGGCGAAAAGGAAATTTTCGAGCAGACGCAAGATTCAATCGTCGTCGCGGGAACGCTCAACATGCACGAACTCGAAGCCGAGACCGGCTGGAACTTCGAGTGGCAGGGGAACAGCTATGAGACGGTGGCGAGCTGGGTGCGCTCGCTCCGCCCCGGGCTGCCGGCAAAACGCGGCGAAATCATTCGCTACGAGGACCTCGAAATTATCCCGCTCGAAACTCCGGCGGGCTCGCTCAAACGAATTTTGATTCGCAGAAATTGGGGCATTACCAAAGACGGCGCGGAATAATTTCGCCCCGCATGTGTTGTGTAAAATTTCTTTTTTTAAAGAAAATTCGGGTTTATCATCAGCCGCAACAACGTCGCGACAACTATGGCAGACAAGCGCATTTTCCTTTCGCTCGCGCACATGAGCGGGCACGAACAACGTTTTATCCAAGAGGCATTTGACACGAACTGGGTCGTCCCGCTCGGGCCAAACGTCAACGGCTTTGAAAAGGACTTGGAAGGTTTTCTCGGCGAAAACAAACGCGTTGTCGCGCTCAGCGCGGGGACGGCAGCGATTCACCTCGGGCTCTTGCAACTCGGGCTCGACGCCGGCGACGAAGTCATTTGCCAGAGCTTCACCTTCGCGGCGTCGGTCAACCCCGTCGTTTATTGCGGGGCGACGCCCGTCTTTGTCGATAGCGAGGAAGATTCGTGGAACATGAATCCGGAGCTCTTGGAAACCGCCATCAAAGACCGCATTGCGAAAACCGGAAAGAAGCCCAAGGCAATTGTCCCCGTCCACCTCTACGGAATGCCGGCGCGCATGGACGCGATTCTCGACATCGCGGCGCGCTTTGAAATTCCGGTGATGGAAGACGCGGCGGAGGCTCTCGGCTCGGAATATCGCGGGCGCAAGTGCGGGACGTTTGGCGACTTTGGCGCGCTTTCGTTCAACGGCAACAAAATGATAACGACGTCGGGCGGCGGCGCGCTCATCTGCAAAGACGACGAAACTGCGGCGCGGACGCTGTTCTACGCCACGCAGGCGCGCGAAAATCGCCCATACTATTTCCACGAAAAAATCGGCTACAACTACCGGCTCAGCAATATTTCTGCGGGAATCGGGCGCGGGCAAATGTTCGTCCTGCGCGAGCACATCGCGCGCCGGCGCGAGATTTGCAAACTCTACACGGAGGCGTTCGCCGAAACGCCCGGAATAACTGTCAAGAAAAATCCGGGCAAAGACTTTGATTCAAACTTCTGGCTGAGCTGCATTTTGGTCGATCCGGAAAAGTTCGGGAAAACAGCCGACGAAATTCGCCTGAAATTGGAAGCTGCTAACATCGAATCGCGCCTGCTCTGGCGCCCAATGCACATGCAGCCAATCTATGCGAAAAACGCATTTTACGGAAGCGGCGTGGCGGAGAAAACCTTCGGCTGCGGCCTCTGCCTCCCCTCCGGCCCCGCCCTGACCAACGACGACATCGCAACCGTCGTCAAAGAGATTTTGCGGTAAGCGCAGTGGTTTCGCGGTCGGATGTAGCAATGAACTTGCTTAATCCTTCTGTGCTGTCGCTGCCTGTAAGAGAAATGGTTTTTGGTTCGGTGGTGAAGATTTCCGGAAGGTTAGTGGCGGCGGCAAAGGTTTGTTGCGGGAACTGGGTCTGTGGTAGCGGCCGGGTAGGTGGTGAGCGTAGGTTCGTGGTGGGGGTCAGTGGCGACCACTAGCC
>JAJPZB010000028.1 GCA_021204635.1 Opitutia bacterium | reverse complement strand
TAACTTAGCGGGAGAATCGCGCACTGCGTGCGCGAGATTGTTGCCACCACAGACCTCCCGCAACAAACCATTCTCACCACTAACCCAATTCTCCACAACAAACCCTCGCCTCCACCACCAACCCGCCACCACAAACCCCTACCTCACCACCATCCCAAATCCTCACCACAGACCCAACTTCCCACCACCAAGCCAACTCCCACCACAAACCCGTGAGGGACGTTAGTCCCGAACAAATCCGTGTGACAACAATCGTGGCAGTTTGATTCCACCACTAACCCAAATCCTCACCACCAACCCGCCGCCACAAACCCGCAGCACATCAGACCCAGCGGAGTTTTGTGCGCAGGATTTCGAATTCGGAGAGTGTTGTCGGGCGCAGAATTTTCACGTGTTCCTGCGCCAATTTTATGTGCAGGGAAAATTCGCCTGTTGCGCGCACGGGCGTGGTGCCGTCGATTGAGACGCCGACGGGGGTTTCTGCCGAATTGTTGCCGACCAAGATTTCCATCGAGCGCGGGAAGACGACCGTGCGGTTCGAGAGCGTGTGCGGGCAAAGAGGCGTAAGGGCGAACACGTCGGCGTCGGAGTGGATCAGCGGCCCGCCCGAGCCGAGGCTGTATGCCGTAGAGCCCGTCGATGTCGTGAAAATCAAGCCGTCTCCGCGAAACGTGTTTATCATTCCGTGTTCGGCGGATTCGACGCGGAGCGCAGCGATTTTGAAATTTTCCCACGCCTTGATCACGACGTCGTTGAGGGCGAGCCGGCGCGTTGTAGCGTCGTCGCCGAATGTGCATTCCAAGAGCGAGTGCGACGCCTTGCGGCAATTGCCCGAAAAAATTTCCTCCAATTCTGCGGAAATATTTTGCGCGGAGTAATTCGCGAGATAACCGAGTTTCCCGAGGTTGATTCCGAAAATCGGCACATTGTTGCGGACTGCGCTTTCGACGACGCCGAGAATTGTGCCGTCGCCGCCGATTGTGCAACAAAGCTGCGTTCCGGCGAGGGCGTCGGCGCCAATCGGGTATTCGCCGAAAATGCGCGTTTCTATGCCGCGAAGTTTTGCCGCCTGCGCGACGGCGTCGCGGCACTCTGCCGCACCTTGTTTTGAGGCGTTCCAGACGATTGCAATTCGGGAAATTTTCATGGTGCTCGATCTCGCAAAAAAACAGCGGGAACGCCGGCGCGACAACGCCGAAAAATCAAATCAGCGGATAGCCGGAATACGGCGACGGTTCCCCGCGATTGCGCCACGCGATGGAATCGATGTACTCGTCGCGGAATTTCGCAAGAGCGCCCTGCACCGGCCACGCCGCGCCTTCGCCGTGCGCGCAAATCGTGCGCCCGCAAATCACGTCGGAGACATCTTTGAGCGTGTCGAGATCTTCCGGCGAGCCCTTGCCGTCGCAAATGCGCTTTGTAATCCGCGCCATCCACATCGAGCCTTCGCGGCACGGCGTGCACTGCCCGCAAGATTCGTGCTTGTAAAACGCGTTCAAATTTGCAAGCGCCTGAATCATCTCGACGGAATCGTCGAAAACGATCATGCCGCCCGTGCCGATGGACGAGCCGCATGCCGCCAAGCTCGCGTTGTCGAGCGGAACATCTTCCAAGGCAACTTCCTTCACGTTCCCCTCGGCGTCTTTGATCTTGTATTTTTCGTCAAAGCGCAGCGGCTTCATCGACGAGCCGCCCGGGATAACCGCCTTGAATTTGCGCCCGGGGAGCGGACCGCCACACATGTCGTAGAGCAGTTCGCCGACGGTGACGGTGCCGGTCGCAATCTCGAAAATCCCGGGCTTCGCGACGAGGCCGGAGACCGCCATTATGCGCGTCCCCGCATCGCCCTTTGCGCCAATCTTCGCATAGTTGTCGCCGCCCATTCCGATTGCGGCGAGGCAGTGGCAAACGGTCTCGACGTTGTTGACGACAGTCGGGCAATTGTAGAGCCCGAGCACGGCGGGAAAATACGGCGGCTTAATCCGCGGCTGCCCGCGCTTGCCTTCCAAGGCTTCGAGCAAGCCGGTTTCCTCGCCGCAGACATACGCGCCCGCGCCGCGATGAACGACGATGTCAAGCGAAAAACCGCTGCCAAGAATGTTATCGCCGACAAAATTTTTCGCCCGCGCTTCCTCGATGGCTTTCTCCAAAATTTTTGCGCCGTGGGAAAATTCTCCGCGAATGAAGATAAATGCCTGCTTCGCCTGCGTCGCGTAGGAGCACACCACGAGACCTTCGATGATTTCGTGCGGATCGTAGTAAACGACCCAGCGGTCTTTATGCGTCCCGGGCTCGGATTCGTCGGCGTTGACGACAAAGTAAATCGGCTTTCCGGACTTGTGGTCGAGGAACTTCCACTTCATGCCCGCCGGAAATCCCGCGCCGCCGCGCCCCTTGATTCCCGCCTTCTCAACTTCTACGCACAACGACGCCGGATCGCCTGCCGCCAACACCTTTTTCAGCGTTTCATAGCCGCCATTTTTTATGTAGCAATCGATGTCGGTCGTGTAGCCCGGCGTGCCAATGCGTTTATAAACTATGCGTGTTTCTTTCGGATGAGCCATGAGAATTTCCTGTGCAACGATTTTTCTAACGAACCCGCTCAAACGCAATCATTGTTTCACGATGTCGCCGGCGGGCATTTGCGTGTTTGCCAAAGAGGTTTGCGAAATATTTTCGGACGCGCGAGCGGGCGGCGGCGAGTTCGTTCTCGGGCGGAGCGGCGAATTTTTTTGAAAAAATTTCGGGGTGCTTGTCTATGCTCAGGGCGAGAAAATCGCCTTTTATCGCCAAAAATTTCTCGTGGTCGAACATGACGTCGAAATTCCCGAAGTAATACGGCAGCGTGCCCGCGAAATCTTTGAAAATATCGACGTAGCAATAGTATTCGAGTTTGTCGTCGGGCACGACCACGGCGTTGGCATTGTCGTCGGAAATGAATGTGCGCGAGCGCTTCAAGGCATTTATGTCGCGCATAGCGAAGAATTTGAACGCGTCAGCGCGGTCTGTGGTGGCGCGCTGTTGTCGCGACGGATATTTCGAGATGTAGTTTTTCACGTAGTCGAAATCCGCGAGCGAGAACGTGGCGCCTTCGAGGGTGTGAAAGTTGTGGGCTTCGACGTCGCGATAATGCCAGCCGCCACAATCCCTTTTGTAGAGCGCCACAACAATGGGGAAGCCCGTTCCGCGCGAGGTGCCGGAAAATTCGTGGCTGTTCGCGACAATGGAATCCGCGAGCGCGTAGTTGGCAAAAAACGGCGCAAGCAAGCCGAAATTTGCGCGCTTTATCAGATACGACAGCGGATGGAGAACCGCCACAAACTCGGGCGTCAACTTCGCGAACGACAGCAGAAACGAGATGCCGAGGTCGCGGGTGCGCACGCCGGCATCGATCTCGCAGGGCGCATTGCTCTTTATCGCGTTGTTCACGAGCGAGGTCACGTCGTTATACGGCGGGTTTGCGACGATGAGGAGCGGTTCATTGTTGCCGATCCCGTATTTGTTGCGGGAAATCTGCGACAACGCGTTTGCAGCCACAAACTCCGCGTCCGGATTTTCCTGCGCTGCGACGGCGAGCGCGCGTCGATCGATGTCGCCACCGACAAAGCGTCTCGCGGGCACGATGTCGCGCATTTCCTTTGAGAAAAAGGCGCCATAGCCGCACGACGAATCCAAGATTGTCAAATCCTGCGGCGAGAAATCCGGCGCGATGTTTCGCCGAATCATCTCCGCGACGACGTGAACCAAGTGCGGCGGAGTGTAGAAACTCCCCAAATTCACGGTTTCGCGCCTGCTGAGGTGCGTTTGCTCCATGCGCCCGCGCTCAGCCGAGCCACTCGGTGCGGTTCTCGAAATTGGGAGCCCTTTTGCCGTAGTCGGGGTCGTCGAGCGAAGCGCGAATTTTTTTCGCCAATTCGGGCACGCTCTCGGGGACGACTTTTTCGTAGAGCAAGTGATCGACTTGAACCACCGGCCCCGTCCCGCAGCAGGCGAGGCATTCGACAAATTCGAGCGTCACATTGCCGTCGGCAGAAGTTTCGCCGCGCTTGCACGCAAATTCCTTCTCGAGCGCCTCCATCGTCTTATAACTTCCGCGCAACGCACACGACAGCGTGCGGCAAACTTTTATGTGCCGCTTTCCGATAGGATTGAGGCGGAACATCGGGTAGAACGTCACGACTTCGTAGATGTTTATCGGCTCCACCTCCAAGCGTGCGGCAATCCATTTCATCGCCGCATCCGTGATGTAGCCGAGTTCTTCCTGCACGAGATGCAACAGCGGTAGCGTCGCGCTCCGCTTTTGGGGATATTTCGCCACGATTTTTTCGGCTTTTTCCAGCGTTTCCGCTTTCAAGCCCGTGGCAGCCGCGAGAGTTTCACAATCGGTTTCCATATGAAAATGCGAATTAAAGAAGTCGTTGACAAAAACCTTGCGTCAAAATTTACCACCGTTCCCGCGGTTTTCGAATGTAAAATTTTGCGGGGCAAATTTTTCTCTCGGCGGCAAAATGCGTCCTGCCGCGCGGGCGGATCGCGGCAATTTTAACTTGCGCGGGCATGCCTTCTGCTTAACCTTGACGCGGTTTCCGTTGCTCTGCGAACGGCAGTGGAGCGGATTCCACTTGTTGAAACAATCTCTCCCCAAACCGAAATACCTCACACGCCATGTCAAGTCCTAAAGTAGTATGCGTAATCATGGGCGGCGGCCGCGGAACCCGCCTTTACCCGCTCACAGCGTCGCGTTGCAAACCGGCAGTTCCGCTCGCCGGAAAATATCGCCTGATCGACATCCCGATCAGCAACTGCCTCAACTCGGGCTTCAACTCGATTTGCGTCCTCACGCAGTTCAACACCGCCTCGCTCCACAGCCACATCCAGCGCACGTATAAGTTCGACGCGTTTGGAAAAGGCTACGTCGATATTCTCGCCGCCGAGCAAAACATGGAGGGCGAAGCCTGGTATCAAGGCACCGCAGACGCCGTGCGCCACAACCTCCAGCACTTCAATTTGAAGGACAACGACCACGTGCTGATTCTCTCCGGCGACCAGTTGTTCCGCATGGATTTCCGCCCGATGATCATGCAGCACATCACGGAAAAGGCTGACGTCACAATCGCCGCAAAGGCAATGCCAAAGGCGGAAGTTTCCGCGCTCGGCGTCATGCGCGTCCGCGACAATTCCTCCGAAATCACCGAATTTGTCGAGAAACCGAAAGACCCCGCAGTCATCGATTCCCTCGTCATTCACGGGAAATTGCGCGACAATCTCTCCGACAAATCGGACGCCGAATACTGCCTCGCGTCGATGGGAATTTACGTCTTCACGGGAAAATTCCTGAACGAGGCGCTCGACAACGACATGAAAGACTTCGGCAAAGAGGTCATTCCGAGCCTGCTCGGCAAAAAGAAGCTCATTGCCCACGTCTTCGACGCATATTGGGAAGACATCGGAACCGTGCGCGCGTTTTGGGAAACAAATCTCGCGCTCACCGACCCGATTCCGCCGTTCGATTTCTACGATGAAGTCGCGCCAATTTACACGCACGACCGCCTCCTGCCCGCCGCGAAACTCAACGGCTGCACGATAGAGCGCGTCGTCATGGCGGAAGGCGCAATCGTGACCAACGCCAAACTCACGCGCTGCGTCGTCGGGGTTCGCGCCGTCATCGACACGGGCGCGGAGCTCGAAAACGTCGTCCACATGGGCGCCGACACATTTGAGAGCTTGGAAGAAATTGCCGAAGCGAAGAAAAAAGGCGTGCCCATGATCGGCGTGGGCAAAAACAGCGTCGTCAAAAACGCGATCATCGACAAAAACGCGCGCATAGGCGAAAACTGCCGGCTCTCCCCGAAAGGCGTGGCAGACGGCTGGGAAACGCCGGAACTCTGCGTGCGCGGCGGCGTGTTGGTCGTGAAGAAAAACTCGATCATTCCGGCAGGAACGGTCATCGGCGACGAATGATTCCTTTCCAAAAATGAACGCTGCGGGAACACCGGATTCCGGCGCTCCCGACGCGAAGGACGGTTCGCCCCGCGAGCGCCTCGAACGCCGCGGGGCGCGTTGTCTGAGCGATGTCGATTTGCTCTCCGTCCTGCTCGAAATCCCGTCAGCAAAAGAGCCGCCGGGCAGCATCGCGCGCCGCATTCTCGAAAAAGTCAACGGCTCGATTTACAACCTTTCGCGCTGGACGATCCAAGATTTGCGGGCGGAAAACATTTCGTGGACGCGCGTGTGCATGCTCTCGGCTGCATTCGAGCTCGCAAAACGCTTTGATGAGCGAAGCGAAATCACGACGAAAATCACGACGGCGAAGGACGTCTTCGCCTTCTTCAACAAAATCTCATTGGCGTTGGACCGCGAGAAATGCTGGGTTCTCAGTTTGGACGTAAAAAATCAGGTCGTGCGCTTCGACGAAGTTTCTGCGGGCACGGCGACGGGCTCACTCTTTCACCCGCGCGATTTTCTGCGCCCCGCAGTGCGCTGCAACGCGAGCTCGATAATCCTCGTCCACAACCACCCGAGCGGCGATTCCACTCCGAGCAAAGGCGATGTGGAAATAACGCTCCGGCTGCGCGACGCCGCGAAAGTGCTCGGGATAAATCTGCTCGACCACGTCATCGTCGGCAGGCGCAACGTCGGCGTATACCGAGAGGGATATTTCAGCTTCTCCGCTGCCGGAAAACTCTGAAATATCCATCTTGGACGCAGGCTTCGCCGAAGCCGCGACAATGCCGCGCAAGCCTTAAAACTTGCGCGACAAATTAAACGCCGAGACGAGCGCGAGCAAACCCGCGAGTTCGATGTTCGTGTCGATGCCGCAGCCCCAAAACACCTTGCCGTCGGAATCTCGCGAGATCGAGACATACGCCGCCGATTCGCTCGCCGAGCCAATCCCGATCGCGTGCGAGCGATAGTCGCGGAGCGTGAAATTCTTCCAGCCCTGCGAGTGAATTGCCTTGACAAACGCGTTTATCGGCCCGTTGCCGTTGCCGAAAATCTTGTAATTCTCGCCGCGAAAAACGACGTCCGCCGTGCAGGAAATCAGCGGTTTGGATTCCGAGTTACTCTCAAAAACTTTGAGCGCGAGCGGGCTATCGACGTTGACAAAATTCTTCGTGAACGCGTCGTTAATCTCCTTCGGCGTGAGCTCGCGACCGAGTTTGTCCGCGATGCCACCCACGACTTCGCCGACGATCGGGTGCATGAGCTTCGGCAACTCTATGCCGAAATCGCGCGCGAGAATGTAGGCGATGCCGCCCTTCCCGCTCTGCGAATTTATGCGGATTATCGCCTCGTAGCTCGCACCGATGTCGGCGGGGTCAATCGTCAGATACGGCACTCGCCACGGCGAATCCGGGCCTTCTTTTTTGCGCAGATCCATGCCTTTTTTGATTGCGTCCTGATGTGAGCCGCTGAACGCCGTGAACACCAAATCGCCCGCATACGGGTGGCGCTCGGGCACGCTCATGCGCGTGCAACGCTCATAGACTTCGCGGATTGCCGGCAGGTTGTCGAATTTCAAATTCGGCTCAATCCCCTGCGAGTACATGTTGAGCGCGACGGTCGCAATATCCAAGTTGCCGGTGCGCTCGCCGTTGCCGAAAAGCGTCCCCTCGACGCGGTCCGCGCCCGCCATCAGCGCCAACTCCGTCGCGGCGACGCCGGTCCCGCGATCGTTGTGCGTGTGCAACGAAATTACCACGGAATCGCGATTTTTGACGCCGCGAATAAACGCCTCGACCATGTCGGCATAGACGTTTGGCGTCGTCCACTGCACGGTTTCCGGCAAGTTCAAAATTATCGGGTCTTGCGGCGTGGGTTCCCACACATCCATCACCGCCTCGCAAACTTCGAGCGCGAAATCGACCTCGGTGTCGGAAAAACTCTCGGGCGAATATTCGAGCCGGATCTTCGTCCCGACAGCCTCGGGCAAAAGCGATTTCACGAGTTGCGCGCCGTCGATAGCGATCTGCTTGATCTGCTCTTTCGACGCGTTGCCGAAAGTGACGCGACGCTGCAAGGGCGACGTGGAATTGTAGATGTGCACAATCGCCTTTTTCATGCCGCGCAAAGCCTCAAAGGTGCGGCGAATCAAGTGGTCGCGGCATTGCACGAGAACCTGAACCGTCACGTCGTCGGGAATCAAATTTTGATCGACGAGCGCGCGCGCAAATTCAAATTCCGTGTCCGACGAACTCGGAAAACCGATTTCAATTTCCTTGAAACCGATTTCGCAGAGCATGCGGAACATTTCGATTTTTTCCTCGACGCTCATCGGGACGGCGAGTGCCTGATTGCCGTCGCGCAAATCGACGCTGCACCAAATCGGCGCTTTTTCTATGCGCTTGCCGGGCCATTGCCTGTCCGGCAAATCGACAATCGGGAATTGGGAATACTTCGTTATTTTTTCGTGTTGCATTTAAATTTTTTCTTTGTTGCTGCGGAAAATTCCGCAATTTTTTCAGTTTGCCCGCGAGGACGACGCCTGCGGATTTAGTGTTTTTGCGGCGGATTTAAACGGCTCGCGCCAAGCCGAAAGAAAAGCTCACTCCCCCACGGGGAGAAGCAGTAGGCGCCGAAGCAAAACTGAATTCATGCAAAACACAGTGTGCGCAAAATCTCGCTTTCCGCACAAAATGTCAATTTTGAAACTCATTGTTGTCACTGCCGCCCGCCGCGCGTAACCTCGCGACATCATGGCGAAAAAAAGAACCGAATCGGAGAGCGGCGACAACACCGCCGAGGCGAGAAGCTATTTCGAGGAGGCTCTCGCGCGCAAAGACACCTCTCTCGATCAGGCTTTGCGCCCGCCGACATTCGACGATTTCACCGGCCAGCCGCGAACGATCGAGCGCCTCCGCGTCATGGTCGGAGCGGCACGCCGCGAACATCGCGCGCTCGACCACATCTTGCTGCACGGGCCGCCGGGCCTCGGGAAAACCACGCTCGCGCTCATTCTCGCGGAAGAAATGGGCACGAAGGTGAAAATCACTTCGGGCCCCGTCATCGAAAAACCCGCAGACTTGGCGGGGCTGCTCACCGCCCTCGAAGAAGGCGAAATTCTTTTCATCGACGAAATTCACCGCATTTCCAAGGTCGTCGAAGAATTTCTCTATTCGGCGATGGAAGATTTTCGCATTGACATCATGATCGACCAAGGCCCCAACGCGCGCAGCGTCCGCCTCTCGATCCCGCGATTCACCCTTGTCGGCGCGACGACGCGCACCGGCTTGCTCACCGCGCCAATGCGCTCGCGCTTCACGCTGCAAACGCGCTTGGACTACTACTCGCACGAAGATCTTTTCAAAATCGTCCGCCGCAATTGCCAAAAACTCGGCATCGAAATCGACGACGCCGGCGCAATCGAAATCGCCCGCCGCGCGCGAGGAACCCCGCGAATTGTCAACAACCTCATCCGCTTCGCCCGCGACTATGCACTCGAGCGCGCTGACGGCAAAATCTCGCAACAAACCGCCTCCGCCGCTCTCGAACTCCTCGAAATCGATCAATACGGCTTGGACGAGATGGACAAACGCATTTTGCGCGTGCTCGGCGAAAACTACGGCGGCGGACCCGTCGGCTTGGGCACAATCGCCGTCGCCGTCGGCGAAGAGGCAAACACGCTCGAAGAGGTTCACGAGCCCTACCTCATTCAGGAAGGCTACATCGCGCGAACTCCGCAGGGGCGCATTTTGACCGAAAAGGGCTGGCGCGTCAGCGGCGTCAAGCAAAAATTTTCGCGCGACGGCAACCAACCGAGCCTGTTTTGAAGCGACCTCGCACCCGCGAATGTTCGGAGAAATTCTCAGCGAAATCAGGAAATTTTTCCGCCACAACAAAGGGCAGGAAACGTTTCGCAAGGCGCGCGGAAGCGCCGGAGAAACCTTCGCCGCAAAATTTCTGCAAAAGCAGGGAATGAAAATCCTGCTCAGAAATTGGCGCCACGGGAACGACGAAATCGACATCGTCGCGCTCGACGGAAAATGCCTCGTCTTCACCGAGGTGAAAACGCGCTCCGACAAAGACGTGCACGGTGGCTACGCCGCTGTCGATGCAAGAAAGCGCAACGCCCAACGGCGGGCAATCCGCGAATATCTGCACCAAATCAAAGGCGCGGCGCAGGAATGGCGCTTCGACGTCGTTGCCGTCACCGTGCGCGAAAGCGACGGCGCAATGTCCGCAACACACATCCGGCAAGTCTCCCTGAGAAAACCGTGAGGGTTGGTGGTGGGAGTCGGTGGCGAGATTTGGGTTGGTGGTGAGATTGTGGTTGGTGGTGGAATATTGGGTTGGTGGTGGCGGCAAACTGCCACGATTGTTGTCACACGGATTTGTTCGGGACTAACGTCCCTCACGGCTTTGTGGTAGCTTGGCTCAGTGGTGGAATCTGGGTTAGTGGTGAGATCTGGGTCGGTGGTGGGTTTGTGGTGAGATCTTGGGTTAGTGGCGAAATTTGAGTCTGTGGTGAGAATGGTTTGTTGCGAGGGTTAGTGGTGGCAACAATCTCGCGCACGCAGTGCGCGATTCTCCCGCTAAGTTAGCGGG
>JAJPZB010000049.1 GCA_021204635.1 Opitutia bacterium | reverse complement strand
CCTCACCGCTAACGCGGTCCCCTCCCGCTAACTTAGCGGGAGAATCGCGCACTGCATGCGCGAGATCGTTGCCACCACCAACCCTTCGCAACAAACCCAAGCCCTGCAACAATCCAGCCACCAACCCAAGTCCCACCACCAACCCACGCTTCACCACCGACCCGCTACCACAAACCGTGAGGGGCGTTAGTCCCGAACAAATCCGTGTGACATCCATCTGCGGCAGGTTAGTGGTGGCGGCGGCATGTTTGTTGCCGCCACCAACCCGCGAATTTCGTTGTTGCGGCGGCGTGGCATTTTACGTTTTACCGCTTGCGCGCGCGGGGGTGAACTGCTAAAACGTTGCGACACTCGCATAGCGTTTCGGCGGCATTTCCGCGCGAGCTTTGCGACATTGCTTTTCCCCGCAAGCCCATTCTCGTTTTACCCAAAAAGATTTTCAAATTTCGGAATATGTTCGCGCTATGATTTCTGCCGACGATTATGTTGTTCAACTGATTCAGGATCGGAATTTGGTCACCGCCGATGCCGTTGAAGCTGCCCGCTCCGACGTTGCCGGCAAGGGCGTGAACGCCGCCGAGGCTGATTCAGCCATTTTGGATTTGTTAGTCGAAAAGGGCTACACGAGCTGGCGCGACATTTCCGGCGCTCTTGCGGCAGAATTTGACATGGAGGTCGCGGATCTCTCGCAGGTGCGCCCGTCCGAGGAGGCGTTGAAGCTCGTTGGTCGCGACATGGCGACGCGCTACAACGTGCTTCCGCTGAACATGGAGGGCTCGTCGTTGCTCGCGGTTATCGCAGATCCGCTCGACAGCAACACGATGGACGAGCTGAGCCGGCTGATTCGCACGGAGATAAATTTCAAGCTCGCGCCGCCCGAAGAAATCCGCGAGGCGATTGTGGCGGCGTACGACAATTCCGGCGACGTGGGGAGCGAGGCGCTGCGCAGCATTTTCGGCGAGGGCGCGGAGGTTTCCATTCCCGGGAACGACGAAAAGGGCGCGAACGCGGAAGACGCGCCGATTATCCGCTACGTAAATTTGCTGATAACGGAGGCGATTCGGCGGCGCGCATCCGATATTCACATGGAGCCTTTGGAAAAGCGTTTCCGCGTGCGCTATCGCATAGACGGCGTTTTGCAGGAGGTGGAAAATCCGCCGAAGCGCTTGCAGGCGTCGATCGTCGCGCGCCTGAAATTGATGGCGAATGTCTCGCTCGCGGAAAAGCGCATTCCGCAAGACGGTCGCATACAGATCAAGGTCGCGGGCAAAGATGTTGACCTGCGTGTTTCTGTGCTGCCGACGGTTTACGGCGAGTCGATCGTCATGCGTATTTTGGATAAAGAGGGCTTGAAACTCGGCTTGCCGGAACTCGGATTTTTCTCCGACGACCAAGAGGTTTTCATGAAAATCATCACGGGCGCGGACGGGATTTTCCTCGTCACGGGGCCGACCGGCTCCGGCAAATCCACGACGCTTTACGCCGCGCTCAACTACATCAATCAGCCGGACAGAAAGATCATCACGGTTGAGGACCCTGTCGAGTATCAGATGCCCGGCATCAATCAGGTGCAGGTGCGGCGCGAGGTCGGCATGACGTTTGCTGCGGCGCTGAGGTCAATGCTCCGCCAAGCTCCGAACATCATAATGATCGGGGAAATTCGCGACTTGGAAACTGCGGATATCGCGGTCAACGCGTCGCTGACGGGCCACATGGTTTTCTCGACTTTGCACACGAATGACGCGCCGGGCGCCGTTTCCCGCCTCGTCGATATCGGCGTGAAACCGTTCTTGGTGTCGGCGTCGCTTCGCGGCGTTCTCGCGCAACGCCTCGTGCGCAGGATTTGCCCCGATTGCACGGCGTCTTACACCCCGACGGAGAAAGAGCTGATTTCCATCGGCATGACGGCGGCAGATTTGTCCGAGACGAATTTCCAAAAGGGTAAGGGCTGCGTGAAGTGCCACAACACGGGGTATCGCGGGCGGCGCGGCGTGTTTGAGCTCTTTCTCGTGAACGAGGAAGTGCAGGAAATGATTTACCGCAACGCGACGCTCGTGGAGCTGCGGCGCAAGGTTCGCGACCTCGGCATGCGCACCATGCGCGAGGACGGAATCCGGAAAATTGCAGCCGGAATCACAACCGTCGAAGAGGTGCTTTCGACGACGGTCGAAGTCGATTGACGCTGTTGCCGCGACAATGCGCAAAATTTTGAAAAAGCAAGACAATTTTAAAAGACAATGAATTATTCCCTTAAAGACCTTCTCGACCTCGTCGTTTCTGAAAACGCTTCCGACTTGCACTTGCACGTGGATCAGGCGCCCGTGCTGAGAATTTCCGGCAGCATGCTCCCCGTCGAGGGGCCGCCGCTCACTGCGGCAGAGACGGACGCGATGGTGAGGGAAATCACGCCGGGGGGTCATCTCAAGCGCCTCGAAGAAATGGGCGGCTGCGACTTCGGTTTCACGTTCGAGAACAAGGCGCGTTTCCGCGTCAGCTGCTTCAAAGCGCGTTGCGGAAATGCCGACGAGAACGCATACGGAATCGTTCTCCGGCAAATCCCGAACAACATGTTTTCGTTGGAAAAGCTCGGGCTTTCAGACAAGGTGAAGGCGTTGCTCATGCGGCAGCGCGGGCTGATTCTCGTCACGGGGCCGACGGGCTCCGGCAAGACGACGACGCTCGCCTCAATGCTCAACTGGATCAACGAGCACGAGGAGCGCCACATCATCACGATTGAGGACCCGATCGAATATTTCCACGAGCACAAGCGCTCTGTCGTGACACAGCGCGAAATCGGGCGCGACGTGCCATCGTTCTCGGACGCAATTCGCGCGGCTCTGCGCCAAGACCCCGACATCATTCTCGTCGGCGAAATGCGAGACTTGGAGACGATTACCGCCGCAGTTTCCGCCGCAGAAACCGGCCACTTGGTCTTCGCGACTTTGCACACGACGGGCGCGGCGAGAACCGTTGACCGAATCGTCGATGCGTTCCCCGCCGACACGAAAGAGCAGATCCGCATGCAGCTCGCCTCGTCGCTCGTCGCCGTTATTTCGCAGGTGTTGTGCCGCAAAAAGAGCGGCGGGCGCATCGCAGGTTACGAGATCATGATCAACACGGATTCGACCTCGTCGCTAATTCGCGACAACAAAACATACCGCATTACGTCTGAAATTCAGACCGGCGGCGCACTCGGCATGCGGACGCTCGACAGCCACTTGCTGAGCCTCGTCGAGGACGGGCTCATCGATTCGAGCGAGGCGATAACGTATGCGCAGGTGCCCGATGAAATGCGCCAAAAACTTCGCGACTTGCACTACTAATTTTTAATCCGAATTTTTGCCATGTTTGACGACCATAGCGAGACGCTGTCCTCGATATTTGAGGAATCCGGAAAGATCACGAAGGCGCAATTGGACGACGCCTGGGCGGAGCATACGGAGATCGGGAAGGCGTTTACAGACGTTCTCGAAGACGCCGGATATTTCGTGAAAGACGAGATTTTGAAACTCGCTGCGAACCATCTCGGCGTGCGCTTCGTCGGCGAAATTCCCGAGACCATCGATGGAAGCCTGATTCGCCTCATCTCGGCGGCGCAGGCGCATAAATACGGGATTGTGCCGTATGACGCAGACGCCGACCGGATTTATTTTCTGACGAAGGACCCGTTTAATTTCTCGATCAACGAAGAGCTTTCGTTCGTGTTGAAAAGGGATGTGGAGCTCTCCGTGGCAAATCCGGCGCTCATCGACGAGATTATCGTAAAGTATTACGGCGAAGAAAATTCGTCGATGGATCAGATTTTGAGCGAGATCGAGGGCTTGGATCTCGGCGGCGACGACGAAAATTCCCTTTCCAATTCCGCTTCGCAGGCGCCGATTATCCGCTTCGTCGATGTCGTGTTGCAAGAGGCTGTCAAGGCAAAAGCGTCCGATATTCACTTTGAGCCGTTTGAGGGCGAGTTCCGCATTCGCTATCGCATTGACGGCGCGCTCTACGAAATGACACCGCCGCCGGCGTCGCTCGCAAACTCTGTCACGGCGCGCGTCAAGGTTATGTCGGGGCTCAACATTGCAGAGCGGCGCATTCCGCAAGACGGTCGCATAAAGACCACGGTCGGCGGTCGCCCGATCGATATTCGTGTTTCCACGCTTCCGACGCAGTTTGGCGAATCCGTTGTTATGCGTATCCTCGACAAGGGCGTTGTCAACCTCGACCTCGAAAACCTGACGATGACGGACGAGATCATGGATGGAATCCGCTCTCTCGTGAACCGACCGAACGGGATTTTCATCGTCACGGGTCCGACCGGTTCCGGCAAAACGACGACGCTTTATTCCGCGCTTCGCGAGGTGAACACCGTCGATGTGAAAATTCTCACGGCGGAAGACCCTGTCGAATACGAAATCGAGGGAATTATGCAGGTGCAGATCAACCATCAGGTTGGGCTGACATTTGCGTCGGCGCTACGTTCATTTCTGCGTCAAGACCCCGACACGATCATGGTCGGGGAAATCCGCGACCAGGAGACCGGCAGTATCGCGATTCAGGCGGCGCTCACGGGGCACGTCGTGCTCTCGACTTTGCACACGAACGACGCGCCGGGCGCGGTCACGCGTCTCGTCGATATGGGGCTTGAATCGTTCCTCATCGCGGCGTCTCTCGAAGGCGTTCTCGGGCAGCGGCTTCTCCGCCGGATTTGCCGCGATTGCAAGGTGGCATACGAGCCGGATCAGGCTGTCATAAACATGCTGCAAGTCGATCCGCTCGAAATCGCGGAGAAGCAGTTTTACTACGGCAAGGGCTGTTCCACCTGCAACAAGACGGGATACAAGGGGCGGCAAGGGCTCTTTGAGCTCATGATGATCAACGACCCGATTCGCGAGCTGATAACGAAAAAAGCGCCGACGCTCGTTCTGAAACAGCGCGCAATCGAGAACGGAATGCGCACCCTGCGCGACGACGGACTGCGCTGCATTTTCGATGGCTTGACCACCATCGAAGAGGTCTTAAAGTACACCTAATCTTCTGCCGCTGACGCGACTTCTCCCCCAATCCGTTTCCCCTTATCCCCGACGACAACAATTTAAAAAACTCCGCAACGAAAAATGGCGAAATTCAAATACAAGGCAATTGACGGCACCGGAAAACAGGTTTCCGGCTCTATCGAAGCTCCGAACGAAGAGCAGGCGCGGGCGAAGCTCCAGCAGCAGCGCCTCATGGTGTCGTCTATCTCCGAGGAAGGTTTTTCTCTCGGCAAAAAAGGCGGAAAAAAGAAAAAGCAGGGCTACAACAAGAAAATTTCCAACGAGCAGCTGACCGTGTTTACGCGCCAGCTCGCGACGCTGCTCCAAGCGGGCTTGCCGCTTTTGCGCGCAAACCAGATTTTGTCCGCACAGGAACGCGACCCGAATTTCAAGGGCGCGCTCGAAAATATTTGCGACAACATACAATCCGGAAATTCACTCTCGGACGCGTTTTCGCAATACCCGAAGATGTTTGACCGCCTCTACGTGAACATGGTCAAGGCGGGCGAGGCCGGCGGTGTTCTCGACACTGTGCTCGACCGCCTCGCGACATTCCAGGAAAAGGCGGTCAGGATTAAAAAGAAGGTCAAGTCGGCGATGGTTTACCCTGTCGTCGTTCTCTGCATCGCGGGGATAATCGTTTACGTTTTGCTGACCTTCGTCGTTCCGTCGTTCCAACAGATGCTCATGTCGCAGGGCGGCGAAATGCCTGCGCTGACGCAAGCAGTTATGGATGTCGGCACCGCCTTGCGTGAGCACTTTCTCGTGACGGTTATCACCGTTGTCGTGGTCGTTTTCGTAATAAGAATGCTGTTCAAGAGCCCGAAAGTTTGCGCTCTGCGCGACCGCGTGATGTTCAAAATGCCGAAAATTGGCACGTTTTTGCAGATTGTCGCGGTGTCTCGCTTTTCGCGAACCTTCGGCACGCTGATGTCTTCCGGCGTCCCGATTTTGCAGGCGATGAAAATCACGACGGAAACCCTGAATAATGTCGTTTTGCAAGAGGCGCTTGAAAAGGTTCACGACCGCGTTCGCGATGGCGACACTCTCGCCGCGCCTCTCGAACAAACGAAGGTGTTCCCCGCGATGGTCTGCTCAATGGTGCAGGTCGGCGAGGAAACCGGTCAACTTCCCGAAATGCTCAACCGCGTGGCAGACAACTACGACGAAGAGGTTGATAACGCCGTCGGCGCCCTGACTTCGATTATCGAGCCTTTGCTCATCGTGTTCCTCGCCGTCGTCGTCGGAACAATCGTCATAGCGATGTTCATGCCGATCATCGCCGTCATCCAAAAGATGACCGGCGCATAATCCGCCGCCCGCGCCCACACCAATCCAGAAAAACAAAACATTCTGCGTCGGAGTTCTGCCCGCCGCAGAATGTTTTTTTGTGCAGGTTTGTGGCGAAAGGGGAGCGGCGGTAGTTTTTGCAGAAAACAATCGCCGCGCGGCGGGCGGGTGGAGATAATCGCGCGAAATATTTTTGCCAAAATGAAAAATTACACGAGCGAAAGCCTGAAAATTTGTGCGTCGGCAGAGGGGCCGTTTGACACGAACATGTACCTTGTCGTCGATGAGGTGCAGTCTCGCTTTATCGCGGTTGACGTGCCGCCGGGCGCGGGCGAGAAGCTCGCGAATTTTGCGAAGAGAAATGCCTTCGCGCTCGAAGCGATTTTGCTCACGCACGGTCACTGGGATCACAATGCCGGCATCGCCGCCGCTCTCGCGAAGTGCGGGAAAGACATTCCCGTGTTTGCGCACGAAGACGGTCGCGATTTCTGCGAAAAGCCCGAGAAATTTGCGCCGCTTTTTCAAGCCGCTGTCCCGGGGTTGAGCGACGACGATTTCCCGCCGTTCGCGCTGTCGCGGCCGACGAACGACAACGACGCGTTCACGCTTCTCGGCAGGGAATGGCGCGCGTTTCACGTCCCCGGCCATTGCCCGGGCAGTCTCGCGTTCTACTGCGCGGCGGAGAAAATCGTCTTCACCGGGGACGTGCTTTTCGCCGGAAGCGTCGGGCGCTCCGATTTGCAGGGCGGCGATTTCCGCGTTCTCGAAAAATCCATCCGCGAGAAACTTTACGTGTTGCCAAACGACGTGAAAGTCTTCCCCGGCCACGGTCCCACGACGACAATCGAGGACGAGAAAGCGTCAAACGCCTTCGTGCGCGAGTGAGCGTTTTCGCGATTGTGGCGCAGCGTGCAACTACGCGCTTCGTCGCTGCGCCGATTTTTTGAGGCAGGGTGCATTTCTTGCCGCCTCGACGATTTCGTCTTCGCCCGCGACGACGCGATTCCGCATGAGAATTTTCCCGTTGCAAATGACGTCGCGAATGCAATGCCTGTCCGCCGAATAGACCCAGTTTGAAATCAGGTTGTGGTTGGGCACGAAGCGCGTGTCCGAGAGATCGACGAGCAGGGCGTCGGCGAGTTTCCCCTCGGCAATCACGCCCGCGTCGATGCCGAATGCCTCCGCTCCGGCGCTTGTCGCCCAGCGGAAAACGCTCTGCGCGGGAATGTCCTCCGGCGTCCCCGAGACCTTTGCCAAAAGCGCCGCAAACTTCATTTCCTCGCCCATGTCAAGATTATTGTTCGACGACGGCCCGTCCGTGCCGAGCGCGATTTTGCAGCCGGCTTTGTTGCACGCCGCCGCGCGGAAAATTCCTGAGCCGAGCTTCATGTTCGCCGCCGGATTGTGCGCGATCGTCACGCCGCGCCTTTGCAGAATTTCCACGTCGTTGTCATCAAGGCAAACGCAGTGCGCGGCGACGACGTCGCTGCCGAGAAAGCCGATGTCGTCGAGATATTTCGTCGGGCTTTTCCCGTGCGCTTTCACGCAGTCCGCGACCTCCTTTTGCGTCTCGGCGAGGTGCGTGTGCAAGAGCAGCCCGCGTTCCCGCGCCAACTCGGCGCAGCGGCGCAGAAGCCCCTCGCTCGCAGTGTAAATCGCATGCGGCGCAATCGTGATCTGTGTCAGCTCCGTGCGCCGGAAATTTTTTATAAAATCGAGATTGCTCTCAACGCGCTCTTTCGGCGTGACGTCCGTGAAAACCATGCCAATCGCAGAGCGCACGCCCATAGATTCCGCCGCGCGTATCGTCTCCTGCGTCTCCCAATACATGTCGTTGAAAAACACAGTGCCCGACTTGATCATCTCGAGAATCGCGAGCCGCGAGCCCGCGAAAATGTCCTCCGCCGTGAGCTTGTCTTCAAAGGGCCAAATGTATTCGTTGAGCCATTTGAAAAGCTCCATATCGTCGGCATACCCGCGCAAAAGCGTCATCGCCGCGTGCGTGTGCGCATTGTAAAACGGCGGCAAAATCGCCGTCCCCGCGCCATCAATAATTTCGTCGATTTCGGGAACATCAATCTTTCCCCCAATCTTCGCAAATCGATTCCCGTCAACGAGAATGTCAACAACATTCTCGCCCAACAAAGTGCCTTTTATCAAAATCTTCATATCGCAAAGTTTTGTGTCTGTAAAAGTTCCACTAAAATTTATTTTACAAAATGCTGCCTATTTAAAAATTCTGTGCATTTTAAAAGCAAAATTCGCCCTGTATTATTTTGTTGTCATTTCGTGGGAAAAGATCCGTGTCGTCCAATCGCGCTCTGGCGACTTTGCAATATTCCTCGGAGATTTCTATTCCGATGAAATTTCGGTTCAAGTTTTTGGCGGCGAGGGCGGTTGTGCCGCTTCCGGAGAACGGGTCCAAAATGATTTGGGCGTTTGTCGATGAAATGATTCGCTCTATCAGGGCGAGCGGGAACGGCGCGGGGTGGCGGTTGTTGAGTTCCTGCGTAAATTCCCAGACGTCGCCGACGCGGTTTGCCTTAGGCGCCAAGCGGAATTTTTCCTTCGCTATGAGATAGATGACCTCGTATGTCGGCAAAAAATATCCGGGATTAAAGTTAATTCCGCCTTTCCGCTTCCATATTATTATTTGGCGAATTGGGAAATCTTGAACAATTTCGCGCCGGTCTTGTATCAAGCCCGCCTGCACGCGCCACTTGTGATTATAAAAAATTGCGCCGTCGTCCTTTATCAATCTGAACATTTCGGTGAGGCATTTTTTCTGCCACTCGCAATATTCCCCATAGGGCATGCTGTCGCCGTGCGTCGCATAGCCGTTGATCAGCGCGGCATTTGACCACTTTCCGCCCTTGCCGCACTTCATGCCGTTGCCGGTGGAATTTTTCAAATTATACGGCGGCGAGGTCACGACGAGATCGACGCTGGCATCGGGGAGCGTTTTCATCACCTCTATGCAGTCGCCGCAAATAATTTGATTGATATAATTCAGACCTTGCACCTCTGTGTTTTTCTCCGAGTTTTTCAGCCCAAAACTATGCGGGCAAGGTTTTAATTTTCGCTCCGATTATTCTATTGACTTGAGCTCTTCGGAAATGCAACCGCGCTCGCGCGTGATCCGCAAAATCGCGTCCTCAATCTCCGGCGGCGGGGCAAAAATCCCGCGCGGCAGCGACCCCGCGTGCTCCGCAAGAAACACCGCGCCGGCGGCGTGAAGCGCGAGCGTGCCCTCGATGAATTTCATGTGCGTCGGGTCGTCAAGGAAAAAATTCAGCGAGCGCTTTTTCTCCAAAACGCGCTCCGTCGGGACCCCCGTGCCATACTCGTCCTCCACGCCCATATTCGCCAAAAGGGCAGGCGACCTCGTGAGCGCCGCAGAGACCTCGGCGCGGGCGAGCGCATCCTTTTTCCCCGTGGCGGTGACGACCGCAAACGCGTCGCGCACGGCGAAAATAATCCCCGCGTCGTCGCGATAATCCACGACCTGCGAAACCCGCTGCCGCGTCTTCTCCGTGAGCGTGGCAGGATCCGTGATGCAAACGACCTCCGCGCCAAATTTGTGCGCGTAAAAAATTATCCCCGAGCCGACTTTGCCGCTGCCCGCGACGACGAGCTTTTTGCCCCGCCAATCGCGATGCCCGAGCGCCGCCATCGCGCGGAAAAAGCTCTCGCCCGTGCCGAGAAATGTCTCGATTTTCTTGATTTTTCCCGCGTCCGCAAGGAACACCGGTTTGTTGCAATCGCGATATTTTTCGGCGCCGGTGCGCGTCAATTCCGCGAATCCGATTCGTGGCGAAAATGCGGCGAAATATCCCGCATTGTCCAAGATGATGTCGGCGTCGGGCACGTTTCCGTCATCGACTCTCGCGAGCCTTATTCCCGCCTCTTCTATGAGATTGACAATGTCGGCGTCGTACTGCGCACCCGCGCCAATTCCCACAACAATCTCTGCGCCCGCCGCCACAATCGCGAGATGCTGCGCCAGTGTGTTGCGAAAAATCGGCGCCGCCACAATCACGCGCAAACCCGCGAGCGGGCGAGTATCCGCCCAGATTTCGCGCAGGCGGCGCAGCGCAGGATATTCCTCGGCGCGGTAGGCACTCGCAAGAACGGCATAGAGTTTTTCAAGTCTAAGCATGTTGCGGCGATTGAAAAATTTCTCCGGTAATTTGGCGAACAAAGATTTGGGTTGGTGGCGGGGAAGCCGGGTTGGTGGTGGGGACAATGTTCCGCGGGGGATGTCACACGGATTTGTTCACGCCTAACGGCGTTCACGGCAGTTTGTGGTG
>JAJPZB010000069.1 GCA_021204635.1 Opitutia bacterium | reverse complement strand
AATTTCCGTGAGGGACGTTAGTCCCGAACAAATCCGTGTGACATCCTCTGCGGAATATTGCCGCCACCACCAACCCGCGACCACCGACCACAAACCCTGCCCGCCACTATCGCTTGAATTTTGCAACGGTGGCGGGGTCTGCGACGTCTGAGCGGAGTTTGACGATTTTGGAGTTCCCTTCGCCGAAGACGACGACGCGCGGAACCCACGCCCTTGCCTCTTCCGGCGTCATTCTCGCGAACGACATTATGACGATGAGGTCGCCGACTTTCCCGAGGTGTGCGACGGCGCCGTTGAGGCAAAACTGTCGCGAGCCTGCGGGCGCGGGGATTGCGTATGTCTCGAATCTGTTGCCGTTCGAGATATTTCCCACGAGGATTTTCTCGTTCGGAAGCATTCCCACCATGTCCATGATTTCGACGTCTATCGCGAGGCTTCCCTCATAGTGGAGTTGCGCGTCGGTGACTTCGGCTCGCAGAATTTTTGAATGAAGAATGTCCAAAAACATCTCTGAATTTTTGCTCGAACGGTGAATTCTTATCCCGTGCGGCAAAATCGGCAAGGAAAGAAAAGTCCAAAATTTTTGCGCGCTTTCGACAAAAAAAGCCCCACGAGAGTATTTTCTACGGGGCTCTCGTGGGGCTTGGAGCCCTCCGATCCGGAAAGGAGAACAGAACGGAAGTAACTCACACAAATCCATTCCGGAAAGGAGAACAGAATGGATGCCGCAGAATGCTTTTTCTTTTTTCTCTTTTTGCAATAAAAAAATTCGCGGCGCGGGCGGCGGCGGCGATTGCTTGCGCGGCAATGTGCTTTCCCGTTTAATCGCCACCAAAGTTTTCACGATGCCGGAGGGAAAGAAAGTCCAACGCATGTTCGCGAGAATTGCCTCGCGCTACGACCTTGCGAATTGCCTGCTGAGCGCCGGCGCGTGCCGGCATTGGACGCGCGTTCTCGCCGATCTCGTCGCGCGCGAGAGCCCGCAGTTGGTCGTCGATCTCGCGACGGGGAGCGGCGATGTAGCCCTTGAGCTCGCGAAAAAACTTCCGCCGACGACGCGGATTCTCGGCGTCGATTTTTGCGAGGAAATGCTCGATGTTGCGCGCGGGCGGCGGGCAAAAATCGCGGGCGGCGACAATGTCGAATTTGCCTTTGGAGACTGCATGGATCTGCCCTTGGACGCAGATTCCGTCGATGCGCTGACGATTGCCTACGGCATCCGCAACTTCGAGAATCGCCCGAGGGGCTTGCGCGAAATGCACCGCGTTTTGCGGCGCGGCGGCAAGGCGTTTGTCTTGGAATTTACGCAGCCGGCGCGCGCGTTCAGCCCCTTTTATTTTTTATACTTGAAATTCGTGCTCCCGCTCCTCGCACGAGTGATAACGGGCGACAAAAACGCATACGACTACCTGACGTCGTCGATCGAGGCGTTTCCGCCGAAGGAAAAAATCACGCAGGAACTTCGCGCCGCCGGCTTCGAGAATGTCCGCGCAATTGGCTTGACATTCTCAATTGTGGCAATCCACGTCGCCGAGAAAAAATAGCCGCCGCGACAAACGCCGGCTCGCGCATCACTCGTAGCGCAGAGCCTCAATCGGGTCGAGGCGCGAGGCGCGCAGCGCGGGGAAAATTCCGGAGATCACGCCGATCCCCACCGAAAAAACGAAGCCCGCAAGCATTACGCTCGGCGAAATGCTCATCGAGGAAAGACCGCCGCCACCGACGCGCACTCCCGCCATCGCGACGCGTATCCCCGCCACAATCGCGAACGACAACACGAGCCCGAGCAAGCCGCCGAGCGAGCTGATGAGCGCGGTCTCCACCAAAAATTGCAGGAAAATGTCGCTCGCCCGCGCGCCGACAGCTTTGCGCACGCCGATCTCGCGAATGCGCTCGTTAATCGCGGCGAGCATGACGTTCATGATCCCGATGCCGCCGATGAAGAGCGAGATAAACGCCACGCCGCCGAGCGAAATCATGAACGAGTTTTCCGTCTGCTTGAACTCGTCGAGCATTTCCTCGTTTGTCGAAATCGAAAAATCCTGAAACCCGTTGTGCGACTGCAAAAGCACGCGCTCGAGCTGCGGCACGGTGTCGTCGAGATCCTCGACAGAGCCCACGCGCGCGTAGAGTTCGGAGAGCGTGTCCGTCGAGGTGTAGTTCGTCATCGCGGTGTGAATCGGAATGTAGCAGCCGCCGTTCATCCAGCGATTCGGCCCGCGCCGGTCGTTCCGATTGCCGACGGTGTATGTGTTCAAAACGCCGACGACGGTGAACCACTCGCCGCCAACTTTCACCGCTTTGCCAATCGGGTCTTCGTTCGGCTCAAAAATTTCATCGACGACAAACGAGCCGAGCACGCAGACCTTCGCGCGCGAAACCTCATCGGCGTCGGACACGAACCTGCCCTTTTGCACATAGCGTTTGTTGACGACGAGCCAGTCCGACGTCGTCCCCGTTATGCGCGCGTTAAAGTCTTTGCCGTTGTGCGAAATGTGCGTCCAGGCGATGGAGATTTCGGGGGAAATGTGCGAGACCGCCGGCACGAGTTTGCGGATTGCCTCGACATCGACCATGCGCAGCCCGGGCGCGCTGTCTTGCAAGTGTTCCTGCTCTTTGGGAAGCGATTCCGTCGAGATCGTGATTTTCTCGATTCCGCCTTGCATCTCGATGAAATTTTTGAATTGACCAACCATTCCCTGCACCACGGAGACCATCGCCACGAGGGCTGCCACGCCGAGAATGATGCCCGACATCGAGAGCAACGAGCGCATTTTGTGCGCCAAAATCTCGCGCAAGCCGTTTATGAATGCACCGTAGAAATTCATTGCTTGTAATCTTCCAAAATTTTCCCGTCGCGCATGGAAACCACGCGCCCCGCCGCCTTGGAGACTTCGAGATCGTGCGTGACCATGACGACCGGCAAACCGCTGTCGCGTAGCGAGCAAAGCAACGCCAAGGTTCGCGCGACATTCTTGCTGTCGAGGTTGCCCGTCGGCTCGTCGGCGAGAATCACGCCCGGGTTGTTCACGATTGCGCGCGCCGTCGCCACGCGTTGGCGTTCGCCGCCGGAAAGCTGCGAGGGAATGTGCGAAATCCTGTGGTCGAGCGCGACCCGCGACAACGCTTCCCGCGCGCGCCGATCCGCCTCCTTTCGCGGCACCTTGGAATATGTCAGCGGGAGCATCACGTTTTCCAAAACCGAGAGCCTCGGCAACAAATTAAACGCCTGAAAGATAAAGCCAATGCGGTTTGCGCGATACCATGCGCGCCGCCCCGCGCCCGCGTGAGAAACGTCTTTGCCCTCGAAAATCATCGTGCCCGAAGTCAGCGTGTCCATGAAGCCGAGCATGTTCATCATCGTGGATTTGCCCGAGCCCGACGGCCCGAGAATCGCGATAAACTCGCCCTTGAAAATCTTCACGCTGACGCCGTCGAGCGCGTGGACGTATTCGTCGCCCATCTTGTAAATTTTCTTGGCGTCGATGAGTTCGATGACGGGGACGTCTGCCGCCGGCGGAGTTTTTTCTGAGGCTTTTTCGCTCATGTTTCTTTTGCGCAATCTTCGCGCCAAAACGCCTGTCGCGCGAGTAAGTTTTTTCGCGGCAACGGCGCCGGCGCGGCGTCATTCAATGTTTTGGACTTGCTCGCGGAGCCGCTCCTGCTCGTTCTTGGCTTCTATGACACATCGCGTCACCGCGACATTGTTCGCCTTGCTGCCAATCGTGTTCAGCTCGCGCAAAATTTCTTGACAAACGAAATCCAATTTCCGCCCGCTCTCGCGCTCGCCCAAGCAATCGGCGAATTGCCCGAGGTGGCTGTCGAGGCGCGTCAATTCCTCCGCGATGTCGCAGCGGTCGGCAAAAAACGCGATCTCGCGCAGGAAACGCTCGTCGTCAAAATCGATTTTCAAATCCATGCCTTTGAGCCGCGACAACAACGCGGCGCGAAAATTCTTGACAGTGTCCGCAGACAACCCGCGGATTTTGCCCACGAGCGCGCGGATTTTTTCTATCCGCAACAGCAAGTCGCACCGCAAAAATTCGCCCTCGCGCTCGCGCATTTCGTCCATCTTTTTCAGCGCGGAAATGACGGCGGCAGAAACGGTTGCGACGACATCTGCGTCTTCCAACGACGGGATTTCTGCCGATTTTTTGCGGTGAATTTCTGCCAGGCGCAGGTAGAACTTTGCGTCGGGCACAAAGCTGATTCCCAACTTTTCCGCCGCCGCCTTCAGCCGCAACACGCTCGCGCCCGCCGCCTCTTCGTCCCACGAAAAACTCTCCGCCGCCGAGCCCGCGCGCGCCGCGAAGTCGGGGCGAATCGCGATAATCACTTTCCCGCGCGAGACATATTTCTTCGCAAGCGGCGCAAAAAGCCGCTCCGCAGCAATTGCCCACTCGGGAATCGTCGAGACGCTCACGGCGAGCCCACGCTGGTTCACGGACGAAATTTCAACGGCGAAATCCAACTTTCCCACCGAAAAAGTCGAGCGCCCGTAGCCGGTCATTGATCTTGCGTTGCCCATTAAATGCGAAATGAAACGCGTTCCCGCGCGGGGGCGCAAGTTTTGTCTCGCCGCCGCGCCGCTTTCGTGGGAGACTTGGCAAGACTGACACATCTCTTATAGAGCGGTATGCTGAAAAACATAATGATCTGCTTCTTCGCCGGGCTTGCCCTGCTGATCTTGGTCTCCGCATTCGCCTCTTCGGGAAAAGGCCTCTTCCTTGCCAGCCCGAATAAGGACTTGGTGTACGAGCTGCGCGTGCGCAACGGCAGTTTGCAACACGCGCTCAGGCATGGCGGTGCGCAGGTTGTGAGGTGGTCGCCCCTTGTCGTGGAAGGCGAAAATTTAAAGGTCGAAAAAATCGCCGTGAAAAAAGCCGACCACAAAAAACGAGAATACGTGGTCTCGGGGTTTTCAAACGGAATACTGCTAAACGTGCGCGTCCAAAATGATCGCGTGCGTTTTTATTTCTCCGAACTCCCCTCGGGAAATTTCTCGGAAAAAATGGACATCGCGCCGGAAAAAGGCTCGAGCCTCGTGAAAATCGTCCCCGCACGCGACCACCCCGAGACAATCGGAGCCGCAGCCCCAAAAGTCAAAGGCGCGTGCTACGTGTTTTGCGCAAGCGATTCACTGCAAAAAATCGAGGCAGACGAAGACGGCTTCGTCATCAGGTACGAACGCGACTACGCCTTTGACAACGCAATCGGGAACGCGCTCGCGCCCCACGAAATCTGCGTCATAGACGACGCCTCCGCCCTCGCCGCTCCCCCTGCGCCACTCCCCGCGCCGGAAATCCACTCAAACTGAGTTCGCGGCGCGGCACAGGATGGTCGCGGGCGAATTTTTAGTCATCGCTAACCTTATTCTTTTTCTTCACCTTGCCATTTTTCCCGCCGTGGGCACGAATCCATTTTTTGAGAGATTCGAGTTTGCGAACACTGTCTGACACTGTTGCAGAAGCAGTTCCCGAACTCGTTGAAGATGGGAAACTAATGCCCTCTGCGAAATCTAATGGCGTCATTCCGAACTTGTTTTTCGCGTTAATGTTTGCCCCGGATTTCAACAGTAGATCGAAAAAGCTCGTGTCGTTCTCATCCTTCATTGTCATATCGAATTCCCCCACAGCAAGATATAAAATAGTGCTTTTATTGTTGTTAGACGCCATGACATTCGCTTTTTTGGAAATCAGCAATTTCGCGGTATCAACGATTCTGGAAGTAATAACATGAGAAGACGTATCATCCTCCGTGTCAAAAATCATGAGTAATGGTGTTTGCCCTTTGGAATTTTTAGCGTCAACTTTTGCGCCGTGCTTCAATAGGAGATCTACCAATTGCGGGTCACCACTTACAACAATCTCTACTTTCCCGTCTGTTTTGTTCATGTACTTCCGCGCAACTGCACAATGTAAAGGAGAGTTACCGCTATTGCCCGCCACATTCACTAATGTCGGCTTTCGTTTCAACAACTCCTCTGCGACAAAGCGTCTTTGTCCGAACGTCTTTTCATTGGGGAAGCGTATCATATAATCCTTTTCCCCTATTTCACGCTTCTCCGATCCGTAAATCGCATAATGTAGCGGCGTTTCACCATTGACGTCCTTTTGCGAGAGCAAGAGAGGTGCTGCGGCAACCAATTTATCTAAAATTTTTACAAAAGCGTTCAAATCTTTGATCTCGTTGCTGCACAATTCGTGAGCCAAGGTTTTTCCGTTTTCGCCATGATAGCGCCTTATCTCTTCACTTGCCCGATTTCCCATATCGGCTGTCAATTTCTCGAATGCCTCGGCGTCACACTCTCTGCACGCGTCTTCGAGCGTCACCGGACTATCTTTCTTCTCGGAGGGTTGCAATCCCGCCGACCCGACATTTACCACCGTGTTGTCGAAAGAACTTGCCGTCGGCGTCGGAATCTCAACCTTCCCTGTGGCTACGCGCGTCTTTTTTGTGTTGAGGACTTCTTTCCACATTGGTTTGGCGGGATCCGCCCCTGATGTCGCTTTTTCCACGTTATCTTTTTGCGTGAGAAAATCTCCACCGAAAGAGCGGATTATCATTCCCAATTTCACATTCCCCTGCTCAAACGCGCTATCCAACGGCGTCCCGTGTTCGCCCAAAAGATTTGGATCTGCCCCATAGTTCAACATAACCTCGGCTACTTCCGGCGTGCAATTCGCGAGCATCGGATCACCGGTGTAGGTGTGGACGTTCGGATTTGCACCATATTTGAGCAACAATTCGGCGGCTTGCGCATTGCGACACCTTTTAGCATCGGCAAGAAGATATGCTTGCACACCCTTCGACGTATTTCTTCCCTTTAAAAGATTTTCAAGTTTTGTCAAATGCACAGGAAGCGGGTTGGCGTGTATTGTCCCGAAAAACAACATTTTCTCTTTGTCCGTTATTTGATTTCCCGCAAACAAAGTTACGTGTTCTTTGTTGGTAACACCCAAGGTCTTCAGCGAATCCGTAATGGGAGTTTGAATAGTACTACGGCCGTCATCGTCTTCCAATAGCACATTGATACCCTTAGGGAAAACGTCGCCTGCTTGATTGATGTTGGCGAAATTGGCGAATTTTCCCTTATAGACGCCAAATTTTGTCAGGGTAAACCCTTTGTAATTTACAAAATTGTCGCCGGTGCGAATCCCCGTACCGATGGTGATATCGTCGGCGCTGTCTCCGGCTTGCGGGGTTTTGCCAATGGTTTTTCCGGCAAACGAAGATGAAATTTTTGCAGCCTCTCCGGTGGCAGTATTCAAGCTATAAACCGTCACATCCTCCGGTTTGTCTTTATCAAAGACAAATGCATACGTGAGCACACCGTCCGCCGACGCCGCTTGCTTCCCCTCTACCAAATAATTGCTTCTGTTCCACGTAACCGTCGCCGTTGTGTTGTCGGCGTCGTTCAAAAAAACGCCGTATGCGCAATCTCCCTCAAATTTGAATACAGGGGAGCGCGCACCCGGGAGCAGATCTTTCACTTCAAAAATCACGAAAAAATCGTCCCTGCCAATCCTCAGCCCGAGACCTTTCGCCGAAACGCAATATGGTTTGTGCGGGCGGAAAATGATTTCTTTTGCGGAAATTTCACTCACTGCCGAATTGTCGTCGGCATTCAACATTATGCGCTTTGACCCCCTGCTCGGTTGCAAGAAATTTTTCCATTCCGCAACCGGAATAAACTCTCTTGCTTCCGCAGAGATGCTTGTGAAGGCGGCGACAAAAATTGCAAATGTCGCCGGCAAGATTTTTTTCAATAAATCTTTCATGTTAGTATAGACGTTTATTAGTTAGTGTGTGTCGAAATATCACGTGGACGGTAGACTAAGATTTTTTCTCTGTCGAAGTCAAATTTTTTGTGAAAATCTGGAAACGCCATTAACTCTTTTTGCGAATAGCGAAAACGCCGCGTCCGTTTTTCTTGCGCAACGCGGCGGCAATCTTTTCGCCATGATTTTTTGGCTTTCGCCTCAAAAATCGCGCGTTTTTTGCCGGCTCCGAGAACAATTTTTGCGAAATTTGCAAGCAACCAAGCGGATTTGCGGGCGACATAAAAATTTTTTCTTGAAATTGCAGACACAACAGTATTTTTTGCGGGGCTTTTAAAGTTCCTCTGCCGGTTGGCGGGGATAAAAACGCATGTCAAACAAAGGCTGAATCGGAAATTTATGGACTGGTTGATAAATCTTTTTTTCAACGACGTGGGCGGCGTGGCACACACGGTTTTGATTTTCGCCCTCGCAATAGCGATTGGGATTCCGCTCGGGCGGATAAAAATTTTCGGCATTTCGCTCGGCATAACCCTCGTGCTTTTCGTCGGGATTGCGCTCGGGCAACTCGGCTTTCGGGTCAACGAAGGCGTGCTGCACTTCGTCAAAGAACTCGGGCTGATTTTGTTCGTGTTCTCGATCGGGCTCCAAGTGGGCCCGGGCTTTTTTGCCTCGCTGAAAAAAGGCGGAATGCTGCTCAACGCCTTGGCGGTCACGGCGGTTTTGGCGAGCGTCGTGATGGCAATCCTCTTCCATTTCATCACAAAAATCCCGATGTACACGATGGCGGGCGTGATGTCGGGCGCCATCACCAACACGCCCGGCCTCGGCGCCGCGCAACAGGCGCTCTCCGACACCGTCAACGGGATTTTCGCCGCCAACGCCGCCACGCCCGAGCGCATCCCCGCGCTGATTGAGCAATTTTCCGGCACAACCCTCGCCGACTACTCCTCCGCCGGCAAGGTCATCGAACAGCTTTCGGGGACGATGGGGCAAGGCTACGCCTGCGCATACCCGCTCGCCGTCGTGGGCATAATCATTTCCCTGATTCTCATCCGCGTAATCTTCAAAATTTCGCTCTCAAAAGAAGCCGAGGCCAACCAAAACGGCAGTTCGGCTCTCGGCGACAGCAGCACCGCGATAACGCTCGAAGTCCAAAATCCCGCGCTCGTCGGCAAGACCATGTCGAAAATTTCCGAGCTCTTCGGCAGCCGCGAATTTGTCGTCTCGCGCATCCGCCGAGGCGAAAATCCGCCCACCCTGCCGACGGCGGAAACCGTCCTCGAAGCCGGCGATCGCGTGCTCGTCATCGCCTCAAAGGCAAACGCCGAGGCAATCACGACATTTTTCGGCAAAAAACTCGACTGGGTGCGCGACGATTGGGACAACCTAAAATCCACAATCGTCCGCCGCCGAATCATCGTTTCGCAGGACAAAATAAACGGGCGCACGCTCTCGCGGCTCGACGCCTACACCGCCATGGGCGTCGCAATAACGCGGATAAATCGCGCCGGCGTCGTCCTCATCGCCACGCCGAATCTGCGCCTCCAAATCGGCGACCGCGTGAATGTCGTCGGCGAAGAACACGCCGTCAACGCCATCGAAAAGGCTCTCGGCAACGAGTTGAAGCGCTTGGACCACCCTCACCTGCTCGCGGTGTTTCTCGGCATCGCGCTCGGCGTGATTTTGGGCAGCATTCCGTTCGCGATCCCCGGCCTCTCTCAGCCGCTGAAACTCGGCCTCGCCGGCGGCCCGCTCATCGTCGCAATCCTGCTCAGCAGCTTGGGCTACAAGTCGCACCTCATCACATACACGCCGCTCGCCGCCAACCTCATGATCCGCGAAATCGGCATCCTCTTCTTCCTCGCAAGCGTCGGCCTCGGCGCCGGAAACGGGTTCTTGGAAGCAGTCTGTGGCGGCGGATATTGGTGGGTCCTGATCGGATTTTTCATCACCACAATCCCGCTCCTCCTCGTGGGAATTATCGCGCGAAGCGTGTTCAAAATGAACTACTACACGATAATGGGCCTCGTCGCAGGAATCACCACCGACCCGCCTGCCCTCGCCTACGCAAACAACGTCGCACAAAACGAGGCACCAAACGTCGCATACGCAACAGTCTATCCGCTGACCATGTTCATGCGCGTCCTCGTAGCCCAACTCATCATCCTCGTCTTCTGCGCATAGCCGCAGAGACGTGGGATGGTGGCGGGATTGGGTTGGTGGTGAGAAGCAGGCTCGGCGGTGGCGGCAGAGTTCCGCAGGGGATGTCACACGGATTTGTTCGGGACTAACGTCCCTCTCGGTTGGTGGTGATGCCATGGGATGGTGGTGGGTGGGTCTGTGGTTAGAGGTTGGTGGTGGGATTTGGGTTTGTTGTTGTGAGATTTGGGTTGGTGGTATGACTTGGGTCTGTGGTGGGATTTGGGTTGGTGGCGAGGTGGATGGTGGTGAGGTAGAATTGCGGCGGGTTGGTGGTGGCAACAATCTCGCGCATGCAATGCGCGATTCTCCCGTTAAGTTCGCGGGAGAATTACGTTGGTGCTCCCGCATCGCAGGTGGGTAGCCGGGTTGGTGGTGACGGCAGAGTGCTGCGGGAGTTTGTAGTGAGATTTTTTTCGGAGGGGTTGGTGGTGACGGTTGGGTTGGTGGTGAGGAGCAAAGTCAGGCGACGTTCAACGCACACACTCCCTCACCGCTATCGCGGTCCCCTCCCGCTAACTTAGCGGGAGAATCGCGTATTGCATACGCGAGGTAAAGTTTGTGGCGAAGGTTTTTTCGGAGGGGTTGGTGGTGAGATTGGGTTGGTGGTGGGGAGCAAAGTCAGGTGAAGTTCAACGAACACACTCCCTCACCACTATCGTGGTCCCCTCCCGCTAACTTAGCG
>JAJPZB010000143.1 GCA_021204635.1 Opitutia bacterium | reverse complement strand
GCATTTTGTTCTCACCACCAACCCAATTCTCGCCACCAACCCAAATCTCACCACTAACCCAAGTCCCACCACCAACCCAAAATCTCGCCACCAACCCAGATTCCCACCACCAACCCGCGTGCCATGGCTTGCGTTTGAGCGGGAGCGGGAATAGTCTGTCCGACAACATGTCCGAACTCAGCGATAAAGTTTTCGACGCGATTTTGATGGCGCGGCAACGCGTTTATGCGGTTGCGAGCCCGACCCCGCTCGAAGAAATCGTAGGCGATGATTTGTCGTTTCGCCTCTTTGTGAAGCGCGAGGATCTCGGTCCGATAAAGGCTTACAAGTGGCGCGGTGCGTATAACCGCATGGCTTTGTTGTCGCCGGAGGAGCGGCGGCGCGGGATCATTGCAGCGTCTGCCGGCAACCATGCGCAGGGCGTTGCGCTCGCGGCGAAGATCCTTGGCATTCCCGCGAAAATTTACATGCCGCGTTCGACGCCGGAGGTGAAGCAGAGCGCGGTGCGGCGCTTTGGTGGCGACTTTGTCGAGATTGTTTTGCATGGCGAGGCGTATGACGCGGCGGGCGCTGCGGCGAAAGAAGACGCGGCGAAAAATGGCTTGACATTCGTTCATCCCTACGACGACGTGGCGGTGATGGGCGGGCAGGGCACGCTCGCGGACGAGGTTGTGATGTCGGGCAAGGGATCTTTTGATGTCGCGTTTTTGCAGATTGGTGGCGGCGGGCTCGCGTCGGGCGCGGCGGTTTGGTTGAAGCGGCAATTTCCAAAAATCAAGCTGATTGGCGTGGAGGGCGTCGGGCAGGCGTGCATGAAAGCGGCGATAGAGGCGGGGACGCCGGTCGATATCGGCCGCTCGGACCTTTTCTGCGACGGCACGGCGGTTCGCAAGGCGGGGGCGCTGACCTTTGAGATTTGTCGCGAATTTCTCGACGACATCGTCACGGTGACGAACGAAGATGTTTGTTGGGCGATTCAAAAACTTTGGGAAACAAACCGCATTATTCCCGAAACTTCCGGCGCGATGGGTGTCGCTGCGGCGCTGAAACACGCGGCTTCGTTGGCGGGGCAGAAGGTGCTCACGGTGATTTCCGGAGCAAATGTCGATTTTGGGCAACTCGGTTTCATCACGCGAAATTCGCAGGTCAATGGCGCGTTTCGCCGCTATTTGCGAATGCGCATTCCCGAGCGACCGGGCGCGTTCATGGGCGTTCTCGCGAAGGCGTTTTCCAACAGCAGCATTACGGAATTTCAATATGGGAAAACGAGCCCGACAATCGCTTGTCCAATAGTTGGCGTTGCGGTTTCAGACGAGCAGTTCCGCGAGATTGCGCAGGCGCTAACGGCGGAGAAAATCTCTTGGGAGGAAGTTACGGGCGACGCGGATACGCTTTTCCGCGTGATTCCATTTGAGCGGAGTTTGCTGAAAAATCCGCTGTTTATTTGTCTCGACTTTTATGAGCGCCCGGGCGCGTTGCGAGATTTTCTTGGCAGGTACATCGGCGCCGGCGACAACATTTGTTATTTCAATTATCTATATACGGGCGAGCGCGTTGGTCGCGCAATGCTCGGCATCGAGTTTGCCGATTCGGCGTCGCGCGAGGCTTTTCTCGGGAAAATTTCGGGGACGCTCGGCGACGGTGTTCGCGCGTGCTCTGTGATTCGCGGCAACGTGGCGGCGCGGCTTTGTGGCGAGTGAGGCGCGCCGGCGGCGTTTATTTTTCGGAGCGGTTGCACACGAGTTGGCGTTTGCGCCGCGCGGCTCACAAGTTGCCCTTGCTCGTGTTCTGCAAATGTAGATGGCAAGCGAAAAAAAGGTTGAACGCTCGTTCTGTTTCTGTACAATTCTGAGGCGTTTATGAAATTTTCGTTGAAGCTTTTTTCCGCAATTGCGGTGTGTCTCGCGAGCGTTCCCGCGTTTGCAGGCGAACAAGGATCCGAATCCGCAGCCGCACTTTTCGAAATTCCGCTTTGGGAAGGTTTTTCGCTTCCGATAACAAACAGCATCGTCACCGCGTGGATTGTCGCGATCGTCTTGATTTTGCTGATTCGCGCGGCGTGCGGGCGACCAAAACTCGTGCCCTCAAAAGGACAATACGCGATCGAGACTGTTCTTGGAATGTTCAGCGAAATTTTGGAGCCGATTCTCGGCAAGCGCGCGTTTAAGGCAACTTTTCCGCTGCTTATCTGCTTGTTTTTCTTCATCTTGGCGCAGAATTGGGCAGGGCTGATTCCGGGGGTCGGGACCGTGGGCTGGCACGAGTTTGCAGCGGACGGCACAGAATCGTTTCGCGCGCTTTTCCGCCCGCTCGGAGCCGACATGAATGGCACGCTCGGGCTGGCGCTCGTGTCGTTTGGCGCGTGGATAATCATGATTTTGCGCTTCGCCGGTCCGCGAGCCGTCATCTACGAATGGTTTGGCAATAAGGCGGACAAGCGCGACGTCCCCTTGGCGGTGTACTACTTTCTGTCGCTGATTTTCCTCGGGACGGGGCTCATTGAAATCATCTCGATTCTGTTTCGCCCTGTGTCGCTTTCCTTCCGACTTTTCGGAAATGTTTACGGCGGCGAGACACTTTTGCACTCCACCGGATATTTCACCGCATTCTACTTTTTGGAACTTCTCGTCGGCATCGTTCAGGCGCTCGTTTTCACCCTGCTTTCCGCAGTGTATATCGGGCTGATAACGAACCACGACGATGAGCACGAGCACGCGGAGGTGCCGGCAAAATAACGAATTTTCTCGCGCGGGAGGATGCCAAGAGCGTTCACGCCGGGATTCACACATAAACAAATCACACATACCAAAGGAAAAACCACAATGGATACACTCCTAATTCTCGCACAGGTAACCGGAAGCCCGACAAAGGCTCTCGCTTGCTTCGGGGCGGCGCTCGGCGTCGGTCTCGTCGGCATGAAAGCCGCAGAAGCGGTCGGTCGCAACCCTGGCGCGTTCGGTAAGATTCTCGTCATCGGGATTCTCGGAATGGCGCTCGCGGAAGCTATCGCGTTCTACGGCTTGTTCCTCTCGGGCGAATAATCTCGTCGCCGAATCGCCGCAGAAACGTGGAAATTTTCCGCGAATCTGCGGCGGTTTGGGGCGAAAAATTTCAGACACAAAAACATGATGAGTTTTCAAATTTTAGCGGACGCGGCCGTTCCCGCGGAAACATCGGAAAACACGTTTACGCAGATCACGACAAAGTTCGGGATAGAGGCGGGACCGCTCGTGGTGCAGATCGTCAGCTTCATTGTGCTGGCGCTTGTCGTGTGGTATTTTGGCTTCCGACCTTTGATGAAAACGCTCGGCGAGAGACAGAAAAAAATCGAGGACGGGCTGCGTTTTTCCGACGAAATGAAGGCAAAACTCGCCCAGTCCGAAGCCGACTACAAGGCGAAGATGCAGCAAGCCGCAGTTGACGCCACGCACATAATCGACGCCGCGCGCGAAACGGCGAAAGAAACCATCGAAAAAGCGTCTGAGGACGCATTGAAGCGCGCACAAGAAATCGAAAAACGCTCTGCCGAAAACATCGCGCGCGAACGCGAAAAGATGCTTGCGGACTTGAAGGGCGAAGTCGCAACGCTCGTCGTTGAGACAACCGCAAAGATTCTCGACCGCGACATTTCTGCGGCAGAGAAAAAGAAGCTCGCCGCCCGCGCCGCAGCTGAAATTCAGGAGTAATCTACGACGGAATAGTTCATAGAAACAAACGCGACAGTTCACTATGACAGCAAAGAACAAAAAGTTGAAAGCGCTGGCGGGACGGTTGACGGAACTTTCCCGCAGCGATGACGGAAGCGTGGAAGAATCGCGGGTGAGGAGCGTGCTGACCGAATTGGTCGGCGCGATTCCGCCACAAACGTTGCGCAAAGTCTTGAAGTTTTACTACGCGGCAATCGCCCGCGAACTGCGCTTCTCCGAGGCAAAAATCGAATACGCAGGAAGCATGACCGCGAAAACGGCAAAAGACTTGGCTACGTATTTCGCAAAACTTTACGCGCGCACGATAACGCCCGTGACCGAGGAAACACCGGAACTTCTCGGCGGACTGAAAGTCCAAGTCGGCGACGACGTTTACGACGCTTCCCTCGCCGGCATCCTCAATAAGTTGAGGTTGTCGTTGTCGGCGTAAATTTGGCGAACGGGTGTTCGTTGTTAATGCTCGATGAGAATTCCTGCTTTTCCCAAATGGGGTGTGGAATTTTCGAGAAACAAAATTTTAAAACAAACACATACAAATCATAAAAACAATGAGTCAAATCCTTGAAGAAATTCGGTCGGCAATTGCGTCTCTCGACGCGAAGCCAGAGAAATCCAATGTCGGGACGATCATCGAACTCGCCGACGGCGTCGCCAAAATCGACGGTTTGTCGAAGGTCATGATGAACGAGATGCTCGCGTTCGAGAACGGATTGGAGGGTGTTGCGCAAAACTTGGAGCAGGACGTCGTCGGTTGCGTCGTCATGGGCGACATTGGCACACTCAAAGAAGGCATGACCTGCAAGACGACGGGGCGCCTTTTGAGCGTGCCCGTTGGCAAAGAGTTGCTCGGGCGCGTCGTTGATACGCTCGGGAATCCGCTCGACGGCAAGGGACCGGTTGGCACGACGGAGCGCGCGCCGATTGAGAAAATTGCGCCTGGCATCATGCCGCGCCAACCCGTCAATCAGGCTCTTCAAACCGGCATTATGCCGATTGACGCGATGATCCCGATTGGGCGCGGGCAACGCGAACTCATCATTGGCGACCGTTCCACCGGAAAAACGACGATCGCGACAGACACCATCATCAATCAGGCGCGAATCAACCGCGAAGGTTTTGCCTCGGGAGATCCGAATTTCCGCCCCGTTTATTCAATTTACGTCGCAGTCGGGCAGAAAAATTCCAGCATCGCTCGACTTATTTCAATGCTCGACAAGGCGGGGGCGCTCGAATACACGATTATCGTTGTCGCGGGCGCTTCCGACAACGCGGCAAACTTGATGTATGCGCCGTTTGCGGGCGCGGCGATGGGCGAGTGGTTCATGGAAAACGGGATGGACGCGCTCGTTGTTTACGACGACCTCTCGAAGCATGCGGCGGCGTATCGCCAGATTTCCCTGATCCTCAAACGCCCGTCGGGGCGCGAGGCATACCCGGGCGACGTTTTCTACCTGCACTCCCGCTTGCTCGAACGCGCGGCGCGACTGACGGGTAAAGGTTCGCTAACGGCGTTGCCGATCATCGAGACGCAGGCGGGCGACGTTTCTGCATACATTCCGACGAACGTCATTTCTATCACTGACGGTCAGATTTTCTTGCAGACCGATTTGTTCAACCAAGGCGTGCGACCGGCGATTTCGGTCGGGCTTTCGGTGTCGCGCGTCGGTTCGTCGGCGCAGATTAAGGCGTTTAAGCAAGTTGCCGGAAAGGTCAAGGGCGAGCTAGCGCAATACCGCGAAATGGCGGCATTTGCGCAATTTGGTAGCGACCTCGACGCGGCGACAAAGGCGATTCTCGCGAAGGGCGACCGCTTTGTGGAACTCTTCAAACAGGGGCCGGGCGAGCCGAAACCCGTTGCGGTGCAAATCGCGCTCATCTGGGCAATGCAACACGAGTATTTCGCAGACATTCCCAAAGAAGGTGTGCTCGCCGCGAGCGCCTCGTTGCAGGAATTCTTTGAAACCTCCGCAGTAAAAACGCTCGACGCCATCAAGACAAAGGCGAAACTCGACGACAAAATTGAGGCCTCGCTGAAAGCCGCCTGCGACCAGTGGAAAGCCTCCCGGGCGGCGTAAAAGGTGTGGGAAAACGGGAAGTTACGTTTTGAAATAACTCCCCACATTCCCACCGGACAACGCGATTTAGGATATAACTACTCCATGCTCACGCAGCGCTATTTTTATTCCGACGGGGGAACTTAAACGAAATTTAGCGCTTACTAAGGGCATGATTCATTAAATAAAATTTAAAAAGCTATGGCCAAAGGTTTACGAGAAATCAAAAATCGCATTCGCTCGGTGACGAACACCGGGCAGATAACGCATGCGATGGAGTTGGTCGCGTCGTCGAAAATGAAGCGCGCGCAAGACGCCGCCATCGCGGGAAGACCTTATGCACTTTTGCTCGCGCGAATCCTCGGGACGGCGTTGCGGGGACTGACCTTGTCGGACACCGATTTCGTGCACCCGCTTGTTCAGGCGCGCGCGGTTAAGACACGCGGAATCGTCGTTATCTCGACAGACAAGGGGCTTTGCGGCGGGCTGAACTCGAATTTGTTCCGCTTTCTCAACAAAGAAATTCCTGCTGGGACACCGGCAAAATTTTTCACTGTCGGCAAAAAAGCGACGCAGTTTGTGGCGCGCTCCCACCGCGATTTGGTCGCGGATTTCTACGTCAGCGACCGTGTGAACTTTTCTGAGGTGCGACCAATCGGCGACTATCTTTTGCGCGAATATCTCGCTGGAACAATCGATTCGATCGAGCTCGTGCTTTCTCAATTCAAAAACACGATGGTGCAGTTGCCGACGATTTCGCAACTTGTGCCGATCATAGATATCGAGAAAAAAATGCAGGAGCAGGTCGCGGCTCACAGCGGCGGCAGGTTCGCGCTTGTCGAGGACGATCGCGAGATGAATTTTGCGCCCGACGCGAAGACGATTCTCGAAGGGCTTCCGGCGTTGTTTTTTAAGCAAAGTCTGCACCAGGCGATTCTCGAAGCAAAGGCGTCGGAGCAATCTGCGCGCATGGTTGCGATGAAAGCGGCGACGGACAACGCCAAGAATCTCGTCGATTCGCTCTCGCTCGAATACAACAAAGCTCGCCAGGCGGCGATTACCAACGAGATTAACGAGCTCGCTGCCAGCAACGCCGGAGGCAATGCATAACGTGGTCATGAAATTGAAATTTCTATTTTGGGGCTTGCTTTTTTGTTTGCTCGCAATATGTGGGGGCTGCCGGAGTTCTGCAACGGCAGTTCAAGTTGCCGCAATTTCGAGTCCGGAGACTTTCCCGCCGGTTTTCAAATATTCCCAAATTAGAGATGACACCCTCGATGCCGCCGAAAACGGCACATTGGGGGATGCCCCGTTTTTCGCTCAAAACTATGCGATGAACGTGGCTCTGAAATCCGGTTCCACCGACAAAAATCTGCTCATGCGCAGATTGCGCGCGAACTCGGCGCGCAACATCCGGATGGTTGAGCAAGTTTTGGCAATGCACGGATACAAGAAAGTTGCACCGGAAGAGGCAAATTGCGTTATTCCAATTTGCTATGGCGAGGGCAACCGCGATGGTCGCAGGATAGAAATTGCCGGCGGTTCACCGTTTGCGTCTGCCAATTCCCAAAGCGTTGCCGAGTCGCAGCCGGCTACGACCGACGCTGGAGTTTCCACGACAATGCGCATGATGAATCCCGTTGGCGGGAGCATCGTCGTCGCGCGTGGGGTGAGCCAAACATTCAAGCTCGGATTCCTCCAAGTTTCTTGCGATTTTCTCGGCGACAATGGCGCGACAGCACGCGTCTGGGAACTCACGACGAGCAAAAAACAAAAGGGCGACTTTGAACCCGACTTTGCCTACTTGGCATGCGGTGCTGATCGCAGTCTCGGAAGATCGACGCGGGGCATCGTGACCGAGCGCATTTCTGATTCATCAATTCAGAGCTTTTCACAACGAAACCAATTTTAAATTACATAAATAATTTATGAACACAGGAACGATTACACAGATTATCGGCGCAGTCGTTGACGCGCAGTTTGAAGAAAAGACCATTCCGGCGGTTTACAACGCGCTGGAAGTGAACTACGTCCTCGACGGCAAGAAAACCCGCCTCGTGCTCGAAGTCCAGCAACACCTCGGCGCAGGTTTGGTGCGCGCGGTCGCGATGAGCACGACGGACGGTCTCGTGCGCGGAATGCAGGTCACGGACACCGGTTCGCCGATCCAAGCGCCGGTCGGCGAAGGCGTTCTCGGGCGCATTTTCAACGTCACCGGCGATCCGGTTGATGGGAAGGGCGAGGTCAATTTCACCAAGAAATATCCGATTCACCGCAATCCGCCGCCGCTCGTTGAGCAAAGCACCGGCGCGGAACTTCTCGAGACCGGCATCAAAGTCATCGACTTGATTTGCCCGTTCGTTAAAGGTGGTAAGGTCGGAGCGTTCGGTGGTGCAGGCGTTGGTAAGACCGTTCTCATCATGGAACTTATCAATAACATCGCGAAGGCGCACGGCGGTTACTCCGTTTTCGCCGGCGTTGGCGAACGCTCCCGCGAAGGCAACGACCTTTATCGCGAAATGTGCGAATCCGGCGTTATCGACACGAAAGACATTTCAAAATCCAAGGTTGCGCTCGTTTATGGGCAAATGAATGAACCGCCCGGAGCCCGTATGCGCGTCGCCCTGACGGCGCTCGCGATGACAGAATATTTCCGCGATGAAAAGGGTCAGGACGTGCTTCTGTTCATTGACAACATCTTCCGTTTTTCGCAGGCGGGCTCTGAGGTTTCCGCGCTTCTCGGTCGCTCCTCTTCCGCCGTCGGATACCAGCCGACACTCGCCACGGAAATGGGCAACTTGCAAGAGCGGATCACTTCCACGAAAAAGGGCTCCATTACGTCATTCCAGGCGGTTTATGTTCCGGCTGACGACTTGACTGACCCCGCTCCTGCAAACACTTTTGCGCACCTCGATTCCACGATCGTTCTCGACCGAAAAATCGCCGAGCTCGCAATTTATCCCGCTGTCGATCCGCTCGCTTCGACGTCGCAGGCGCTCACTCCGCAAATCGTTGGCGAAGACCACTTCCGCGTCGCGCGCGCCGTGCAGGCTGTTTTGCAAAAGTACAAAGATTTGCAGGACATCATCGCAATTCTCGGTATGGACGAACTCTCCGACGAGGACAAACTCACGGTTTCCCGCGCGCGCAAAATCCAAAAGTTCCTCTCTCAGCCATTCCACGTTGCGGAGCAGTTCACCGGAATGAGCGGTGCATATTGCTCTGTCGCGGACACCGTGCGCTCGCTCGACACTATTCTCAAAGGCGAGGTCGATGACATTTCCGAGCAAGATTTCTACATGAAAGGTAGCATCGACGAAGTCATCGCCGCCGCTCGCAAGAAATAAAAGATGAAAAATTGCGCTTCGACTTTTCTCCTCCTCTGCGTGCTTCTTGCCGGTTGTTCCGACAAGGAGTTAGAGGCGGAGTATCAAGTGCTTTCTTCCAACTACGAAGCGTCGCAAGGGGAGGTCGTAAAACTTAGGACACAACTCGCGAAAAAGCAGGAAGAGTTGGCAGCCAAAGACTTGGAGGTCACCACCGCCACAAAAGAGGTCGAGCGCCAAGAGGCAAAAATCTCGGAACTGAAAGCGCAGTTGGAGACGGTTTTACAAGAGTTGAAAGAGTCATCGGAAGAGTTGTCTCGCCTCGCCGCAGAGCTCGCCAAGGAAAAAGAACTCACGGCAACGCAAGTAGCGGAGTCCGAGCAAAAAGCCTTGAAAGAAAGCGAAGTCGCGAGAATCTCAGAGATTTTCTCGAAGGCGTTTTGCGAAGAAGAGTTCGTGTACTCGAGGACTGTTGGCGGAGAAATTATTGCCGCTTCGCCACAAGCGCGTATCGGAGGTGGCGGCGCGGTGATAAGGTCTCCCGAGGTTAAAATTCGCAAATCCCTGAAATTCAATTCTGCAAAAGTGACGAATATCTTGTACGATTTGCGTACGTTGCAGTTGCTCGTCGAAATAGATGCGTCGTCGACGTTTACTATGAGCGTGGGAGATCTGTTTTGGGATATGCAACTCAAGGTCAAGTTTTTCGACGAAGATGGCGTTTTGATAGGCACTTCTTCAAAGGGAATTGAAAAGATCCAAAAGGGTGTTGCCCGAGAACGATGGAATATCAAAATCCCTATCGGGATTGAAAGAACCAGAGAAATTTCCGACGTGGAAATAGAATTTACTTATCGAGACCAAAACGGAGAAAGATCTTTCGAATCAAAAAAGAGGAAATAAAATGGCTTTAAAATTTGAAATTATTACGCCGGCAGGCGTCGTTTATAAAGCGGATCCCGTGAACTCGGTGACGCTCCCGACAACAGCCGGAGAACTCGGAATCTTGCCAGGGCACATTCCGCTCACGGCGGAAATTGAGCCCGGCGAAATCGACGTGGAATCGTCGTCGGGCAAGGTGAGACTTGCCGTGGACAAGGGTTATGCGCGCGTCATCGCCGATTCCGTCAGCGTCCTCGCGGAGGCCGCAATCGACGTGAACGCCATCGATCTCTCCGCAGTGGAAGACGCCCAAAAACGCGCCGAGGCTGCGTTGGAAGCCGCCCGCAACCAAAAGGAAATCGATCCTGCCGAGATGGAAAAGTTGGAGGCAATAGCGCGCTTCGCCATCGCCCAAAAACTCGTCAAAGGCACTCGATAACGCGCAAGCACCCGCGTCATCAACACAACACCAGAAAAAGCTCTACGGCACAAAGCCGCAGAGCTTTTTTATTTGCCGCAGGTTGGTGGTGGCTTGGAGATTGGGTTGGTGGTGGAATTTGGGTTGGTGGTGGGAATCTGGCTCTGCGGTGGCGGCAAGGTGCCACGATTGTTGTCACACGGATTTGTTCGGGACTAACGTCCCTCACGGCGGGTTTGTGGTAGGACGTGGGTTTGTTGCGGAAAGTTGGGTTGGTGGTGGGGATTTGGGTTGGTGGTGGGAGTTGGGTTGTTGATGGGAACTGGGTTGGTGG
>JAJPZB010000115.1 GCA_021204635.1 Opitutia bacterium | reverse complement strand
TGCCGCAACAAAGCCAAGTGCCGCAGGAGTTTGTGGTGAGATTTTTTTTCGGAGGGGTTGGTGGTGGCGGTTGGTTGGTGGCGGGGAGCAAGGTCAGGCGCCACACAACGAACACACTCCCTCACCACTAACGCGGTCCCCTCCCGCTAACTTAGCGGGAGAATCGCGCATTGCATGCGCGAGATTGTTGCCACCACCAACCTGCCACAACAAAGCCAATATTCTCACCACCAACCCAAGTCCCACCACTAACCTGCGTCACCACCAAGCCAAATTCCACCACTGACCTGCGCCACCACCAACCCAATTCTCACCACAGTCACCACAATCCCGCCACCAACCCAAATATCACCACCAACCTGCGCCGCAACCACCAACCCGCCGCCACAATAAAAAATCGCGTTTGTTGCGGCTTGGGTTTTCACTGCGACAATCATGCACGAGGACAAAAATCCGGAGCCGGCTTGGAAGAGTGCCGGAGAATTTTCAGAAATCATTTACGAAAAATGCGACGAGGGCATCGCGCGCGTCACGATAAATCGCCCGCACCGCCGCAACGCATTCACGCCGGAGACGGTGCAGGAAATGATAGCGGCGTTTTCCGACGCACGCGAAGACCTGCGAATCGGCGTCGTGCTTTTGCGCGGAGCAAATCCGCAGACCGATGGCAAGTTCGCATTTTGCTCGGGCGGCGATCAGAAAATTCGCGGCGACCGCACCGGCGGCTACACGTCGAAGTCCGGTGTGCCCCGCCTGAATGTCTTGGATTTGCAGCGCCTCATTCGCACGATGCCGAAGGTTGTAATCGCGCTTGTTGCAGGCTATGCGATCGGTGGCGGAAACGTTTTGCAAATGGTTTGCGACCTGACAATTGCCGCCGACAACGCGATTTTCGGGCAGACGGGGCCTAAGGTCGGAAGCTTCGACGGCGGCTTCGGAAGTAGCTATCTCGCGCGAATTGTCGGGCAAAAAAAAGCGCGCGAAATCTGGTTTCTCTGCCGGCAATACGACGCTGTTGCGGCGCAGAAAATGGGCTTGGTCAACACCGTTGTGCCCGTCGATGAACTCGACGCTGAGGGCGTTCGCTGGGCGCGAGAGATTTTGACCAAGAGCCCGCTCGCGATACGCTGCCTGAAATCCGCGTTTAACGCTGAGTTGGACGGGCAGGCAGGAATCCAGGAGCTCGCAGGCAACGCCACAATGCTCTACTACCTAACCACCGAGGGCAACGAAGGGCGCAAGGCATTTTTGGAAAAACGCGAGCCAAAATTTGGCGACTGGCTCCCGTAATTTTTCCTTCCCTCAACAAAGCCGCCACACGGGTTGGTGGCGGAGGCGGGTTGGTGGTGGCACGGGTCGGTGGCGAGAATCGGGTTGGTGGTGGCGCGGGTTAGTGGTGAGGGAGTGTGTTTGTGGAACGTCGCCTGACCTTGCTCCACACCACCAACCCAATTCCCGCCACCAACCCAACAAAAAACTCACCACCAACCCGGAAGATTTTTCCACGCTGTCAACTAAATTTTTTGGCGAGCAAAAACATGCCCTGAAACTTGACTACCATTCACTCAAATGGTTTCATGCAAAATCACTCGTTGTGCGAGGATTTTCCTTTCCTCATGCGGCTTTGCGGTGCCGGCGAGCCCCTGAATTTTTTTTGAAAACTAAAACTAACGAATCATGAAAACCAAACTTCTTTCAACAATCACATCTGCGGTGCTGATTGGCGTAGCGCCTGCGTTTTTCTCGGCTTGCGCGTCGAGCAGCGAGACTGCGGATTTAACAAAGCAGGACTTGACCGTCGCCACGCAATTTTTTGTCGATGACCTTTTCCAGTGCGGGAAGTTGAGCGAACTTGCGGCAGAATATCCCGACGAAAGCCCGATGATGGAAATGCGTCCGATCGAGAATGCGACACATCAGGTTGTTTACACCGACCAACTTTCCTACGGGATTGTGTCTGTGCTCGTCGCCAACGGCTATGTGAACGCCATGAGCAGCGACAAAAATGCGTGGGAGCATTACCGCGTTTCCTACAAGCAAGACCACGGCAAGAATCCGCCGGTGGATATGCTTTTGTCGGGCTCAATTCGCGAGACTTCCACGCGCGTCGGCGACACGGAGCAGTGCGACTACAATATCTCCGTGACGATCACGAAGTTGGGCAAAGTATTTTGGACTGCGGAATACAACATCTCGAAGACCCGAGAATACTGATTCCGCGAGGCTCACTGCACGATTGTTTCGCCGAGCGGCGAGCTTTAATATCCGGTTTGTCATGATAAAAATAATTCTGTGCATAATCGGCTTGCTTGTCGTTGCCGGCGTCGTCGTCCTGCTCGTGAACGACGGGACTGCGGAGGTGTTTTGGGACTTTGTCAAGCGCGTATGCGACACTGTCGGCATAGGCTAAATTAACCGCCTGTCGTAGCGGGTTGGTGGTGAGGAGTTGGGTTGGTGGTAGGAATGGTTTGTTGCGAGGGTTGATGGTGGCAACAATCTCGCGCATTTATGCGCGATTCTCCCGCTAAGTTAGCGGGAGGGGACCGCGTTAG
>JAJPZB010000188.1 GCA_021204635.1 Opitutia bacterium | reverse complement strand
ACCACCAACCCCTCCCAAAAAATCCCCACCACAAACTTCCGTGGCACTTGCCACCTCCATCCCGCCACAGACCCGGAAAATTACTTTTCTTTTGCGTTCCGGCTCGGTGGCGGCGAAAATCCCGCTTCCCCTTTTTCTTTTAAACAAGCCCTCCTCCGCGAAATTTTAACTTTTCATGGACAACAAACTTTCCCTAACGCTTTTGCTCTTGGGCGTGTGCGTGTTCTTTTTTGTGAGGAACAAGCCGCGCATGGACATTGTCGCTCTCATCGCGATGCTCGCGTTGCCCTTGCTCGGAATCTTGGAGCCCTCCGAGGTTTTCAGCGGGTTCAGCGACCAGAGCGTAATCCTGATCGGGCTAATGTTCGTCATCGGCGAGGGCCTTGTGCGCACCGGAGTTTCCACCGACATCGGCGCGTGGATTTCAAAAAAAGCGGGCGGGAGCGAGACGAAATTGATCGCCTTCATGATGATCGCGGTCTGCGTGATTGGCTCGTTCATGAGTTCCACGGGCATTGTCGCGATTTTCATCCCCATCGTGCTCGGGATTTCAAAAAAGCTAAACGTTTCGCCGTCGAAATTGATGATGCCGCTCTGCTTCGCGGGGTTGATAAGCGGCATGATGTCGCTCGTCGCCACGCCGCCAAACATGATCATGGATTCGATTTTGCGGCGCGAAGGTTTTGCCGGCTTCAGCTTTTTCAGCTTTACACCGATGGGAATTATTGTTCTCGCGGCGGGCGTGTTTTACATGCTCTACGCGCGGCGCTTTCTCGGCAAACACAGCGACGGCGAAGACGATGACGACGGCGCGTCGAAAACGACATTCGTCGATCTCGCGCACCGCTACAAAATGACTTGGCGCGACACGGTCCTCGTCATAGAGCCCGGCTCGCCATTTTGCGGAAAGGAAATTCGCGACTTGCCGCTGCGCGCGAAGCACTCGGCAAACGTCGTCTGCATCGAGCGCAAAAAAGGCGTTTCCCGCCAATTCATCGACCCCGTCGGCGAGACGCGCCTGCAGCCGCGCGACGCCATGCTCATCGATTTCACGAAACCCGGTTGGACTCCCGACGACCTCTGCAAACTCTACAATTTGCGCGCATACCCGATGCGCGAGGGCGACAAGCCCGGCAAATATTTCCAAAATTCCGAGCGTGAATTTGGTCTCGTCGAGGTCTCCGTCATGCCCAATTCGCCGCTCGAAGGCCACTCGCCGGCGGAAGCGAATTTCCGCACGCACTATGGCATGAGCGTCGCGGGAATCATTCGCAACCAGACGCCGATTTCTGAAAACGTCGCGCAGGAAAAGCTCCGCGTCGGCGACATGCTCCTGCTCATCGGCTCGTGGAAAGCGGCGGAAAAACTCAACACGCACAGCAGAAGCCTCATCGTGCTGAATATGCCGGTGGAATCCGAGAACAAGACTGCCGTGCCCGGGCACGCGATTTACTCGATCATCAGCCTCGTCATCATGGTCGCGCTCATGATCACCGGCACAGTGCCAAACGCGCTCGCCGCGCTGATCGGCTGCCTGCTGCTACTCGCGACAAGGTGCATCGACATCGACCGCGCATATCGCTGCATCAATTGGTCGAGCCTGATTCTCATCGTCGGCATGATCCCGTTTGCGACGGCGTTGGAAAAAACCGGCGGCATCGAGGCTGCGTCCAACATGCTTTTGCACGTTTTCGGGCAATCCAGCCCGCGCATAATTCTCGGCGCGCTGATGGCGTTTACGATGTTCGTCGGGCTCTTCGTCTCCAACACGGTTACCGCAGTCCTGCTCGCCCCCGTTGCGATAACGGTCTCGCGCACGTTGGGCATAGAGCCCTACACGTTTGCGATGGGAATTGCTATCGCGGCGTCGTGCGCGTTTATGACGCCGATTTCCTCGCCGGTGAACACGCTCGTGCTCGGGCCCGGGCGCTATCGCTTCGTGGATTTTCTGCGCTTCGGAGTGCCCTTTTCCGCGATAATCCTCGTCCTCGGCATGATTTTCATCCCGCTCTTTTTCCCGTTCAGGCAACTCGACGCGCATGCGGAAGCCGCAACGGCGCAAGTTGAGCCCGCGACGCCTCCTGCCGAGTCTGTTGCCGTGTCAAGCGAAAATTCCGACGCCGAGTAATTTCATCCGGGCTCGGGTTGGTGGCGAGATTTGGGTTGGTGGTGAAGAAATGGGTTAGTGGCAGAGGTTTGGGTTGGTGGTAAGGAATTTGGGTTGGTGGTGGCGGCAAACTGCCACGATGGTTGTCACACGGATTTGTTCGGGACTAACGTCCCTCACGGTTGTGGGTCGGTGGTGAAGCGTGGCTTGGTGGTGGGAGTTTGGTTGGTGGCGAGAGTTTGAGTCGGTGGCAGCGGGTTTGTTGCTGACTGGGTCTGTGGTGGGGCTTTGGGTTGGTGGTAAGGAATTTGGGTTAGTGGCGGGATTGTTGCAGGGCTTAGGCTTGTTGCGAAGGGTTTGTGGTGAGGCTTGGGTTTGTTGCGGAGGGTTGGTGGTGGAAATTACCTCGCGCATGCAATGCGCGATTCTCCCGCTAAGTTAGCGGGAGGGGACCGCGA
>JAJPZB010000015.1 GCA_021204635.1 Opitutia bacterium | reverse complement strand
GAGGGACGTTAGTCCCGAACAAATCCGTGTGACAACAATCGTGGCAGGTTTGTCGTAGCGCCAAGTTTGTTGCCACCACCAACCCGGTTCCACCACCAACCCGGTTCCACCACCAACCCAATCTCACCACCAACCCAAGTTCCACCACCAACCCGGCGCTATTTTTCGCCGCGGCAAATCGCGATAAACGCCGGTTTGTCGTGGGCTTTGAAAAACGCCGTGCCTGCAACAAGTGTGTCTGCGCCTGCGGCAAGGCATCGTGGCGCCGTTGTCGCGTCTATGCCACCATCGACCTGAATCCTGAAATTGCCTTCGCCACCGTTGCGCCATTTCGCAAGCGTCTCGATTTTCGGGATCGCGCTTTCGATGAACGCCTGCCCGCCAAAGCCCGGGAAAACTGACATCACGAGAACGAGATCGACGAGCGGGAGCAGAGCGCGAGCTTTCTCCGCCGGTGTGTCGGGGTTCAGCGAAATTCCGGCGAGGCAGCCGAGCTCGCGGATTTTTTTCAGCGTGCCCGCGACGTCGTAATTGGGCTCGACGTGTATCGTTACCAACTGCGAGCCTGCCGCGATAAATTTTTCGACAAACTTGTCGGGCCTCACGAGCATGAGGTGCGTGTCGAAGAAAATTTCGCCATCGATTTTTCGCAAGTCCTTCACCGTCTGCGGTCCAAACGAGATGTTAGGTACGAAGTTGCCGTCCATGATATCAAGGTGAACCCACGAGAGGTTGTATTTCAGCACGGTTCGGAGGCCTTCTCCGAGAGCGGCGTGGTCTGCGGCGAGAATCGACGGCGAGAAAATGTTTTTGAAAAATGCCATAGTGGAACGGGCGATTTTTTACCCGAAAGCATTGTCGCGAGCAACGGCGTTTGTTGTGGTCACAAAAAAACGCGCGGGAACGAAAACCGCCCCCGCGCGCCTTGATCAATACATCACATGTACCAAAAAATCAGAACGTGCAGCCGATCTCGATGCGGATGTTCAGATCGTGGTCGTTGGTGTCGGAATCGCGCGAGAACCAACGCGGCGCGACGCACGCGGTGACCCACCACGAATCCGTTTCAAAGCAGACGTTCGGCCCGAGGTAGAACGCATTGTCGTCGTAGCGATCGGTGTAAACGAAGTCGTAAACCGCTTCGACGCCGACGCGGAATCCGCCACCAATCGCGTAGGAGGCGCCGCCAGCGAGTTCATAGACGATGGAATCGTCATATCCGTCCCACTCGTAGTTATACGCCGTTCCGAATTGCACATTCGGCGTAAACGCGAGGATCAGGTCGCCGTCCATCAGGTTTTTCTGGAAATTCACTCCGAGTTCAAACGCAAAGTCGCGCGCCGCCGAGTGGTCGGTGTTCGCCCATGCCCACGAGAATCCGCCGATGAGCGCAACCCCGAAAGGCGCGTCGTTCGACTCAGGGTCGAGAACCTGATTCTTAAAGCCGAGCGAGAGCCCGTTGAAGTTAACGTGGCTGGCGTGGTTGCTGTTGTAATCCCAGCCGAAGTCGAGCGAAAAATCGACCTCGAGAGATTCCGTCAAGCCATAGGCGACTTCGACGCCAATATCGCTTGCGAGAGTTTTCCCGTAGTGCGTCGTCCACGAACCATCGTACTCCAAGTGAATCTCCGTATCGCCTTTCTCGGTGGGGCATGCATCGTCTGTCAAGACGAAAACGCCGCCGAACGCGGAAACTGCGGGCAGGAGAGCCGCTGTTAATAGGAATTTTGTGTATTTGCTGTTCATCTTTACTTTGGGTTGAAGTTTTTAATTTTCTAACCAAAAAGAAGCCACTTTTGTAGTCAATTTACTGCCCGATTCAAGCCTTTTTGGGCTTGCCAAAACTAAAAGTTTGGCAATGCCGCGCGGGAATTAGTCGAAAAACAGGTAGTCGCAAGGAATAACTTCGAGCGGTTCTTCCGCCGGATTTTCGATCGCCGACGCGAGTTCCGCGCTGCTGCACAAGATTTTCCCGAAACCTATCACTTTCCCCTTTTCATCGACGATGCGGACGAGTTCGTCGCGGAAAAATTCCCCACCAAAGCGCAAAATGTCGTTCGAGAAAATGCTTCGCGGGTGCTCCGAGCGGATTTCTTTTTCGACTTCGCAACCGACAAAAATTTCGCGCTTAGCGTAAGTTTTTCGCTTAAGCTCCGCGTCTGCGGGCACGAGGAAGCGCGTGCAGCGCGTGTTTTCAGGGTCGTCGATGAGTTTCAGCAAAATGTCTTCCCGCTTGCCGTTCGCGATGACGACGGGGATTCCGAGCGCGGCGACGCGGTGCGCGATTTTGCACTTTGTCGTCATGCCGCCGCGGCCGAACTGCGATTTCTTTGTTGTGGCGTATTTCGAGAAATCGTCGTTGTCGGGCGCGATTTCGCGGAGCAACTTTGCGTCCGGCACCGTCGGGTCGCCGTCGAAAATCCCGTCAACCGAGGTGAGAATCACGAGCATATCGACGCTCATCATCTCGGCGACGAGGCCGGAAAGTTCGTCGTTGTCGGTAAACATCAACTCGGTGATGGAAATCGTATCGTTCTCGTTCACGACGGGCACGACGCCGTTCGCGAGCATCACTTCCATGCAGCGCTTTTGATTCCGATAGTGCGACCTCGTCGTGAAAAATTCCTTTGTTGTGAGCACCTGCCCGCATGCGCTTCCGTTGCTGCGGAAAAAGTCGAAGTAGCGATTCATCAACTTCGCCTGACCGACGGCGGAAAACAATTGCCGCTCGGAGACGGCGTCGAGGTCGCCGGCGGGAATTTGCAATTCGTTCCGCCCCGAGGCGACGGCGCCGGAAGACACGACAATGACCTCAATCCCGCGCCTGTTCAGCGCGACAATCTGATCGACTATCGCAGACATCCGCGTGACGTCGAGCGTGCCGTCGTCGCGAGCGAGGACGTTTGAGCCGATTTTTACGGTAATGCGTCTCATGGTATCCTGCCTTCCCGCCTTTATCTCTCATTGTTTGGCGGCTTTCAAGCCCTTGATTACGGAATTTGAAAAGCCGTTTGCCTCCATCTCGTTCAGGCCGCGAATGGTAATCCCGCCGGGCGTCGTCACGCGGTCGATTTCCGCCTCTATGTGGTCGCCGCTTTTTTCGAGAAGTTCAACGGCGCCGCGCACGGTTTGGAGCACGATCTCGCGAGCCTCGCGCGGGCGAAAACCGAGCTCTACGCCACCCTCGCACGCCGCGCGAACGTAGCGCATCGCAAACGCAATTCCGCACGACGCGAGAGCCGCTGCCCCCGCCATTTGAGACTCGGTAATCACGCGCGTCTTGCCGAGTTTGTCGAAGATTTCAACGACTTTTTCCAACTGCTCGCGCGAGGCATTTTCCGCCGCAACAAACGTCATGCTTTGCCCGCAACAGACCGCTGTGTTGGGCATGACGCGGAAAAGCGCGCGGTTCGTGCCGGCAACAAACGCGTTTTTCAAAAATGCAAAATCGATGCCCGACGCAACAGAGACAATCGCCGCTGTCGGCTGGAGATTGTTGCGAATTTCGCCCGCGATTTGCGCGACGAGCCAAGGCTTGACGCAGATGAAAACCCAGTCTGCGCCTGCGACTGCGACCTTGTTGTCGCCACTCACCACAATCCCCGGAATCGCTCGCGAGATTTTCTCGCGCGTCGCCTCTGTTGCCGCCGTGCACACGACGCTGCCGGCGCCACAAATCCCGTTTGTGACAAGCCCTGCGGCAATCGCACCGCCCATGTTTCCGCTGCCGATTATCGCGATTTTCATGCCAAAAATCCTGCCATTCGGGAGGCTTTTCCGCAAGGCGGCGTTGAAAAATTTGACAAAGCAAAACGCTTGGAGAAAATCCGCAAAGTAAATGAGCAAGCAGATTTGGAACCGAAAAGATCTCATCGATATCGAGTCGATCGCGCCAGAAGAACTCGAAACGCTCTTCGCGCAAGCCGAAACTTTTAAGGCTTCGTTCGGCTCCAGAAAAAAATTCGACACGCTGAAAAATCACACTGTCGGCACGTTCTTCTTCGAGCCGTCAACGAGAACGCGTTCTGCCTTCGAGACTGCTGCGCGAAATCTCGGCGCAGACATTTTGACGCTCAACGAAGCTACTTCTTCGCGGACAAAGGGCGAGACCCTGCGCGACACCGCGATGAACATCAGGGCGATGGGAATCGACATGGTGATAATGCGCCACTCCGCCGCCGGCGCCGCCTCATACCTCGCGAAAGTTCTTGACGTGCCCGTGATAAACGCCGGCGACGGCGCGCACGCACACCCGACGCAGGCGCTCTTGGACGCGTTCACGCTGCGCGAACACTTCGGGCGCGACCTGCACGGCAAAAAAGTCACAATCCTCGGCGACATTCTCTTCTCGCGCGTCGCACGCTCAAATATTCAGTGCCTGACAAAACTCGGGGCGGAAGTCACGCTCGCGGGGCCGGTCACGCTCGTTCCGCAGGAATTTGCGAACTACGCCGGCGTCCGCGTCGCCCACAGCCTCAAAGACGCGCTCGCCGAAGCCGACGCCGTGATGCTCCTCCGAATCCAGCACGAGCGCCAAACGACGACGCACTTCCCCTCTCTCGGCGAATACACCGCGCTCTTCGGAATCAACGAAGAACGCCTCGCGTGGATGAAGCCCGACGCAATAATCATGCACCCCGGTCCGATAAATCGCGGCGTCGAACTCGAAAGCGAAATCGCCGACGGCCCGCGCTCCGTAATCCTGAAGCAAGTCACAAACGGCGTCGCAGTCCGCATGGCAGGCCTCCACCTCTGCACCCTCTTCCACGAATCCCGCCTCTGACCCCCAAGCCAACGCCCGATGAATTTTTGGACGCAACGAAGCATCGATTTCGCAAACCAGCGAAACTACTTAGACGAACTTTTCAGAGTCTATCCGCTTTGCCCCGAATTAAGCCGAGAATTAGACGAAGCGCTGTGGGCAGTCGTGGAGAAAAATTTTCAAGCGAGATCCGACGCAGATTTGGTGCGTTCCCTGTTAGCGTTAGATTTGTTTCCCGTAAAAGATTCTTACGTGCCATATCTACGAAAAGATCCCTCCGCGATAGAGCGCAACCCTCATACAATCGCCCGAATTTGCGGTCGCTTGTATGAGTTGGGAATTTCGGAAGTAAGGAAACGCTGCGAAGCGCCCAAAGAAACGAATCGCCAAATCGGTCCACTTTTCAGGAACTGGTTGAAAAAGGGCTCTCTCGGCTTTCCTGTGCTCTCGCCGCAAGAATTTTCAAAGACAAATCGCGATGCCGTCATGGACGCAAGCGACACCCAGGCTGCCAATTGGTGCGCCGAAAGCATCAATTATTCCCGCCCCAAAGGCATAGATTTCGTTGCCCGCATAAGAGGCAAAATCATTGTTGGCGAGGCAAAATTTCTCACGGATTTTGGTGGTCATCAAAACGCGCAATTGGTGGATGCTCTCGCAACGCTGCGAACTCCAATCGAAGGGAATGCCGAAAAAATCGTCATCGCCGATGGCGTTTGCTATATCCGGAGCAGAGACAAATTATTCAAACAAATCACGCAGGAAAACGCATATATCATGAGCGCGCTATGCCTGCGCGATTTCCTAAATTCGCTTTAATTTCATGCCGCACATTTCATACGAAGGGAAAAAAGATAAACGCGAAATTCTTTCCGCTACGCCTGTCGCAAAACTATACGGATTTTCGCCGGAAGAAAACGCCTTAATCCTCGGAGATAATCTCCCCGTCTTGCGGGCGCTGTGGGAAACCCCCGAAATTTGCGGCAACATTGATCTTATATACATCGACCCGCCGTTCTCGACGAATTCTGATTTTATGCTCGGAAAAGAAAGGGTGAGCACGATCAGCGCGAGGAAATCGGATGCTCTCGCCTATGCCGACAGAAGAACCGGCGCGGAATTTCTCGAATTTTTGAGGGAAAGACTGATTTTCGCACGTGAACTTCTCTCGCAGCAGGGTTCAATATATTTACACATCGACTACAAAATTGGGCACTACGTCAAAGTGCTCATGGATGAAATCTTTGGGATAGAAAATTTCCGAAACGACATCACGAGAATAAAATGCAATCCCAAAAATTTTTCACGTAAAGCATACGGTAATATAAAAGATTTAATTTTGTTTTATTCCAAAACGGATAATCCGATTTGGAATGATCCGTGCACAGGATACTCAGACGACGATCTGGCTCGCCTGTTCCCAAAAATTGACGCCGCTGGACGCGCCTACACGACAATCCCCTTACATGCGCCGGGGGAAACGCGCAATGGCCCGACAGGTGGACGATTCAAGGGCTTGCTCCCTCCGCCGGGGCGTCACTGGCGCTCCGCCCCCGCCGAGCTTGAAAAATTGGACAAAGCCGGCGAAATAGAGTGGTCTCAAACCGGAAACCCGCGCCGAAAAATATTCGCAGACTCGAAGCAGGGAAAAAAAATGCAAGACATTTGGGAGTTCAAAGATCCCCAATATCCGATTTACCCAACAGAAAAAAACAGCGACATGCTCGCTTCAATAATTTCGGCATCATCTAACGCCGGAAGTTTGATAATGGATTTCTTCTGCGGCTCCGGAACAACTCTTGCCGCTGCCCAAAAACTCCACCGCCGATGGATTGGAATAGATGAATCCGATGTCGCCATTGATGTTGCAAAAAAACGTCTGAGCGAGTTCGACGACGTTCCGTTCTCGGTCGTTCATGCAAAAGAAACGACAAACGAGGTTGTTCTGGCTTTGCACGAAGATAAACCCCCTTCTCGCAAAAAAAATGCCCGCGCACACAATCGTTGATTTTTAATTTGTCCAAATGAAAATTGCGTGTTCGCGGGCGGAGACGCCGCGAGAGAGTTTCCCGATTTTTGAGTTGCGCGAACGGCTGAAAGCGGTTTGCGCGGCGACGAGGCGCGTGGTTTTGCAGGCGCCCACGGGCTCAGGGAAATCCACGCAGATCCCGCAATTTTTGATTGACGACGGAATTGTGGCGGCGGGGAAAAAGGTCGTGATCTTGCAACCGCGCCGCCTGCCGACGCGGATGCTCGCCGCGAGAATCGCTGCGGAGCGCGAGCAAAATCTCGGCGACGAGGTCGGGTATCAAATCCGCTTCGACCGCGTGGAATCTGCAGCAACGCGCATAAAGTTCGTTACGGAAGGTTTGTTGTTGCGGCAAATGATTGGCGACAACAACGCGCTCGACGATGTCGGTGCCGTGATTTTTGACGAATTTCACGAACGTCATCTCTATTCCGACATCACGCTCGCGATGGCGCGCAAAATCCAGGAGAGCACGCGGCCGGATTTGCTCATCATCGTGATGTCGGCAACGCTCGATGTCGCCGCGTTGGAAAAATGGCTCGCGCCTTGCGAAAAGCTCACGGCGTCGGGGCGCACATTTCCCGTAGAAATCGAGTATTCCGCCGCGACAAACAATTTCGCGGGCGCGCGGCAGCGCAACGGCTTTCTCCCGCGCTATGCGGTTTGGGAGCACGCCGCCGCCGTTTTTCGCAAAGTTTTCCACGAAGAGCCCGAGGGCGATTTCCTGATTTTCATGCCAGGCGGCTACGAGATCGCGAAGACGATTGCGGAAATCGCGGCAACGCCGGAGGGCAGGCAGTGCGCAGTCTTGCCGCTCTACGGCGAACTTTCCGCAGCAGAGCAGGATCGCGCGGTCGCGCCCGCGCCGGCAGGGACGCGAAAGGTCGTCGTCGCGACAAACGTCGCCGAGACCTCGCTGACAATTCCGGGCGTACGCGTCGTCATCGATTCCGGCTTGGCGAGAATCGCGCGCCACGACCCACATCGCGGAATAAACATGCTCCTGATCGAGCCGATTTCACAAAGTTCCGCCGACCAACGCGCGGGGCGTGCGGGGCGGACTGCGCCAGGGCGCTGCGTGCGATTGTGGTCGCGGGCGGACCAAAATTCCCGCGCGCCGAGAGACGTTCCCGAACTGTTGCGGCTCGAACTTTCCGAGACCGCCCTGCTCCTGAAAAGCTTTGGGATAAACGATTTGGCGGCATTCCCGTGGTTTGAGGCGCCGCCACAAAAATCCATCGACAACGCGGAAGAGCTTTTGCGCGACCTCGGCGCTCTCGACCACAATGGCGCGCTTACCGAGCTCGGCAGGCAAATGGCGGCATTCCCGCTCCACCCGCGATACTCGCGCATGATGATTGCCGCGCAAAAACTCGATTGCTCGCAACAGATCGCGATGATCGCCGCGCTCTCGCAAGGCCGCGACATCATGCTGAAAATTGACAACAAACGCCTCGCCACCGAGCGCGACGAACTTCTCGGCGAGGCTGATTCCGATTTCTCGCACCGGCTGACGCTTCTCGGCATGGCGCGGCGAAAAAATTTCGACCACGAGTTCTGCAGGAAATGGGGAATCCACTCTGTTGCGGCGCGGCAAGCCGACAAACTCGCGGAGCAATTTTTAAAAATCGCGGAAGCAAAAAGCTTGACATCCCGCAGCAACAAACCCGCCACCACCGACCCAAAAATCTCCGCCACCACCGACCCGGAATCGTTGTCGCGCGGCATTGTGGTGGCGGGAGAAGAAATGCCGCTGCAACAAAGAATTGCACGCTGCGTCTTGCTCGGGTTTGTCTCGCACCTCGCGCGCAGAATCGACGAGGGCACGCTTCGTTGCCGCCTCGTTCACGGGCGCGTCGGCGAGCTCAGGAAAACGAGTGCCGCGCGACGCGCGAAGCTCTTTGTTGCCGCAGAAATTGACGAAATACAAACGCGCGGCGAAGTCACGGTTTTCCTCGATTTGGCGACAGCGGTGGAAGAATCGTGGTTGGGAGAATATTTCCCGAACGAATTTTCCGAGGCGACGAACGTGCGCTACGACGCCGTGCAGAAGCGCGTGCTGACCTTGCGCGAGCGCAGTTTTCGCGGCCTCGTTCTCGCAACAAAGCTGTTGCCGGACTTCCCGAGCGACGAAGCCTCCAAGATACTCGCCGAGGAAATTCTCGCGGGTCGCCTACGGCTCGAAGCCTGGGACGACCGCGTCGAGGCGTGGATTCGCAAAGTCAATTTCGCCGCGAAACATTGCCCCGAGCTCGAAATTGCAACAATCGACGCAGACGCGCGCCGCATGCTCGTGGAAGAAATATGCCTCGGCGCAACATCGTATAAAGACATTCGCAACAAACCCGTCTGGGAAACGGTTCGCGGCTGGACAACGCGCGAGCAGGCGGCGGCAATTGCGGCAACTCTCCCCGACACAATTTCGCTGCCGCACAAAAAGCATCCCGCGAAAATTTGCTACACGGAAGACTGCGAGGCCGTTGTCGCCGCCACTGTCCAAGAACTTTACGACGCCGACGGCACGAAGCTGCGGGTCTGTGGCGGGCGCGTGCCGCTCGTCATCGAGGTGCAATCGCCGGCGCGGCGCACATTCCAACGCACAAGCGACCTCGACGCGTTTTGGAAAACGTCTTATGAAAGCGTGAAAAAAGAATTAAAAGGACGATATCCGAAGCACGAATGGAGATGAGGCGAGATGAAAATTTTGGCATTTGAGAGTTCCTGCGACGAATCCGCGCTCGCGCTTTTTGATTCCGCGCGCGGCCTCGAGCTCGAGCGCGTGAGCACGCAAATCGCGCTCCACGCGCAGTATGGCGGCGTCGTGCCCGAACTTGCAGCGAGAGAGCATTTGACAAATTTCCCGCTCATTTTGCGCGATGTCGCGCCGGAGATTTTGGCGGCCGCGGCAACAATAGACGCGGTCGCGGTCACGCGCGGTCCCGGGCTCGCGGGTTGCCTCGCGCTCGGGATTGCGCTCGCCCGCACGGTTGCGTTGTCGCTCGGGAAGCCGCTCATTGCGGCGAACCACCTTCGCGGGCATTTATTTTCGCCGTTTATCCCGCTCCACGAAAGCGATCCGGCGAATTTTGAAAAATCGTGCGCGGCACTTTTCCCGCACCTCGGGCTCGTGGTTTCAGGCGGGAACACGCTTCTCGTCGAAGTCGATGAAAATCGCAGGGTTAAAATTCTCGCGCAAACGGTTGACGACGCGGCGGGCGAGGCGTTTGACAAAGGCGCGAAGTTGCTCGGAATGCCATACCCGGGCGGGGCGCTGATCGAGAAACAGGCGAAACTCGCGCGGCAACACGGAAAATTTTCGTTCCCGAGCGGCGACGCAATAAAGCGCGAGCCACGATTCAGTTTTTCCGGACTGAAAACGAGCCTGCGCTACAAACTCGAAAAAATTTCCGACGGCGAACTCGCCACCAACCTGCCGGAAATTTGCGCCGACTACCAAGCCGCAATCGTGAGGCAACTCGCTGAAAAAACCGCAGTGCAGTTTGAAAAAAAACGCTACGCGAGCCTCGGGCTCGGTGGTGGCGTGTCGAACAACAATGTGTTGCGGGCTGCATGCCGCGAGATCGCAGATTCCAAGCGCGTGCCGCTCCTCCTCGCACACCCAAAACACACCGGCGACAATGCCGGCATAATTGCGTTTGCCGCCTGGTTCGACAAACAACTCCCGCCGCCCGAATTTTCCAAGGCAATATCATTCGCGCCCGCGCTGTCAATCGAGACGCCCTGATCGTGGCGGCAGGTTGGTGGTAGGAATTGGGTTAGTGGTGGAGGGTTGGTGGTGAGAGTTTGTTGTGGGAATTGGGTTGGTGGCGACGTGGGTTAGTGGTGGCAACAGACCCACGCCCTCACCACCAACCCAACCTCCACCACCGACCCAAGTCCCACCACAAACCCCGTGCCACCACTAACCCAAATCTCACCACCGACCCGTGCGGCAACATAGAGGGTTGGTGGTGAGCAAAATTTAACATTTCTGTAAAATTTTGCTTGACATGTTAGGGGGGGGGGGGGGGGGCAAAAAAGGGAAAATTTTTTAGCGGAAGGATAAGAATTGGCAAGCCGTTTACAAGGAGAACACAAAAAAAAA
>JAJPZB010000071.1:2529-10945 GCA_021204635.1 Opitutia bacterium | reverse complement strand
GTCGTCAACTGTGTTGTCAACGAAGATTGGGAATTTCCCGCGCCGGATTGTGGCGGCGAGCGCGGCGAATTTTTTCGCGGACGGGTCGGCGGCCTCTGTTGTCGCGGAATCCAAGATTGTGCCTGCGATCTCGAAGCCGAAGCACTTGGCAAAATTCGCCATATTGTTGTGGTAGATGACGATTTTCCGGCGTTCCGGCGGGATAGTGGCGAACGCGCTTTCGCCCTCGCGTTTCAGCGCCGCGACAGCCGCAACATACTCCGCGTTCTCGATTTTTATCGCGCGCTCGATCACGGGCAAAAATTTTTCCGCAACAAGTTGCGGGTTCATCCAGAAATGCGGGTCGATGGCATTGTCGCCACCGAGGTCTGTTGTGAGAAGATCGTCCGCAAGGAACACGAATTTCTCGGGGTTTTTCGCGAGGGTGTCGCGGGCGATTTCGTCAAGCCATTTCTCAAATTTTGGCGACATGGCGACGACAATGTCGGCGTCGCGGAGTTTTTTCATGTCTCGCGGCGCCGCCTGATACGAATGGTTGTCGACGTTTGGTGGCAGGATTGAAACGACCTCGACCGCGTCGCCACCGATTTGTTGCACCCAGTCTGCGACCACGGAGAAACTCGCGACAACGCGCAATTTTTCCGCCTTTTGCGGGTTGGTGGTGGGCTTTGTTGCCACCACCGTTGCGGGCGCAACAATCGCGAGGAAAAGCGCGGCGACGGTTGCCACCACAATGAGGAATCTGCGCAAAATTTTCATGGCATTCATCTGTGGGTGTGTGGTGAATTTCGGCATTGTCGCAGCTTTTTGATTAGCGATTCAAAGCCTGCCGGCAGCGGCGCAACAATCGTCAATGGTGGTGGAAAATTTTGCGGCGGGTTGGTGGTGAACGAGGCGGTGGCGCGCCACAAATGCAGGCATTGCGCGGCGTAAAACGCTTTGTCTTCGCCTTTGTTCAGGCGCTTGTTCAGGCGCAGCTCGGAGATTTTTATCGCGGGGACGTGTCCGTAGATTTCGTCGCCGACAATCGGGATTCCGGATTCGGCGGCGTGCAGCGGCAACTGATGAAATCGCGCGAACATTGTTGTGGCCCGCCACAAACCCCACGGAGGGAACGCTTCCTCGCACGAGAATGTCGTTCGCGATTTTTTCCCCGTTTTGTGCGACACGAGTGCCCGCGGCTCGGAGAAATGCTTTGCGACGGGGAGCTCGCAGGAAAATTCGGAGGCGCGGGTTGGTGGTGGCGATTTCGGGTTGGTGGTGGCGTCGTTTTGTCGCGCCAGCAGCAAGAACGTTTGCTCGATCTGCGAAGAGCCGAGTGCGTTGCGCCAAGTCTCAAATTCCGTCGTTTCCTTGTCGGCGAACAAGACGATTCCCGATGCCTCGGTGTCTGCGGCGAAGACAATCTGCGGTTTTTCGGCGTGCAATTCGCAGGGCAAATTTTTCCCTGCCGCGATTCGCGCCCGAAGTGCTGCGAGTATTTTTTCTGCGGGGACGCCGGCGGGTTTCGAAAGCGCAAAGGCGCCGGTGCCGGCAAATATGAGCGGCACCCTCGCGGGAGCCTCGGAAATCGTTCCCGCCGGAAACCCGATTTGTTCGCACTTCATGCAGGTTTGCGCAAAAAAACTCCCTTTCCGCGGAAGAAAGAGAGTTTTCCAAGTTCAAAAAGCGGATTTATTTCGCAGCCGCATTCACCGCTTTTGCGAGACGCGATTTCATGCGCGCAGCCTTGTTCGGGTGGATAACGCCGGACTTTGCCGCCTTGTCGAAAACGGAAGCGCAGACCGGAGCAACGGCCTTCACCGCCTCGGCCTTGCCGGACGCCACTGCGGCCTTCGCGGCTTTCGCGACGCTCTTGACGCGGCTTTTCACGGCGCGATTGCGCTTCGCGTTTGCCGCGGATTTACGAATGTTTTTCTGTGCAGACTTGATGTTCGCCATTACGGTCTTCTGTAAAATTTTTTGAAATGTCGATATGACAATATTGGCGCGGGAAAAGTCAACGAATAAAACTCGGTGTTTGCAATTTTTCGCGCGATTGATAGCGTTGCCCCTTCAGATGAGGTATATCCCGACCATCGCGGCAACGGCAGCGTTTTCCGCCGTTTTTACCTGTTCGGTTTTTGCAGACACATTCTCGGTTGCAGACGAAGACGACTATTGGGGCCGTTGGTCGGACAAGTATTACACGAACCACACGCGGCTCGCATACACGCTCGGCGGCGACAATGGCGAAGAAGGCGCCTATTTCTTCACTTTCGGGCAGGAAATGTATTCGCCGAAGGACCACGTCGCCCCTGCCGCGCCACCAAACGACCACCCTTATGCCGGATTTATCTACGTTTCGGCGGGGCGCTCGGTCTGGGAAGACGACATCATGTTCTCGACGGAATTGCAGGTTGGCGCAGTCGGGCGGGCGTCGATGGCGCACGGCATCCAGCGCGATTTTCACCACCTCATCGGCGAGGAAACGCTCAACGGCTGGGATTCGCAGGTGCCGAACCAGCCAGGGATAAATTTGCTCGGCGAGGTCCGCACGCGCTTTGTTCTCGCGGGGGAAATGGAATCGGGCTGGGGGAGCGACCTCATTTGCCGCGGTTTTGCGGAACTCGGGACGGTCAGGACAATGCTTTCCGCCGGCGCGCAATTGCGTTTTGGATACAATTTGCCGAAAAATTTCGGCTACACGCCAATGCGCCAAAGCACGGCGGTCGCCATTCAATCGAAGGTCGATAGCATCTACGCGTTTTGGGATTTTGAGGGCGACGCCATGATCTACGACGTCACGCTCGGTGGCGAATTGCTTCGCCATTTCGACACCGACATCCAGCCCTACCCGTTCGCGTTTCAAAGTTCCATCGGCATAGAAATAATCTACGGGCATTGGACGCTGACGGTTTACCAGTCGTTCCGCACGAAAGATTTCTCGGAGGCCGACCACACGTTTTCGGCGTGGGGCGGCGTGAAAATTTCATTCTCGTTTTAACGCGCGGGCAAATGCCGGAGATTGGGAATTTTATTTTGCTTGACGCGTCTTCGCCGGAGGGCGCGATTGTGGCGAGATTGTCGGCAGACGCTTGCTCGTGGGCGCAATTTTTCTATGAAAAGGGTCCCGCGTTGGAGGGGATTTTCCCCGCGCTAGAAAGGGTTTCGCCGCGCGCAGAGGCGCCGGGATTCTTGTTTTGCGAAGGGCCGGGCTCGATTCTCGGGATTCGCATTGCGGCGATGGCAATCCGCACAAAGTTCGCGCTCTCGCCCGCCACGATGCCGCGCGTCTTTGCGTTTCAAAGCCTCACGCTTGCGGCGAAATTGATTTTGCAGGCATTTCCGCAGGAGCGCGATTTTGCCATTGTGGCGGAATCCCGCATGGGCAAATTCAACGTGCTCGGCGTCAAAGGCGGGATGGTGGCGGAGAGGTTTTCGGAGGTCTCGGGCGCGGGGTTGTCGCAGGAAATCGGCGGGAAAATTTTCGCATTCCCGCTGAGGCGGACACCACCGTCTGGCTTGGAATTTACGACGTTGGACATGGCGGGTCTGTTGCGAGACAATCCGGCGATTTTCCACCACCATCCCGAAATTTTGCGCGATTGTGGCGACAAACCCGACGCCGTGAACACAACTGCCGCCACCGACTATGCCAAGTGGAAGCCGCAACGGCACGGCGCCAACGCGGGTTAGCCCCACCACCAACCCTGGCAACGATGCAATGGTCGCCACGGTGGCGATGGTGGCGACAACAATGAAGAAAAGGGCATATTTTCTGCAAAGTTGCAAAGGCGGGGGAATTTGTTCAGAATTGACAAAACTTTTCAATCGAACCCGCACATGCCCGACGACGTTCCATTTTTCGAGCCGAACGAAGCCCCCGCCGACGTTCCCGAGATGAACGACGCAGGGTCTGTGGCGGCGTCCAAGAGAGTGGCGAGACCAACGGCGCGTCGCCCTCGCGGGGGAAAGAGGTTTGTTGTCGCGGACGCGAACGACGCGTCCATCTACGGCACGCGCGTCCCGCCCTACAACGCAGAAGCGGAACAGGGCTTGTTGTCGGCGATAATTTTGTCGGAAGGCGGCGATGTCCTCGCGGATTGCCAGTCGCAAAAAATCACGTCGGAGACATTTTTCCGGACGGAGCACCAAATCGTTTTCGAGGCAATTTCCAACCTGAGCTCGGAGGGCAAGCCCATTGACACGATAGCGCTCATGGAGGAGTTGCGGCGCATGGGCAAGCTCGAAGATGTCGGCGGTCCGGGCTTCATCTTGGAGCTCGCCAACAAAGCCGCGACAGTGGTTCACGCCCCGCACTGGCGCGAGATTGTCAAGGAAAAATACTTTCGCCGGAAACTCATCGAAACCGCCTCAATGACGGCGGAAAGCGCATTTTCGGACGCCGACGACATAAAAAATATTCTCGAAAAAGTAGAAAAAGCTTTTTTCGCGATTGCCGGCGACAATGTCCAGGACAGCACCTACAACACGAGCCAGAAAAACGGAATCACGGCGCGGACGATGGTGATTTTGCAAAAAATGTTGCAAAACCGCGACGCGATTTCCGGCATCCCGTCGGGCTTTCCCGAACTCGACGCGATGACATTTGGGTTTCACCCCGGGCAAATGATTGTCGTCGCGGCGCGCCCCGGCATGGGCAAGACCTCTATCGCGCTGAATTTCATCGAGGCGGCGCTCTTCGACAAAGCACGGGAAAAGCAAAACAAACCTTCGCGCAACATCTTGCTGTTCAGCTTGGAAATGACTGCGGAGGACTTGGTGCAGCGTCTTTTCGCGTCAAAATCGCGCATCGATTTGAAAAGGTTACAACGCGGGTATGGGAAACCTGAGGACATCGAAAAACTCTACGCCGTGAAAGACGAATACGAATCGCGTAGCCTTTACATCGACGATCTCGGCGGGCAGACGATCATGGAAATTCGCGCGAAGGCACGGCGGCTACACTCTCGCAAGCCACTCGACATGATGGTCATCGACTATCTACAGCTCATCAACGGCACGGATTCTCGGTTGCCGCGCGAACAACAAATCGCGGAGGCGTCGCGCGCAATCAAGGCGATGGCGAAAGAATTTAACATTCCGGTCATCGCTCTCGCGCAGTTGAACCGCGATTCCGACAAGGAGGATCGCAAGCCGCGTCCGAGCGACCTGCGCGAATCCGGCTCTATCGAGCAGGACGCCGACGTAATCATGCTCATCGACATCAACAGGCATCGCGGGCAAAAAAAATCCGCAACAGACGACGAGGAAGACAAAATGCGCAACGTGCGGGAGCGCACGCTGATTATCGCGAAACAGCGAAACGGGCCGACCGGCGAAATCCCCCTGCACTTTCACAGCCAAATCACTCGCTTTGAGACACCGGCGAAAAATTCAGAGGTGGAGCCGGAATTTTGATGGGCATCGCAAGACAGTCATCGGGCTTACTCGCAAAATTCGTCGCTGCCGCGGCGGCTGCGTGGCTGTTCGTCGCCATTGTCGTGGCGGGCGCACTCGTGCCGGCGCAGGCATTGGCGCAATCGTCGCGGTCGTTCTCGCAACAACCGAGTTCGCGTTCCACTGCGCCGCGGTCATCAGACATCGCCACGAGCGCGACGGGGATTGTCGTAGATAACATCGTTTGCAAAAACGAGGGCGGACCGGTGATTGACCGCGGAATGATTCTCGCACACGTTTCTCTGCGCGAGGGCAAGAGAATTTCGGTGCAGGAAGTTGCAGATTCCATCCGCGCGCTCTACGCGACGGGGCTTTTCGATTTTGTCGCAATCGACCCGATTTTAAATTCGTCCGACGCCACCACGACGCTGCAAATCAGCTATATTGCGCGACCGTTGCTCGTCGGGATTTACTTCGAGGGCAACAAAGAGTGGGAAAGCGGCACGCCGGAGGCGCAGGGCGAATACGAGCGAATCATCGTAAACAGCTACGATTCGACGCAGGACAACAGCAATTCCATCATCAGCTTTTTCCGAGGCAAATTGATCAAAGAGTGCACCGAGGCGGGAATGGTCGTCGGCTCGCCGCTCGACCGCGTCTTGGTCGCGCGCGCACTCGCGAGAATCAAGAAAAAATACGAGCTAAAATATCCGTTTGCCGAGATTACAGACCGCATAGACGTCGATGAGGAAACGCAGACCGCGCGGGTCACTTTCACGATTGTCGAAAACCTCAACACGCGCATTAAAAAGATAGATTTTATCGGCAACAAATCGTTTTCAGACGCCGATTTGCGCTATGCGATGCAGACTTCGCCCTGGGCATACACGCTCGATTTTTCGGAGTGGCCGGGAAACAGATTTTTGAAATTCTCGCCAATCCGAGACCTCGGGCGATTCAGCTATTCTGTTTATAAAAACGACCTCAATGCCCTCGTGAATTTCTACCAAAACAAGGGCTATCTCGACGCCAAGGTTTACGGACAGTCATACTCCGAGCTCTCCGAGGGATATTGCGAGGTGAACAACGAAGAGACCGAGGGCTCGCTCTCGCTCGAAATAGTCATCGACGAAGGGATTCTCTATTCCGTCGGCGACATAAAAATCGAGGGCAATTCACTCGGGAAAAGCCACGCGAGATTCACGGAAGACGCGATTCGCGCAATGCTCGCGCGAACGTCGCCGCGAGGCACGCGCCAAGGCGAAGACAGCAACTACGACGTTTTGCTGACGGGAATGGCGTATTCGCCGCGCGCGGTCAATGTCGCGATGGAGAAAATCCGCGAGTACTACGGGCAAGTGGGCTATCTGAATTGCCGCGTCAACGTGAAGCGCAGCCCCAACATCGACACAGGGCAGGTTGCGCTGAAATTCATCATCGACGAGGGCGAAAAATCTTACCTGCGCTCGATACGAATCGAAGGCAACACGATAACGAAATCCGAGGTCATCTTGCGCGAACTCGTTCTTGCGCCAGGCGAAGTTTTCGACTTGGTGCGCATGAAAACCTCCGAATCGCGCATAAAGAACACGAGCTATTTCCGCCAGAACGACGGCAGGGCATATGTCTCCGTGAATGCGGCGGACACGAATATTCCCGGGCAAAAGGATCTCGTGGTCTCGGTGCGCGAGGCGCCGACAGGGACGTTTTCGTTTGGCGGCAGTTTCTCCACGGTCGAAAGCCTCTCGGGCTATATCGAGTTCAACCAATCGAATTTCGACATTTTCAATTACAAGAACCACTTCCGCGGCGGCGGGCAAAAATTCCGCTTCCGCGTGCAAATCGGTCTGCGCTCGTCTGCCATCGAGCACGATTTTGAGGAGCCGATGATTTTCGGGCGCGAGCTCGCCGTCGGCTACAACGCGTATTACAAGGTGGAAAACTACGTCAGCAACGACTACGACACTGCTCGCGGCGGCGTGAAGCTCTATGCGCGCCGCCGGCTCTTCGAGCGCATTTACGCGGAGCCGTATTACCAAATCGAAAACGTCGAAATTTACAGCATAGATTCCGACATGCCGCAGTTCATTTGGGACGAAAAGGGATACACCCTGCTCTCGCGCGGCGGCTTGACACTCTCGCGAGACACGCGCGACAGCTACATTTTCCCAAATTCCGGAACGCGGGTGGCGCTGAGGAACGAACTCACCGGCGGGCCCTTCGGCGGCGACTGCACCTTCTACCACCTGCGCTTCGACATCGCGCACTGGATTCCGCTCTTCGACTACCAAGACCAAACGCTCAAACTCCGCCTGCGCGCCGACACGACGCACGCCTTTGGCAACAGCTATGTGCCGTTCTTTGAAAGAATAAAATACGGCGGACCATACTCCTTGCGCGGATTCAAATACGGATACGTTTCGCCGTTCGAGGGCGACGAGCCCAAGGGCGGAAACTCAGGCGCGTTTGTCTCCGTCGAATACACGATAAAAATCATCGACCAACTCCGCTTCGCCGTGTTCTACGACGGCGGCTTCGTGAACGAGGATTCGTTCGATTTCTCGCCGCGCCATTGGTGCGACGACGTCGGCTTCGGCTTCCGAATGATGGTCATGGGCGCGCTGTTGAACCTCGACATCGGCTTCCCAATTCACACGACCGACGACAACGACGACGGGATGCGTTTCAATATTTCATTCGGAACGAGTTTCTGACAAACAGCGTTCTTGCGAAAGCCGCCTCGGAACTTCAAAATTTTTACAACCTCAACAATTAAACCCCTCAAAAAAATACATATGCTGAAAAAAATCATCATGCTCGCATCCGTTCTTGCCGTTTCGGCGGGATCGCTTTTCGCCCAGGCGGTGAAAACCGCCGTTGTAAACATGGACAACGTTCTCAACAGTTTCTCTGAGACGCCGGCTGTCCTCGCAAACCTGCAAGCCGACGCACGGCTTCTCCAAGACACGGAAAAGGACTTCGTGGAACAGCTTCGCAAAAAGCAGGAGGAATACAAAACTCTCATCGGCGAGAT
>JAJPZB010000071.1:0-2429 GCA_021204635.1 Opitutia bacterium | reverse complement strand
GAGTGGACGCCCGAAATCGACATCACAGACCCGATCAACGCAATTCTCGCAAAAGAATTTCCGCCGCAGGAAGGCATCGCAACAACGCCGACTCCCGCGCTGACAACGGGTCTCCCCGCCGCGCCGGACATCATCACCGCTCCCGCTGCGCCGGCAACAAGCACGACCGCCGCTCCCGCGACAACGACGCCCGCGACCTCCACGACAAAAGCGACGAAATAAGCGCTCGGCAACAGACGTGCTTTGTCAAAAAAAATGCGCCCCGCGAAATTTTTCGGGAGCGCATTTTTTCGCAAAAAAGCCGCTTGACAAATTTCCGTAATTATTATAATTCTTTAACAATTACAAAATTTTTACATCAACCAGTAACAACAAGCAGAAAATAATATGTCGTTAATCAACAAAGAAATCACGGACTTCACCGTCCAGGCATACAAAGACAACACGTTCGTTCCCGTCACGAAGAAAGACGTGCTCGGCAAATGGGGCGTCTTCTTCTTCTACCCGGCAGACTTCACGTTTGTTTGCCCGACGGAGCTCGAAGACCTCGCGAACAAATACGAGGAGTTCAAAAAAATCGGCTGCGAAATCTACTCGGTTTCCTGCGACACACACTTCGTCCACAAAGCCTGGCACGACGCCTCCAAGATCATCAAAAAAATCCAATACCCGATGCTCGCGGACCCGACCGGAGTTCTCGCGCGCTTCTTTGAGGTGATGATCGAGGATGCAGGCCTCGCCGAACGCGGGACATTTGTCGTCAATCCCCAAGGCAAAATCGTTGCCTACGAGGTTGTCGCCGGCAACATCGGCCGCAACGCCGACGAGCTTCTCCGCCGCGTGCAGGCTCTGCAATTTGTCGCCGAGCACGGCGATGAGGTTTGCCCCGCCAAGTGGCAGCCAGGCGCCAAGACGCTGAAACCGAGCCTCGACCTCGTCGGCGCGCTCTGATTCTTCGCAACAACAAGCATTGCTTTTTTTGGCAGCCGAAAGAACGCGATATTACCGCGCCTTCGGCTGCCTTTTTTATAAACACCCGAAATCAAAATTTTCATGGAAAATTCACAGAAAGAAATTTACGACGCGATTGTCGTCGGTGCCGGTCCTGCGGGCTTGGCAACGGCGATCTACCTCGCCCGCGCAAAATTCAGCGTTCTCGTAATCGAAAAGGAGAACATTGGCGGGCAAATCACAATAACGGACGAAGTCGTCAACTACCCTGGCGTCTTGCGCGCGACGGGGAAAGAGCTCACGGGCACGATGCGGCGGCAGGCTGAAAATTTCGGCGCGGAGTTTGTTGCCGCCGAAGTGCGCGAGCTCGACATCGCGGGCGCGGTGAAAACTGTCGCGACATCGCGCGGGGATTTTCGCGCGGTCGGCATCGTCGTCGCCACGGGCGCGGCGCCGCGCAGAGTCGGCTTCAAAGGCGAAGATGATTTTCGCGGCCACGGCGTGGCGTATTGCGCCACCTGCGACGGAGAATTTTTCGCCGGCAAAGAACTTCTCGTCGTCGGCGGTGGATTTGCCGCGTGCGAAGAGGCGCTGTTTCTCACGCGCTATGCGACAAAGATAAAGCTTCTCGTGCGCCGCGACGCATTTTCGTGCGCGCAGAGCGTCGTCGATAAAGTCGCGGCAGAGCCCAAAATCGAGACGCTTTTCAACACCGAGATTCTCGAACTTCGCGGGGGCGCCGCGCCGGAATCCGCCATTTTGAAAAACAATCGCAGCGGCGAAACCAAAGAATTTCGCGCGGCAAACGGCGACACATTCGGCGTCTTCGTCTTCGCCGGTTACTCGCCGGAATCCGCTTTGTTGAAAGGCAAAATCGAGCTCGACAAAGACGGATACGTCGTCGCCGACAGCGAGGGCAAGACCACTGTCCCCGCAGTTTATGTCGCGGGCGACCTCCGCCGCAAACGCCTGCGCCAGGTTGTCACGGCAGTCTCCGACGGCGCGACAGCCGCGACTGCGCTCGAAAAAGATTTGCCAGAAATCAAGGCACGCGAAGGCATTTCCACGAAGAAAATCCGCGTTCCCGCCACAAAGGCAGACGCCGCGTCTCCGGCCGACAACAATCCGCCCACGACAGACGCCGACGCCGCGACAATCGGTGGTGGCGAATTTTTCGACGAGGCGGCGCGCGTCCAACTGTCGCAGCTTTTCGCGAGATTCGAGAGAAAAATCGAGCTCGCGGCAGAACTCGGCGACGATGCCGTTTCCGCCGACCTGCGCCGTTTCTTGGAAGAAATCGCGTCGCTCTCGGACAATATTTCGCTCCGCTTTGGCGCCCCCGTCGATGCTGCGGAATCCACCACCAAGCCCTGCGTTTCAATCTGCGACGCGAGCGGGAAATTCCTCCGTGCCCGCTTCTGTGGCGTGCCGGGCGGCCACGAAGTCAATTCCTTTGTGGTGTCGCTCTACAACGCCGC
>JAJPZB010000152.1 GCA_021204635.1 Opitutia bacterium | reverse complement strand
GGACCGCGTTAGCGGTGAGGGAGTGTGTTCGTTGTACGTCGCCTGACTCCGCTCCCCACCACCAACCCCTCCGAAAAAACCTCACCACAAACTCCTCCCACCACCAACCCGCCGCCACAAAGCGTGGAAAATTTTCTCGGGAAATTGCCGCAAGCGTATAAAATCTCTTCGAAAATTCGGCGTTGTCGCGTTTCATTTTTCCGCAACAAACGCCCACAGCCACAACAACTCGCGACTTTGTGAAAATGCCTGAAATTCCCGCAGAAAAAGCACGAATCGACCAACTCCGGAAAGAAATCGCCGAGCACGACGAACGCTACTACCGCCGCGCAGAGCCCGAGATCTCGGACTACGAATACGACATGCTCAAGGCGGAGTTGAAGCGCCTCGAAGCCCAATTTCCCGAGTTCGCGCAAGGCGATTCCCCAACACAAATCGTCGGCGACGACCGCACCGGCGCCTTCGAGAAATACCGCCACCGCGTGCCGATGCAGTCGCTCGAAAACACTTACAACGAAGGCGAATTTCTCGCATTTTGCGCCCGCGTGGAAAGCGCAATTCCGCCGGAAAAATTGAGCTTTGTCGTCGAGCCGAAAATCGACGGAATCTCCGTTTCATACACCTACGAAAACGGGAAATTTGTCCGCGCGACGACGCGTGGAAACGGCGAAGAAGGCGATGACATCTCGCGCCACGTCGAAAACATTTCCGGCGTTCCCGCCGCGCTGAAGCCGCTTCCCAACGGCAAAGATTTCCCGAAAATTTTGGAAATTCGCGGCGAAATTTTCATGCGCAACGACGAGTTTCGCCGCATAAACAAAGAGCGGGAGGCCGCCGGCTTGGAACTTTTTGCAAACCCGCGCAACCTCACGGCGGGGACGATTAAATCGCAAAACCCAAACGAAACGCGTAATAGGAAATTGGATACATTCGTGTATGGCATGGGTGCCTGCGAGCCCGAAAGCTCGTTCGCCACGCTCGAAGAATTGCGCGCGACGCTCGCCGCATGGGGCTTTCCCGTGCCAGATTTTTTTGAAAAAACTGCCACCGGCGCCGAAGCATTTGCCGCGATAGAAAAACTGCGCGAACTCCGCAAAAATTTCTCCTACCCGACCGACGGCGCCGTCGCGAAAGTCAATCGCATGGACGCGCAACGCGAGCTCGGCGTAAAAATCAACGCGCCGCGCTGGGCAATCGCCTTCAAATACCCGCCCGAGCAAGTGGAAACCACGCTGCGCGCGATCACGCTCCAAGTTGGCCGCACGGGGAAAATCACGCCCGTCGCGGAACTCGACCCCGTGGAAATCGCCGGCTCGACCGTCGCCCGCGCAACCCTCCACAACGAAGACGAAATCGCCGCGAAAGACTTGCGCGTCGGCGACCGCGTCATCGTCGAAAAGGCCGGCGAAATAATCCCGCAGGTCGTCCGCGCCCTGCCCGAAAAACGCGCGGAAAATTCCCAAAAATTTTCCTTCGCCGAAGCAGTGAAAGCCGCCGGATTAGACGCCGAGCGCCCCGAGCGATTTATCGACCCGAAGCACCCCGAGAAAGGCACAGAGCGGATCGCAGCATGGTACCTCCGCGAAAAAGACACGCCCGAACTCCACAAGCGCCGCCTGATTTATTTCGCCGGGAAAACCTGCATGGACATCCCGAATCTCGGCGAGGCCGTGGCAGAACAACTCGTCGAACTCGGGCTCGCGCGAGACCCCGCCGACATCTATATGCTCGCAAAAAAAGACCTGCTCCGGCTCGACAAAATTCAGGCAAAATCGGCACAAAAACTCTTGGACGGGATCGCGGCATCGCGCTCGCGCGATTTGTGGCGCCTCATCAACGGCCTCGGAATCCCAAACGTCGGCGAAAGCACCGCGCGCGATTTGGCAAAGCATTTCAAGACATTGGACGCACTCATGGAGGCAGACGCCGCCGCGCTCGCAGAAATTTACGGCATCGGCGAAATTGTCGCGCAAAGCGTCACAGATTTCTTCGCCTCGCCGCAAAATCGCGCGCACTGCGAGGCGCTGAAACTCGCCGGTGTCAATACTGAAATTCAAAGCGCCGACAGCCCCGAGATCAGCGACGACAACCCTTTTGCCGGGAAAATTTTCGTGCTCACGGGCACCCTGCCGACGCTGAAACGCGACGAAGCAAAGCGCATGATCGAGGCGCTTGGTGGCAAGACGAGCGAGAGCGTGAGCGCAAAAACGTCGTTCGTGCTCGCCGGCACAGAGGCGGGAAGCAAGCTTGAGAAGGCGCAGAAACTTGGCGTGCCCCTCATCTCGGAGGCAGATTTTTGGGAATGGCAAAAACGCGCGCTCGGTGGCAAGACGCTCGCCACAAACGGCGACAACGCACCACAAAGTGGCGGCAGCGGTGGCGACAACAATGGCAAAACCGCCGCCACCACCAACCCGGAAAAGCGCCCGCCACAAACCTCGAACACGCAGCAGAAACAAGGCAATTCTCAGTTGGAACTGTTTTGAGCCTGTGGCGGGAAGCCGGGTTGGTGGCGAGGATTTAGGTTGGTGGTGGCAACAACTCGCGCACGCAATACGTAATTCTCCCGCTAAGTTAGCGGGAGGGGACCGCGTTAGCGGTGAGGGAGT
>JAJPZB010000040.1 GCA_021204635.1 Opitutia bacterium | reverse complement strand
ACTCCGCTCTCCACCACCAACCCAACCGCCACCACCAACCCCTCCGAAAAAATCCTCACCACAAACTCCTGCGGCACTTGCCACCACTAACCCCTCCGAAAAAATTCCCCACCACCAACCCAAATCCGCCACTAACCCGCCTGCCACCACAATAGTAAGTTTGTTGCCACGGACGCCGGCAACCTGATTTCGTTCCCCAAATGCGTCTCGTTCTCGGTGAGAACAGTTGAATCCGTGCGCGGAATCTTGTCGCCATCGACAGTCTTGGATAACGCGTTTCGCCACCCGACATTTCTGCCTGCGTTGCGGCAACACGGCGTCGAGACCTGCGGCTTTTTCTCGCGCAGGAAAATCGGGCTCCGCCACTTTCTCGGCGCAAACACCCGCGACGACCTCGGCACAATGCTCTCCTTCAAGTCGTTGCGCAAAAAGGTCTGCACCGACGAACTCGCGGGCACCCTGCTCCCGAAGATTCGGGAGGTTCTCGCTGATGCAGAAAATGGCACGCCGCGACAACAATTCTACCTTTACTACGGCGAGGGCTCGCACGTGCCATTTCTCGGCTACGACTTTGATAAACATTCGGTTTTCACGCCCAACGGGAAACAAAAATACAACGACGAAAGGGACGTGAACAATTACGACAACACGTTCATCGCGCTCGACGAATTTTGCGCCGGATTTATCGACGCACTGCGCGACAAAAACGCGGTTTACATTCTCGTTGGCGACCACGGGGAAACGCTCGGAGAAGGTGGTGTCTGGGGACGGCGTTATCGCAACAAAGAGACGCGGCACGTGCTGTTTTTCGTCTGGGCGTCGGAAAAATTCAAGGCGGAAAATCCGGAGCTTTGGGCAACGCTGCTGCGCAACCGCGAGCGTCTCGGCGTAATCTCGCACGACTTCGTTTACAACAGCGTCCTACATCTGTTCAGCATAGAAACCCCGTATTACGACGAACATGCGGACTTGTTCTCGGACGCCGCCAACCCCTTCCCCACGGAGATGCCCGAGGCAGAAGGCTTCGGTCCCCTACGCTTTGGCGAGAACGCCGAAACCAAAATTCAATTCCACGGCGGCAAGTTTTAAGGCATTATTCACCACAATCCGCCTTTAATTTTTCTTCTTCCTTGAAAGTAGTGTCAGGAATGGGAGAAAGGCGGCGATGACGATAAGAATTGTGGAAATATCGCTTTTCGAGAAAGAGTAGGTGTCAAAATGTGCGAGGAGTTCGTACAAAAAAGCCAAGATAATGTAAACTCCGATTATTATCCCCGGAAGCATCAACCATGGAGATGTCAATTTGCCTTTTTTCTTGAAGTAGAAATAAGCCAAAAACCACACAATCGTGAAAAGGAAGAATATTGAGGCTATCAGAAACCCGGCATCTCCCCATGCGAGAATAAAAAAGACAGGATATGAGGCAAAATAGCAGCCAATGAAAAGAGGTCCAAATATTTTCATAAGCGCCGTTTTCGTCGAGATTATTATTGACTGCAAAGTTGTAGGGCTGATTCAAATTTCTTGTGATTATTTCTTATTTGAATCTGTATGCAGTTCCCTTTTCAGAGAGAGAGCCCTCTACATAGAAACCGCCATCTTTTAGAGCTCCGACTCTACATACTACATCCCCGGAAACAACGTCTTTGTAAACAACATCAAAGTGATCGTCTAAAACATACACAGAATACAATTGCGAAATTCTCCGGTTCTTTATAACAATCGCTAAAAATACCATATCATTGTGTTTCAATGGGATCAGAGCTGCTCCTATCAAACGATCCGGATACGCATCTTTGTTCAATAGTGGCACTAACTCTTGCACCTCTGCCCTGTATTTTTCACCCGCGCAAATTTTGGCGTACCCCATTTTGCCCTTCATTAAAAAAATACATTTTTCGCCCGCAAATGAAAATTCTACTGCACTATCCATCAAATTTTTCTCTAATTCAAATTTGGCCTTCCCCTCATCAGTAAGTTTTTTATCGAGATCGGTTCCATATATTACTGCTCCTCTCGTTTGCGCATTTTTTAAATATCCTCCATCTTCGGAAAAGATATATTCGCTACTCACTTTGTCCATCTCTGCGGTGGGAGAAAATTGCGATTTCTCAAATTGAATTTTCCGCCAGCATTCTCTTTCTCCACTACTGAAAATTTTCCCTCTCTCGTAAATGCATCCTGACGATAAAAGGGAAATTAAGGAAAATAGTAGGTAAGCAAGAATTTTGACACGCATAAAAATAATACTCCAAATGTGTTTTACAGGGGATTTGCAACTTTGAGCAGACTGCTGAAATGTTTTTCTCAGGTCAAGTAATTTTTAAAAGTTTTATCGGGAAATCTCGCAACAATGCAGAATTTGGTATCGTTGTAAAGAATCATTGTCGTGGCAACAAACTCTCACCACTAACCCACATTGCGGGGATTGGAATTGCCCGCGCGTTGCTCGCGCGAAAAAAATAGCTTCACACTCCCTCTCCACTAACGTGGTCCCCTCCAGCTAACTTAGCGGGAGAATCGCGCACTACGTGCGCGAGATTGTTGCCACCACCAACCCGCCACTCCCTCCACCGACCCAAATTCTCACCACCAACCCAAACCCCGCCAC
>JAJPZB010000100.1 GCA_021204635.1 Opitutia bacterium | reverse complement strand
GAACTTGGGTCGGAGGTGAAAGCCGGCTCTGTGGTGACGGCAAACTGCCACGATGGTTTGTCACACGGATTTGTTCGGGACTAACGTCCCTCACGGTTGGTGGTAAGACTTGGGTTAGTGGCGGGATTGTTGCGAAGCTTGGATCAGTGGTGGAAATTTGGCTTGGTGGTGGCGGCTTCGTTGCCACCACCAACCCCTCCGAAAAAAAACTCACCACCAACTCCCGTGGCACTTTGCCGCCACCACAGACCCGGCTCCCGCCACTAACCCAAATCTCACCACCAACTCACCCACCACCAACCCGCAACAATGCGCGATGTCGGTGTTATTATTGTGCCTGCGCGGGACGCCAATCCACGAGCTCCGCCTGCAAGTATTTGCGCCCGTTGTAATTATTCCACGCCAACTTCATGGCGAGATCGACCTTCATTCCCGCAGGCGGAATTGCCGCAGCCTTGTGCCACGCAACAACGCCGAGCCGCGACAACGATGGCAACACGAGCTGGAACCTGAAATTTTCCTCCCCAAATTTAATCGCGCCCGCCGGCATCGCGACATTGCGAAGCCCGAACACCGGCTCCGGATTTCCCTCGCCAAAGGGGTAGAGCTTCGCGATTTGGTCAAATAGCTCGCTCGTGAGATCTGCGGTTTTCAGCCACGCGGCAATCTCGAGATTTTCCTCGGGAAATTCGCCGTCATTTGCGGCTTGAAATTCCCCGACAGATTTGTCGAACAACTCGCGCAACTTCCCCACGCGCGCAACTTCGACCGTGACACCGACCGCCATCGGGTGCCCGCCCCACGCCTCCAAAATTTCGTCGCCAAACGGCTTCAAAACCTCAATCAAATTCACGCCCTCAACGCTGCGCCCCGAGCCCTTTGCCAATTTTCCCTCGATGCCGAGAACGATGCACGGGCGGTTGAACATGCGCGCGAGCTTTCCGGCGATTATGCCGACGACGCCCGTGTGCCAATTCCCGCAGGCGAGAAGAGCGTTGCGCGCCGTCCCATATTCCTTCACCTGCGCGAGCGCTTCTTCAAACGCGGCGCGCTCGATTTCCTGCCGGTTGCGGTTCATTTCGTTCAGTTCGTCCGCATATCTTCGGCATTTTGCGGCGTCTGAGCAAAGGAACATTTCGACGGGGAGACTCGCGTCCGCAAGCCGCCCGCTCGCGTTTATCCGCGGGCCGATTCGGTGCGAAACGTCAACGGGAAGAATGTCCGCCGTGTCAGCGATATTGCTCGCCGCCACGAGCGCTTTCAGCCCTTCGCGCTTCGTGTTTCGGAGCTGCTTCAAGCCGAACCAGGTCATGGTCCGATTTTCTCCGACGAGAGGCGAAATATCCGTTATCGTGCCCATCGCCACGAGGTCCAAATATTCTTTCAAAACGATTTTGAAAGCGCGTTCGTCGTTACGCGAACGGAGAAGTTTCAGGACGCCGTGAATGACTTTGAAAATCAGCCCCGCCGTGCAAAGCGCGGAAAATTCGGGCGCGGCGGCGAATGCGGAATTTGGGTTGACCAAAATGGCGTCGGGCTGCGCGGTGGTTTTGCTGCGATGGTGGTCGACGATTATCGCGTCGCAACCGAGCTCGCGAAATGTCCGCACCTCCTCCGTCGCGTTCGTGCCGCAATCCAACGCCAAAAAGAGCTCTGGAACGCCGTGCGACAAAATGCGCTTCACGATTTCGGGGCTCATTCCGTAGCCTTCGTCCTTCCGGCGCGGAATGAAAAAATCCGGCGACAAACCGAATTGCCGCAAAATGCTGACGAGAAGCGTTGTCGAGGTCACGCCATCGACGTCGTAGTCGCCACAAATCGAGATTCGCTCGCGCCGGTCAATCGCCTTGACTATGCGGTTTGCGGCGGCTTCGAGGTTGGGCACGAGAAAGGGGTCGAGGACGTGCGAGAGCTTGGGGGTGAGGAATTTTTCTGCGTCGGCAACGCGCCCGTAGCCCGATTTCACGAGCACAGACGCGATCGAGGGAAGAAGGCCCAATTCCTCCTCGATGTCGCGGATGGCAGACGAATCCGGCTCGTGGTAAATCCATTTCATAAATCGGCAACGCTCTCGAAACGCACTCGAAGACGCGCCCTGTATTCAAACATGCGGGGCGGGTTATCGACAAATACAAAAACAAAGGCGGGTCGGTGGTGGCAGGGTTGGTGGTGAGGTTTTGGGTCGGTGGTGAAAGCATTGTTGCCACCACTAACCCAAGTTGCCACCACCAACCCAACTTCCACCACCAACCCGCCTGCGTCAGAGCACAATTTCTTCCCCGAGCGCGGGGCGGACTGCCGTAATCCCGAAGCGGACGTGGATTTTCTCCGAGAGCGCCAACCGCGGCTTTGTCTCGCCGTGCATCACAACTACCCGCGGGCGCTTTCTTTTCTTTTCGCAAAGCGGCGCGAGCCATTTCAGCAAATCCGTCTGCCCCGCGTGCGCCGAGAAACCACCAAGCGTATAAACCCGCGCCGCGACGCCGATTTCCTCGCCGTAAATCCGCAGGCGCTTCCGTCCCTCAGCCAAGAGCCTCCCGAGCGTCCCCTCCGCCTGATAGCCGCAGATCAGGACAACCGTGCTGGGCTTCCAGAGATTGTTTTTAAAATGGTGGAGAATGCGACCACCGTTGCACATGCCGGCGCCCGCCATGATTATGCAGGGGCCTTCGAGGTCGTTCAGCGCGCGCGATTCCTCGCCGGTCTCACAAATCTTTAAAGTGGAAAGCCCCGCTTTGAGCAATTTTTGGTGAGTCTTGTTCGCCGCTGCGTCGTCGTAAAGTTCTTTGTGCGTTTTGTAGAGGCGGCTCGCCTTTATCGCCATCGGGCTGTCGAGATAGACCGGAATTTTTTCCAAGCCACCTTTTTTCACGCCGCGCGCGAAGAAATCGCCGAGGTGGTACAAAAGCTGTTGCGCGCGCCCGACGGCAAACGTCGGAATCAACACTTTGCCCTTGTGCTTTATCGCGCCTTCGAGAAGTTGGCGGAACTCGTTCAGCGTCGCGTCATAGGGTCTGTGGTCGCGGTCGCCGTAGGTCGATTCGACAAAAATCGCGTCGAAATTCACGTCAGAAATTTTCTTGGAATCGCGCAAAATCGGCATGTTGTCGCCCCCGAGATCTCCCGAAAACATTAATGCCTTTTTCACCCCGACATCATTCACGAAAAGCTCAACCGAGGCAGAGCCGAGCATGTGCCCCGCTTCGACAAATTTAAACTTGATGCCTGGCATGACAATGGTCTCCGTTTCATAATCAACGGGGACAAAAAACGGGAACACCTTTTTCACGTCGTCAGTCGTGTAGAGCGGCGCAAGTGGCTTTTTCAACGCCCGCGCGCGTTTGCGATTCATTCTGACGGCGTCGGATTCCTGGATGTGCGCGGAATCGAGCAAAATCAGCTTTGCGACGTCAATTGTCGCGGGCGTCGCGTAAATCGGCTTCGCGAAGCCGGCTTTCACGAAAAGCGGAAGCCGCCCGCAGTGGTCGAGATGCGCGTGCGTGAGAACGACGGCGTCCAACTCGCTCGGATTGATGCCGCCCGGGACGCGGTTTGCGGAATCGCTTGTGGCGAAGCCTTGGAAGAGCCCGCAATCGATCAAGATCTTCGAGCGTTTTGTTTCAACGAGATAACACGAGCCGGTAACGCCTCCGGCAGCACCGTAGGGGATAACTCTCATAACGAGCGCGATTTTATCGTTTCCCCCAAAAAATGGAAGCCCAAACAACGCACATCCGCGCCTCTCGCGTCATGCGTTTTTTGGGCAAAAAATGGCGGAGAGGATGAGATTCGAACTCACGGTAGGGTTTGACCCCTACGACGATTTAGCAAACCGTTGCCTTCAGCCACTCGGCCACCTCTCCGTAGCTGAAATTTATGGTGCGGGTGATTTAATATTGTTTGCGCCACTTAGTCAATACGTTTGTGGAGGGCAATTCTAAAATTTTCGCCGGTTTCCGCGTGCAAAAACGCGTGTAAAAAGTCAGTCGGCGAGCGCTTCTGCGGCGGCGAGTTCGGCGGGGCTCATTCCGAGTTTGTCGCGGCAAAAATCCCGCATATCTTGCGGGAGCGGCGCGGAAAATGTCCGCGAAAATTTCGGGCTACGGAACTGCAATTTTGCGGCGTGGAGCGCCTGCCGAGGCAACTCGAGTTCACGCGCGAGGTGCGGCGTCCACCCCTCCCTGCAAAATTCGAGGTACAGGTGATCATTCTTCCCGTAAAGTTTGTCGCCGACCACGCAATGCCCGATGTGTTGCGCGTGAGCGCGAATTTGGTGTTTCCGCCCCGTGTGGAGCGCCACTCTCGCGAGCGTGTAGCCGTTTCGGCGACAAAGCGGCTCAAAAAACGTGACGGCGGTTTGGGCATCCGCGCCGTCTCCCACGCATTGTTTCACGACAATGTCGCTGCTCGTGTCGGGGCGAAGCGGCGTATCGACAAGGCGCGGCTCGGGCAACTCGCCCTCCAAAATCGCAAAATACGTCTTGGAAACCTGCCGGTGCTCAACCGCCTTCTGCGCCACGCTCGCAGCTGCGTGGTTGAGCGCGACGAGAATGATCCCGCTCGTCTCGCGATCGAGCCGGCTCACGAGGTGCAATGTTTCCGCGCCAAGCCATTCCCGCGCGGCGCCAATCAGGCTCGACCACGGACCATTTTTCGACGGGTGGCAAACGACCCAGCCGGGCTTGTTGAACGCCACAAAGTCCGCGTCGCGCTCGACAACCCAAGTCGGCAACTCGTCCGGTTTGATGAGCGGCGCGTTGAGCACCTGCGGGCCGGGCGGCGGAAAATTTGCGGGAACAATCTCCATTTGCTTGCAAAGGCGAGCGGTAAATCTTCGTGCTTTTACCGCGCTTTGCAAGACGTTCCCGCGACAATCTTGCGGCGCGACTGTCGCGCGCGTCAACGTGCCCGTTGCAACTTGCGGCGGCGGGTGGCGACCATGACGATTGCAATAAACCCCACGACCATGCCGAGGAACGAAGGCTCCGGAATGGCGATAATCGCCCCCGTCGTCGTGATGCTCAAATCGGAAAATGTCATCGAGGCGCCAGGGCTTCTAAACCCGATGACATCAAAAACCGAGACCGCAGTCGATTTGTCTCCGGTAAAATTCATGCTGTAAGAATCTACGCCGTCGCTGACGCTGACATCGTATCCGTTCTGCGCCCGCGTCGCCGCAATCGTGAAGACATAGTCTTCCATGGCAACCGGCATGGAGAGCGCACTCGGCGTCGTATCGAACACAAGATAATCTTTGCCCTGCGTCGTCGCCATAAATCCATACCCGTCTCTCGGCTTGTGGCGGGAATAAACCTTGGTCTGCACCACGCCGTCGCTGTTTGTGGAAGTGCACGCGAAAAAGCCGGTCATGGTCCCTGTTCCATCGACAATCGACGAAAATTCCATTTCCTCTGCCGGCCTCGAATTTTCCCCGCTGTTAAAAATCCCGAAATAAAAAGGACCTTCGCTGCTGCTGCTCTTGCTCGTGTAGGAAAGAGTTGCGGTAATGGAGATACTCTGCCCGACGTCGAGTTTGACTGCGTAAGGCAGATACCCCCAGGCGTATGAATCTTTATTGAGGTTGGAAATTGTGGTCGAAGCGCCGGCGTGCGAAGTAACGGTGGTCGCATCCTTGCGAAATGTGCACCACTCGATGTCGGCGCCGCTGTCAACGACGACTTCTTCTGCAAAAACAGATGTTCCGGAAATTGCCGCTATCGCAAAAAATATTCCTTGGATTGCCAACGATGATTTTTTCATTACGCGGTTTATTTTTGTTGGTTAAATGCGGGTTATAAAAGGCTTGACACGCCGACACGACGTGGGCTTTTAGGCAAACAAAGTCAAAATTTTCGGGCAAGTTAAAAATAATATTTTTATGCTTTTGCGAAATTTATGCAGACAATCGGGGTTGGTGGTGGCGCGACAACAGAGCGCCGGCGGCATTGTCGCGAATTGTTGCCGCCACAGACGGGTTGGTGGTGGCGGCAGTGAGTCGTGGCGCGGGAAAGCGCTTGTGGCGGATTGGGTTGGTGGTGAAAGTCGGGTCGGTGGTGGGAGTTGAGTTGGTGGTGGCGAGGCATGTGTTGCGCAAAAATTCGTTGCGGGCATTTGCGCGAATGGATTTTCTTGCGCTTTGCGATTAACGCAAAAATGGACATCAACAAAAGCCTCTATTCCACCGAGTTCGAGCACGACGCGTGCGGCGTCGGTCTTATCGCAAACATTCACGGGACGAAGTCGCACAAAATAGTCGAGGGCGCGCTCCGCATCTTGGAAAAACTCACACACAGGGGCGGCGAATCTGCCGACAACAAAACCGGCGACGGCGCGGGCTTGCTCATGCAGATTCCGCACGAATTTATCTTGCTTCAAGGCGTGCCGGTCCCCGAGCGCGGAAAATACGGAACGGGTTTGTTGTTCCTGCCTCGCGACAATGACAAGCGTTGCCGCGCCATTGAAATCGCGAAAAACGTCGTCAATGCCGAGCCCGGGTTGGAGTTTTTCATGCTCCGCGACGTCCCCGTGAACAGCGAAATTCTCGGGAGCGAATCGCGCCGCTGCGAGCCCTGCATAAAGCAAATTTTTATCACGTCGGAAGAAGAGCCGCAGAACTTGGAGCGGCGCCTTTTTCGCGCGAGAAAAAAGCTCGAGCGCGCGTTCGCCGATGCGAATTTGGGCGACGACGTTTACTGCGTTTCCCTCTCGTCGCAGAGCATTGTTTACAAGGGAATGCTGACCTCGACGCAGTTGGGAGAATATTTTCTTGACTTGCACCACCCGAATTTCGCAACGGCGATCGCCGTCGTGCACTCGCGGTTTTCGACAAACACATTTCCCGCGTGGAAACTCGCGCAGCCGTTCCGCATGCTTGCGCACAACGGCGAAATCAACACGATTCGCGGTAACAGAGCCTGGATGGCGGCGCGCGAATCCATGCTCGATTCGGCGGAACTCGGCGAGGCGGCGGAATTTTCCCCGATTTTGCAGCCAGGAATGTCCGATTCCGCCTCGTTGGACAACGCGCTCGAGTTCCTCGTGATGTCGGGAAAATCGCTCCCGCACGCGCTCGCAATGCTGATTCCGGAATCGTGGAACGACACAAATCCGATTTCCGACAACCTGAAAGCCTTCTACGAATATCACTCGATTTTCATGGAGCCCTGGGACGGGCCGGCGGCAATCCTGTTCTCTGACGGGCGCTACGCCGGCGGGCTTCTCGACCGCAACGGGCTGCGCCCCGCGCGCTACATGATCACGAAGGCGGGAACGCTGCTCGTCGCCTCGGAAGTCGGCGTTCTCGACGTTCCGGCGGAAAAAATCCGCGAGCGCGGCCGCCTGCGACCCGGCAAAATGCTCCTCGTTGACACGCAGACGGGGACGATTCACTACGACCGCGAGCTGAAAGAAAATCTCGCCCGCGCATTTCCGTATCGCCAATGGCTCGACAAAAATCGCGTCGATCTCGTGAATTTGGCAAGCGGCCGCCACGTCGGGCAAAGCGTTGAAAACTACGTGCAAAATCTCGTCGCGTTTGGCTATTCAAAAGAGGATGCGGACGAAATAATCATGCCGATTTCGCTGCGCGCCGCAGAGCCTCCGGGCTCGATGGGCAACGACGCCGCGCCCGCGATTTGCTCGGAAAAGCCGCAGCGCCTGTTCAACTATTTTCGCCAGCTTTTCGCGCAGGTGACAAACCCGCCGATAGACCCTATTCGCGAAGAGCTCGTGATGGCGCTCACCGGCTACATCGGCTCTCTGCACAAAAACATTCTCAAGCCGATGCCGGAGCACTGCAAGGTCGTGAAAATCAGAAAGCCGATTTTGACAAATCGCGCACTCGACCTGCTCTCGCACCTCGCCTACAAGGGCTTCAAGAGCCGCAAAATCTCTATGCTTTTCCGCGTCCCCGAAGCCGGCGAAAATGCGGGAAAAGCGCTCGCCGATGCGGTTGAAGCCCTGTGCCGCAGCGCAGAAGCCGCCGTCGATTCCGGCGTGCAATACATCATTTTGAGCGACCGTGGCATCGACGCCGAGCACGCCGCCATTCCGTCGCTCCTCGCCGTTTCCGCCGTCCACCACTATCTGAGCGAGCGCAAAAAGCGTTTTGAGATTGACATCCTCGTCGAATCTGCCGAGCCGCGCGAGACCATGCACTTTGCGCTTCTCTTCGGCTATGGCGCCAACGCGATCAATCCGTATCTCGTTTACGCGATAATCAACGAAAAAATTTCCACGAAGGAACTGCCGTTGGATTTCCACGCGGCAGAGCAAAATTACATAAAAGGAATTTCAAAGGGATTGCTAAAAATCCTCTCCAAAATGGGGATTTCCACGCTGCGCTCATATCGCGCCGCGCAGATGTTCGAGGCAATCGGGATCTCCGATTCGCTCATTGAAAAATATTTCCCCGGCACGATTTCGCGCTTTGGCGGCATCGATATCGACGATGTCGCGCGCGAAGTTTTGGAGCCGCATTCCCGCGCATTTCCGAAGAAAATTTCCGCAGAGGAAAACGCCGCGCCGACGCCGGAAAATCCGCTGAACGAAAGCCTCGGGATTTACCATTTCCGCAGAGGCGGCGAAACGCACGCGTGGACGCCGCAAATCGTGTCGCTTCTGAAAACGGCGGCGCGAAAAGGCGACTACGCGAAATTCAAAGAATTTACGGCGGCAGTCGATTCCAAGAAGGAGAAAATTTTCCTGCGCGACTTCTTCGATTTTCGGCGCGGCAACGCGATTCCGCTCGAGCAAGTCGAGCCAGCAGAGGCGATAATGAAGCGCTTCGTCTCGGGCGCGATGTCGTTTGGCTCGATCTCCAAAGAGGCGCACGAATGCATCGCAATTGCGATGAACACGATCGGCGGGCGCAGCAATTCCGGCGAGGGCGGAGAAGATCCGGAGCGCTTCAAACCGCGCGCAGACGGCACGAGCGCGAGGTCGGCAATCAAGCAGGTCGCCTCGGGGCGATTCGGCGTCACGACGGAATATCTCGTCAACGCAGACGAAATCCAAATCAAGATTTCGCAAGGCGCAAAGCCCGGCGAAGGCGGGCAATTGCCCGGCTTCAAGGTCAACGACATCATCGCGAAAACGCGGCATTCCATTCCCGGCATTTCCCTGATTTCGCCGCCGCCGCACCACGACATCTACTCGATCGAAGATTTGGCGCAGCTGATTTTCGACCTGAAAAACGTCAACCCGAGCGCCAACGTGACTGTGAAACTCGTTTCGGAAAGCGGCGTGGGGACAATTGCCGCAGGCGTGGCAAAGGCGCACGCCGACGGCGTGACAATTTCCGGCGCGGAAGGCGGCACCGGCGCGGCGCCAATTTCCTCCGTGAAATGGGCGGGGCTGCCGCTCGAAACCGGTCTCGCGGAAACGCACCAAACTCTCGTGATGAACAACCTGCGCGGGCGCGTGGTCTTGCAGGCTGACGGGCAATTGAAAACCGCGCGAGACGTCATTCTCGTCGCCCTGCTCGGCGCGGAAGAATTTGGTTTTTCGACCGCCCTGCTCATCACGCTGAACTGCGTGCAATGCCGAAATTGCCACACAAACACCTGCCCCGTCGGCATCGCGACGCAAGATCCGGAGCGCCGCAAAAAGTTCTCCGGCAAGCCGGAATTTGTCGTCAACTATTTCAAATTCCTCGCCGAAGAAATCCGCGAAAACCTCGCGCAAATGGGCTTCGCGCACTTCGACGACATCGTCGGGCGCACGGATTTGCTCGAAATTTCCCGCGAAAATTTGACGGAGAAAGAAAAGAAAATCGATTTCTCGCGCCTCGTATTTTCGCCAGACGTGCCGGCGGGAACGCCAATCCGCAAGACGATTCCGCAAAATCTCGACATCTCGTCCGTCCTCGACATGCGCCTGATAAAGGCGTTTGAGTCGGGAACGCGCAACGGCGTTTTCGAGATCGCAAACACAGACCGCGCAGTCGGAGCAATGCTCTCGGGAAAAATCGCGAAGGCGGACGGCGGCGACGGGCTTCCCGGCGAGCCGCTGAGCTACGTTTTTCGCGGAAACGCGGGGCAAAGCTTCGGCGCATTTCTCGTGCGCGGCGTCAAATTCCGGCTCGAAGGCGCGGCAAACGACTACCTCGGCAAAGGGCTTTCCGGCGGCGAAATCGCTGTCGTGCCGGCGGCGGGGACAACGTTCTGCGCAGACGCCAACGTCATCGCCGGCAACACGCTTCTCTACGGCGCAACGTCGGGCGCGGCATTCATAAATGGCCGCGTGGGCGAGCGCTTTTGCGTGAGGAATTCCGGCGCGATCGCCGTCGCGGAGGGCGTTGGCGACCACGCCTGCGAGTACATGACAGGCGGGCGCGTCGTCGTCCTCGGCAAAACGGGGCGCAATTTCGCGGCGGGCATGAGTGGCGGAATCGCGTATGTTTACAACGAAAAAGGCGATTTCGACTACTTCTGCAACATGGAGATGATCGAGCTTTCCCTGCTCGAAACGGAGGAGGACGAGGCGGAGGCGCGCACCCTGATCGAGCGCCACGCCACCGCCACGCAAAGCCCGAAGGCAAAGAGGATTCTCGACAACTGGGAAAAAGAACGTTCGCGCTTCATCAAGGTAACGCCGATCGAGTACAAAAAAATCATGGAGAAGAAATAAATTCCCACCACCAACCCAGATCCCACCACCAACCCAAGTCCGGGTTGGTGGTGAGGGTTGGCGGGTTGGTGGTGAGATTGGGGTTGGTGGCGAGGGCTTAGGTTAGTGGTGGCGTCGCAAGGCGTGGGTTTGTTGCGGGAAGTTTGGTTAGTGGTGGGACTTGGGTTGGTGGTGGCAACACTTCGCGCATGCAATGCGCGATTCTCCCGCTAAGTTAGCGGGAGGGGATCATGATAGTGGTGAAGGTGTGTGTGCGTGGAACGCCGCCTGACTTTAATCCCGCAACAAACCCAACCCTCACCACTAACCCAAATTCCACCACTAACCCCTCCGAAAAAATCCTCACCACAAACTCCTCCCACCACCAACCCAAATCCCCACCACCAACC
>JAJPZB010000016.1 GCA_021204635.1 Opitutia bacterium | reverse complement strand
CCACCAACCCAACCGCCACCACCAACCCCTCCGAAAAAATCCCCGCCACAAACCCCTCTCACCACCAACCCAAATTCACCACTAACCCGCAAAAAAAAGCTCCCCGGCACATCCTTGCCGAGGAGCTTTCTTTTCGCGGGCAGAACCGCATTGCCCTGCCCGCGCGTTTGGTGCCACCACCAACTTACGCCTTGCGACCGTGCCGGCGGCGTCTTGCCGTGGCGACCAACCCAAGTGCCGCGATCCCCGCCACTAAGCCAAACATAGAGGGCTCGGGAACATACTTGAGCACAGCCGTGAGCATAGTGCCTGTTGCCGAAACACTCACAACATCCCAATTGGCTTGACTGTCGCCGCTCACCGACACTGCATCGTCCGAAATCGTGCCTGTCAGCGCGCCCTGCGTGTATTCGATCAAATTGACCGTGAACTCGGCGCCCTCTTCCAAATCCAAACTTTTGAGCGCCGAGACATCGACCACCACCGACACATCTGCCGAGGTCGAAATCACAACAGTCCCCGCAGAAATCGCGGCATCGTTGTCGCCGTCTGCAACCGCCGCAATGTTAATGCTCAGCGCCGCGCCATCGTTCACATTAATGGTATCGCCGGACCATACTCCAGCGTCGGAGATAGAGAGCGTGCTTCCGCTGTTGAGGTTGACAGTGCCGGAGGTTTCCAATTTTCCATTATTTCCAACAGTAATGGTGGTTTTTTGATTCAATTGAATTTCGCCCGTAGCGCCGGTCGCCGAGACTTTCATTGTGGCGCCATCATTGACGGCGAGATTCACTGCCACGTTGGAATCATTAAGTGTATTCGCATAAACGGATTGCCCGGAAATTTCCACGAGGCTGCCGGAACCCGTCGATGTCACAGAAACCGTGTTCGTGGTCGTGTTGCCGTCAGAATCTGCCGTTGATTCGCCCGTCGCCAAATAGACACTTTCATCGGTAGAAACCAACGAGATTTGCCCGCCGTCGCTTGCCTTCATATCGACAGTCAAGCCGTAGCTCAACTTTGTTCCATCGTTAAAAACGGCACCGTCTTCTTGCGCCACGTATATGCCGCCGGCGGATGTCACGGCAAAGGTGCCGCTATCGGTGGCGGAGATAGAGACCGCCACTTTTCCGCCTTCTAATGGCACCCATACGTTAGAACCGGTCTGATAACCACCAGCGGAATACCCGATGTATGCGCCGATGGATCCTACCGCGAGATCAAATTTTGACTCACTTCCGGTTACCTCAACCTTGCTCTCACTATCGGAAGCATATGTGTTGGCTCCAATCTCGATAGCGTCCAACTTCGTCTGCGTATCACCATTCATCTCGTTGGTAAATACCCCGCCTCCACTTACGGAAATAGTCTGGCTAAAATTACTTAGTCCGGCAACGGGGTTGCCATCGCTGTCCTCAAACAACACTTCTGAGCCCATGACAAAGTAAGAGCTCGAGCCAACGTAGAGAGCAGACCCCTTTCCATCGACGCTTATTGTCCCATTGCTGAATTGGAGTTTGGTCTGGTAAGGATTTGCTGATGTTTCTCCCGTGCCAATATAAACCTTTCCGCCGTTCGTCACCTCTATGACGCCTGAGCCCCAGGGATTTCCCGCTTTGTGATTGTTGTAATCCGCATCCGACTGCAAGTAGCGCGTATCGTAATAGCCCGTAGCTCCGAGACTATTGACATCAGACGCCAACGACGCAGTCGCGAGGCCGAGCGTAACCTGTTGCATGTAAAGTTCGCCACCGTCAGAAACCGCAATCGTTCCCGTCGCACCATTTGAGCCAATTACACTGTTGTATGCAGTTGTTACGACTTTTGCGTTGTTCGTAACTGTCAATGTCGCAGAAGTCATCGTTCCAACGCTGAAATTCAAACCAAGTTCCTCGATTTTAACACCACTTCCCGAGAACACCACATTCCCGCCTTCGACGATGAACGCGTAATAGGTTGAGACATTATTATAGGTACTTCTCGTTACGTCGTCTGCGTTGATATTCGCGCTCGTTATCGTAACGGTTTCGCCGCTCTGCAAGTTGAAATATATGTTGTTCGCCGAAACGTCGATTGCCGTTCCGTCGGAAGTGCCGTCAGAGGAGAGCACTACATTGCTCTCGCCGGCGAACGAAGAGAAATCGAGAGCCGTGAAACTCCACGGATCATCTTTGCCGGCAGCGTGTTCGCCACGCTGATACGCCTCGGTGTATGTTGAGACCGTGCCTGCAAACGCAGACGCGGCAGAAATCGTCGCGGCAGCCGCAACGAGAGTTGACAGAAGTAACTTTGACTTACTCATGTTCGTACTTGGGGTTTGTTTTTCTTTTACTTGGGGGTGGTTTTTATAAAAAATGCAAAACCGCGTATTCTTGTCCCACTTATTTAGGGAAAAGTCAAGCCAAAAGTTAAAATTTTTCACGGTCTGTTGCACATATGTCTGTTGCGGCATAGTTGTCGTTGCTGCCGAGATTGTTGTGGCGGGTTGGTGGCGGAAATTGGGTTGGTGGCGGGAATTGGGACAGTGGCGGCAACGAAGCCAAGACCTCACCACCAACCCACCGAAAAAACCTCACCACCAACTCACCTCGCGCACGCAGTGCGCGATTCTCCCGCTAAGTTAGCGGGAGGGGACCACGT
>JAJPZB010000019.1 GCA_021204635.1 Opitutia bacterium | reverse complement strand
ATCTTGGCTTAGTGGTGAGATCTTGGCTTAGTGGTGAGATCTTGGCTTAGTGGTGGCAACATCGCGCATTTATGCGCAACTCTCCCGCTAAGTTAGCGGGAGGGGTCCACGTTAGTGGTGAGGGTGTCCGTTGAACGTCGCCTGACTCCGCTCTCCACCACCAACCCAATCTCCACCACCAACCCAAAGTCTTACCACTAAACCCAAATTTCGCCACTAACGCGGCTCCCACCACAGACCCCAGACCCGCCACCGTTGCGGCAGGTAGTTGCGAGCCTCGGGCAGTGCGTGGCTCAGATCCTGCCGCCTGTTGCCTCGAGCATGGCGGCTTTCATTTTTTGCACGATTTTGGGATTTTTCCCTGCGATATTTTCTTTTTGTGGGGTGTGAATATCGGAGATTTTGTAAAGGGCGTCTTCCTTTGCGTTGCCGGTTTCAATGCCGGTTGCCCACGCCACCGGAGATTTTTTCGGGTGGGCGGGAATATAAACGTAGTCGCCCTCGCGGTATGCGAGACTTCCCTGAGCCTCGATGACGAAATTCTCGCGCCCCTGTTTTTTGGCGCCGAAGAAAACGTCCAAGTGGTTTTGCGAATCGAGCCCCTCGGGAACTTTCCCGCCGATGAGTTCGGCAAAACTCGCGAAGAAATCCAATTGCGCGACCGGCACATTTGACACTCCCGGGGCAACTTTCCCCTGCCAGCTTACGATAAACGGCACGCGCGTCCCGCCCTCATACAGGCTGTATTTTCCGCCACGAAGCCCGCCGGTCGGCGAGTAATTCTTCTCCTTCGCGAGCCTGACGGCGTCGTCGGCATACCCGTCGTCGAGAACGGGGCCGTTGTCGCTCGTGAAAACGATGAGCGTGTTCTTGTCAAGCTTTTCTGCTTCGAGCAAATCCAACAATTCGCCCACCTGCGCGTCGGCTTCGAGAATGACGTCGCCTCGAGGCCCGAGACCCGATTTCCCAGCAAATTTGGGGTTTGGCACGCGCGGCACGTGCGGTTGGTGCAGTGCGTAATACATGAAAAACGGGCGCTTTTTATTTTTGCGAATAAATCCCAATGCTTTGCCCGAGAGCACGTTTGCCATTTCTTCGTCAACCCAGAGCGCGGCTTTTCCACCTTTCATAAAGCCGATTCGCGAAATGCCGTTGACGATTGTGCCATCGTGTCCGTGGTTTGGCGACGGGTGCATTTTCAGCAATTCGGGGTTGCTTTTGCCGGTCGGCTCGCCCGGGAAATTTTTGTTGTAATTCACGCTGATGGGGTCAGCCGGATCGAGCCCTACAACGTTTCCATTCGAGAAATACACGCACGGCACGCGGTCGTTTGTCGCCGCCATGATGAATGAATAATCGAAGCCGATTTCGCTCGGTCCGGGGGCAATAGGTTTGTTCCAATCGGAATTGCCCTTTCCGAGGCCGAGGTGCCATTTCCCAATCGCGCAGGTTCGATATCCGCAATCGCGGAACATCGTCGCTATCGTCGGGCGGTCTGTCGGGATAATGAGCGGGGAATCGCCGGGCAAAATCGCGACATTTCCGCGCCACGGATACACACCCGTAAGTATCCCGTAGCGGCTCGGCGTGCTCGTTGCCGACGCCGCATAACCGCGCGTGAAGCGCACTCCGTTTTTCGCGATGCGGTCAATGTTCGGCGTGCGAATTTTCCCGCCGTAAGCGGAGATGTCGCCGTAGCCGAGGTCGTCGGCGACAATGAGAATCACGTTTGGTTTCTCTGCGGAAAAAGCGGGGGCGGCGGAATACAAAAATGCTGCCGGAACAGCGGCGAGCGACGCGGCGAGGAATGTGCGGTTCATAGATCTGCCGATTGTCGCGGAACTTTTCGCAAAACTCAACAATGTAAAGCTTTTTTTGCGCCATTCCGCAGAATTTCGCGCCGGAGTTTTAGAGCGTTGATTTCGCGCGGCTCGCGTTGTTTTATCTCTCGGCAATGGAAAACGAAACCGCTCGCGCAATTGTTTACAGGCAAACCGGCAAGCCGCTCGACGTCTTGTCAATAGAAAAAATTTCCGTTCCCGCTCCGGCGGAAAACGAAATCGGCGTGGAGTTGGAGGCGGCAGTCGTCCACCCGTCCGACATGGGCATGATCGGCGGCACCTACGGGCGCCTGCGCGAGCTTCCCGCAGTTGGCGGCCGCGAGGGCGTCGGGCGCGTTGTCGCCGTCGGCGCGGCGGTGAAAAATTTCTCGCTCGGCGACCGCGTGCGCATGCCGGAAGACGCCGGCGTGTGGCGCGAGAAAATCAATATCCGCGCGGATTTGGCGGAGCGCGTCCCCGCCGACGTTCCCGCAGAGCAGGCGGCGATGGCGTTCATCAACCCGATGACGGTTTGGCGCATTTTGCACGATTTTACAGAGCTGAAAAGCGGCGACTGGGTCGTCCAAAACGCCGGCAGTTCCGCGCTCGGTCAGGCGCTCGTGCAAATCGCACACGCACTTGGGTTGCGGTCAATTTCGCTCGTTCGCAATGTCGAAAAATGGGAGCCGATTTTGAAATCGCTCGGCGCCGACGCCGTTTTGCCCGAGGAAAAAGATTCGATAAAAAAAGTCGCGGAAATCGTCGGCGAAAAAGCAAATTTGCCGAAGCTCGCGCTAAATTCGATCGGCGGAGAATCGGTCTCGCGGTTGACGCGCATGGTCGGTTTCGCAGGCACGGTCGTCACGTTTGGCGGCATGGTCGGCGACCTAATTCGCTTCCCGACCCGTGACTTGATTTTCAACGATCTGCGCCTGCGCGGATTTTGGATGGATCGCTGGAATCGCTCGGCGACGCCGGCGCAGCGCAAAGAGCTCGCGGAAGAAATTTTCGCCCTCATGCGAAGCGGGCAATTGAAAATGGCGGTTGACGCCGTGTATCCACTTTCCGAATACAAAGCCGCAATCGGGCGAGCCTTGGAGGGCGGGCGCAACGGCAAGGTTTTGTTCAAACGAGGCTGAGGCATCATGAAAATTGCGATTGTCGGGGCAGGCGCCGTTGGCGCGTATCACGGAATAAAGCTCGCGCAGAGCGGGAACGACGTCCATTTCCTCTTGCGCAGCGACTACGAAATCGTGAAAGAGCGCGGGTTCGAGCTCCACGACTGTGGCGAGGTCTCGCGCGTCCGCGTTCACGCGCACAAAACACCGCAGGAAATCGGGCGCTGCGACCTCGTTGTCGTGGCGCTGAAAACTACGGCGAACTCGCAGTTTACTGTGCTCCTGCCGCCTCTCGTCGGCGCGGGAACGCAGATTCTGACCTTGCAAAACGGCCTCGGGAACGTCGAGGCGCTCGGCGCGCTTTTTGGCTCCGAAAACGTTCTCGGCGGCCTTTGCTACGTTACGATAAACCGCACTGCGCCAGGCGTGATTTGCAATCTCGGCAAGACGCTTCTGTGGATTGCGGAAGGCGAGGGCGCGCCGCGCGAGCGCACGCGCGTTCTCGCGGAAATTTTTCGCGCGGCGGGTTTTCGCACCGAGGTCCAGAGCTCGCTCGCGGAGACGCTTTGGAAAAAACTCTGCTGGAATGTTCCGTTCAACGGCCTCGCAATCGCAGGCGGCAACATCGATTGCGCGCAGCTCATGGCGTCGCCGGAGCTCGTAAAACTCTCGCAAATTCTGATGGAAGAATTGCAAGCCGGCGCCCGCGCCTGCGGCATTGAAATTCCGGATTCGCACCTCGCGAAGCAATTCGATGTCACGCGGCGGATAGGCGCATATCTGCCGTCGAGCCTCTTGGATTTTCGCGCGGGGAAGCCCGTGGAAGTCGAAGCCATCTGGGGCGAACCGCTTCGTCGCGGGACGGTGCGCGGCGTCGCGATGCCGCACTTGGAGACGCTTTACCTCCTGCTCAAAAAGCTCTGCGCCTGCCGCGTATGATTTTCCCCGCGAGCTTTCGTCATCGTCGCCGCACCGGCATTGTCGCGGGATTTCGCTCTGTTGTCGCAACAATCTTTCTCATTGTCGCGGGAGGCATTGTCGCCGTGGCGGGCGAGCAAAATTCTGTCACCACAAAGGCGCCGCAGAAAAAATCCTCCACAATGCAAGCAAAAAAATCGCCCGCAACAAAGGCAGGATTTCGCTTTGAAAAAGACGCGGCGACAAACGGCTTCGAGATTACGCGCTCCGGCGACGCGATTGTTGTGAAAGCCGCAAACGAGATAAATTTCCGCGCCGGCGTGGGATATTTCCAAAAACATTTTCAAAAAATCCACCGCTCGTGGAACGGCGACAGGCTCGAGCCACTCGTGCCCGCAAGCGAGTTCACCGGCACGCTGAAAATCCCCGAGCAATGGAGCGTCCGCTACGCCTACAACTACTGCACGCTCTCGTACACGTCGGCGTTCTGGGGAAAGGCGGAGTGGCATTCCGAGATCGAAAAAATGTCGCTCAACGGCGTGACGCACGCCCTCGTTCAGGCAGGGCTCGAAAAAGTTTGGCAACTGACGCTGCGCGAACTCGGCTACCCAAAGGAAAAAATCGCGGCGTTCATTCCCGACCCCGCCGCTGCAGCGTGGTGGAACATGGGAAATTTGGAGGGGCTCGGCGGGCCATTGTCGCAGCGGCAAATCGACGAGGAGGCGAAACTCGGGAAGTTCATCGTGGCGGAGATGGTGGCGAACGGCATGAAGCCTGTGTTGCAGGGATTTGTCGGGCTCGTGCCCCACGATTTCGAGAGCTCGCTGCCCGACAAAACGAAGCGGAGCCTCGGCGAACTGCGCGTCATCGACCAAGGGAAGTGGGTCGATGATTTTGTGCGGCCGGCAGTCGTTGACCCGACGTGCGCCGCCTTCCCGAAGCTCGCAAAAATTTGGTACAAAAACTTGGAAAAGGTTTATGGAATCAAGGCGGAGGCGTTCGCCGGCGACCTTTTCCACGAGGGCGGAAATTCCAAGGGAATCGATGTCGCGGCGGCGGCAAAATCTGTCCAAAGCGCGATGCTCGCCGCTTCGTCACAATCGCAGTGGTTCATTCAGCACTGGGGCGCAAATCCGTCGAAAGAACTTCTTTCCGGTATTGACAAAAGCAAATGCCTTGTTCTCTCGCTCACGCGCGACATGGCAAACGGCTCCAACGGCGAGAACCGGCGCTCGTTTTCCGGCGCGCCGTGGGCGTGGTGCGAGCTCCTGAATTTCGGCGGCAACCACGGGCTTTACGGAAGCCTGAAAACGCTCGCAAGCCTCGGCAATCTGCAACGCGCGCCGGAATTCGACAAACTCGTCGGAATCGGAATGCTCTCGGAAGGCACGGGGACAAACCCGATTTTTTACGACCTTTTCTTCGACCGCTTTTGGATGAAAAAAAGCGAGAACATGGACGCCGCAGACCTCGAAAAATGGATCGAGGACTACGCGTTGCGGCGCTACGGGAAAAATTCCGCCGACGTCGTCGAGGCTCTCAAAATTTTGGAGCGCTCCGTCTATTCGCCTCGGCGCGAACAGGAAGGTTGCACGGAATCAATTTTCTGTGCGCGCCCGGGGCGCACGGTTGCAAAGGCCTCGACATGGTCCTCCGGCGACATCTACTACAATCCAGCCGACGTTCTCGCCGCCTTGGAAAAATTTGTCGCGGCGGCGGAAAAAAATCCCGAACTCCTCAAAACGGAAACTTTCCGCTACGACCTTGCGGACACCGCGCGCCAGTTTTTGTCTGACCTCGCACGCCCGCTTCTCGCCGAGACAATGGCGGAATTTGACAAGAAAAACGCCGAAAAATTTGAGCAAAATTCCAAGCTCTTTCTCGCCGCAATCTCCGCGACAGACGATATTTTGGCAACGCACAGACTGTGGCGATTCGGGGAAATTTTCGAGCAGGCGCAACGAAAGGGCGCAACGGCGGCGGAAAAACGCGCATACGAAACCGCCGCAAAGCGCATGATCACGACGTGGACGGGGCGCACCGGCATGCTCAACGACTACGCGCACCGGCAGCTCGCGGGGCTCATGAAAGATTATTATTTCCGCCGCTGGCAGATCTTTTTCTCGGCATATTCCGACGCGCTGAAAAGCCGGAATCCCGCAAAAATAAAGGCGCTCGACGGCGCGCTTGAAAAATTTGAGGCCTCGTGGCTCTCGGCAACGCAGAAATACACGGCGCAAGAAAAGGGCGACACGCTCGCGGAGACAAAAAAGGCAATGGCAAAATTCGGCGCATTGTCGCGGAAATTTTTCAAGCCCGGCGATGTCGTGGAAACCGGTGCAAAGTGGACGTTGCGCGACGGTGCGAGCGAACTCGTCTTCGACGTTTCGGGCGACATCATGGCCGCCGGAAAATACAAGGCGGAATTTGTCAGGACAAGTGGCGACAACGATGTGAAAATTCTCGGCGTGAAACTTTACAACGGCGACAACCTCGTGGTTGAGGACGCACACGCGGGGACATGCGGCGCTCACAACAATGACAACGTTTTCCACGTGGAAGTTAAAAAACTCCGCACCGGCCTCGGCGCCTACACCCTGAAAGCAAGCGTTGCCGGCGACGGTGGTAACAATGCGGAAGGCGTCATGCGCTTCGAGAAAGAGTGATCCGGGTTGGTGGTGAGTGGGTTAGTGGTGGCTTGGGTTGGTGGCGACAGTGGGTTGGTGGCGGGAATTGGGTTGGTGGTGGAGGCAAAGATCTGCGACTTAGTTTGTGGTGTGGCGGTCTGTCGCGGGACTTGGCTTTGTGGTGGCGGCAGGCGTGAGATAGTCCGTGTAGAAAAGGGTTGCGTGGCGGGAAATATTTTGCTTCGCGACAAACGCATCGTTCAAAGTGCACACGAGCAAACTTCCGCCTGCCTTCAAATATTCCTCTGTTTCGCGCGGATATTTTTTCATGACGTCCACATCGCATGTCGCCGCCGGAATGTTGAAGTGGCGCAACGCTTTAAGTTGCCAGCCGGAACTCACATTCAGCGCCGGATAGCGAATCCCGAGCTCGCGGGCGTCTAACCATTGTTGCGGCGAGAAGACCTCAACAATAAGGCGATTTTGCTCTACCCCCCCCCAATTCGCGAGAAATTTTTCCAAATCGCCTTTTTCGCAAATTTTGTCCGTGACGAGCCACATATCGGGATTGTTGTGAAAAAATTCCCGAATCATAGGCAGCGACAACGGTGTGAATTTTTCCGCAATGAGATGCGCCGAAAACTCTTTCCAGGTCTTTGCCGATAACGACGAATGAACATCGTCGTGTCCGCCCACGATGGTGCCGTCTGGGAGCACCCGCAGGTCGATCTCGACAAACTTGAATCCCGTGCGCTTCGCGCTTTCGAGCGCTTCAAGCGAATTTGTGTATGTCGTTTGCTCGATTGCGGCGCCCGCATGCGCAATTAGGTGGTCGGCGCTGAGGCATTCGCAGTTCTCGCCACAATGCCAAAACGGCGTCGGCTCCATTTTTTCGGGGGCATCGAAAATCAGCGGCGCCCAACTCAGTCGCGCGCGAATGCTGTGAGAGACAGTCGCAAAAAATGGGCGACTCACGACAAACAAAACCGCGACAACAATCAAAACAACGACAACCCGCAGGATTGTCGCTTTGGCAAATGCACGCCGCGCGCCGCTTAGCAATTTTTCGTGAATGTGTAAAGGCAGGATTCGCATGAAGAAGCGTCGGTACAGACTACGCCTGCCACCGAAAAGTTAAAGCCAGTTTTGCGATTGTTGCGTAAATGTGTTCGTGGTGGGCGGGTTGGTGGTGGAATTTGGGTTGGTGGTGGCGGCAAGATCCACCACGAGGAGTTACCCGCGCGTTTCTCGCGCGGAAAAAAACTTCACACACCCATCACCACCAACCCAACTCCTACCACCCACCACCAACCCAAAATCTCACCACCAAGCCAAGCCCGAGAATCCTCGCCACATGCTCCGCAGCTATTTCTCGGATTTGGCGGATTTTTTCTGCGCCAAGATTTGCTCGCAACGCTCGAGGATTTTCTCGGAGCCTGCGTATTTGTAGTCGTCGATGAGGACGGAGTTGCGGGTTCCCTTTTCCGTTTTGTAGAAAATTTTCGCGATCCCCTTTTTGTCCCACTTGCGCTTGTCGATGCCCACGACAGATTCGTATTTCACGGAGATGCTGTGCGAGAATGGCGAGAGACCCGTCGCGATTCCGAGGAATTTTTCGTCGTCAGCGGTGATTGTTTTCCGCATTTCGTGGAACATCCAAAACACGAAAAGCGCGAACGCGATGAGCAAGCCGGTGCCCCATTGGAACTGCTGTTTTTCGTTTTTCCGGTGCTTGGGGACGTCTTCGCTGTCCCAGCCTTTTTCGAGCGCGAGTTGCTTCCATTTTTCTTGGAGCAGGGCGTCGTCGGCTTTATAGACCTCGGCGAGTTTCGCGTATTCCGAGGCTTTGACATTATATTTTGGATACGAAATGAATCCGTCGTAGAAGAACCAGCCGGCGGCGCCGATCAAAAGGATCAAGATGATCGCCATGCGGTCTCGCCATTCTCGGCTGATTTTTGCGGCAACTTTCATGTGCGTCTATTTGTCGGGGGGTGGAGGTTTTTAGAAGTCCCAATCATCGCCGTCGGCAGACGCGGAATTGGCGTCCGGTTTGTCGGCTTTGTCGTCGGGCAAGTCGCTGTCGGAATCGTCTTTGTCGTTTGTTGCGGGCGTTGCTTTCGGCTTGGGGACAAACATTGCGTCGGCGGGCGTGATTTTTCGCAGAATCGTGTCAGCGGTGTGTGCGATCGCGGTCCGGCATATTTCCGAGGCGGGGTTGATGTCTTGCGCTGCGAGATATTTGTTCAGCGCGCTTGCCATGTCGCCTTCGCCCTCGTCTTGCTTTGCCTGAACGATGAGGCGCGAGTATGTGGAGACGAGCGGGGCGAGCTCCGATTTTTTCTTGATTACGGCCTCGTCGTCGGGGTCGATGTTTTCGGCGAGCAGCAGAGTGTCCCACGCGATGTAGTCGTCGTGGCGCGCGATGAGCATGTTGACCTGCGTCAGCGCGGTTTCGAGCTCGGTCACGTGCGCGATGATTTCCTCAAAGCGTTGGCGGCGCGAGGCGTCCTGCATGAGCGCGGCGGTAAATTCGGCTCGGCGGTTGTAAATTTCGCGTGATTTTTTCTGCGCGACGAGACGGTCAAATTCGGGCGCGAGTTGCGCGAGGACGTCGGCCTTGTTGAGCACTTCCTGCATGAACTCGGTCAGTCCCGGGTTTTGCGGCCAATATTCCGCCGCAGTCGTGAGGTGGCGTTCGATTTCCTCTGTTGCGGAGGCCATCGCTTCGGGCGTGCCAGCCATTCCTGCTGCGAGAGCCGCCTGCCGCGCGCGCATGATCGACATGTTGCTCGCGCGCTTTGCGGCTTCGACTTTGCCGGTGATTTCGGCGGAGGGGAAGTCGGGCGCAAACGCCTTTATCCGCGCGAGCGTGAGCTCGATTTCTCCGAGGTCTCGGTTTTCGCTCTGGCGCGCCACTTCGCGCAGATCGAGCCACATTCTGAAGAACTGCGACTTTTTTTCTTCGGGATAATAAATCACGCTCAGTTCGTGCTCGCCGAGCATGTATGCGTAAATCAATTGGCGCATCGCGGAGTATTTTTGCCCCGCGTTCCAGTTGGATTCCACCGCGCGCATGCACTTCGACACTTCGGACTGCATTTCTCGCGCGATTTGGTCGAAAGTTTCCAACGAGGGCACCATTTTCGAGATGTTGACCTCTTCCAAAAATTCGCTTTTCCCAACGTCTAATCCGTGTTGCCCGCCGCGAAAGAGCACGCGATAAAACGCCGAGGCGAGAAGTGCGTGGCTGTAGTGGCGTGCGGCGAGGAACGACGCCATCGTGGATTGAAATTCCAACTTCGCCTGCGTCTCCATCGATTCCCGCTGTGTGCTTGCCTTCGTCATGCTCGCCTTGTTTTCGGCGATTCTTTCGGTGATGAAGGTTTGTTGCGCCGACGGGGCTTTTTCGACCTTGGTCGTCGTTTTCGAGCCGTCTTTTTTTCGCGAAGAAAGGGAACGCTCTTCGCTTCTGCGAATGTTGTCGCGGTTGCTGAATTGGTCTTGCAGTTTCTTTTTTTCCGACTCCAACGCGCGTTGCCACGCCATTAGTTCGTTGAGTTCGGCGCGCTGGCGGCACGCTTTGTAAACCTGATTCGCGAGCGTGAGCGACTGCGATTCGTCGGCGTCATATTTCGAGGCGTCGATCAAGAGGTGCATAGCCTCGATCATCTTGTCATTTACCTGCGCCCTCGGGATGTCCTGCTGCGCCAAGAGCTTTTGTATCTTCCGCAGAATCTTTGAATATTCGCCTTGCGGTTCTTCCGGTGGCGGCGTCGAGAGGTAACGCTCGAAGCGTTCGCGGAAAATTTTCGCGTCTTCAACTTGGAAAATTTTTCCCTTCCACTTCATCATGCCCGCGCCAGGGTCGATCATGTCATTATCGACGTCGAAAATTTTGTTCGACTGCTCGGAAACGGTGCTACTGCGATAGTCGCCGCCGGAAACGGTTCCGAAGTTGTTTGACTGTGCAGGTGAAGTTTGTGTTTGTTGTTGCGACTGTTGCGCCTGTTGGGTTTGGTGCTGCCCGCGAGTTCGCGACTGTTGTTGCGGAAGAGCCGCTTGTGCAAAGATTTCGGTTGTGCCCGCGAAGAGCGGGAGCAGGGCGAGCAGGAAAATCGTACCGGCGCGACTGTGGCGGGCGATTTGCGTTTTTGCGAAATTTTTCATGAGTCGTTGGGGCAAAAGATTAGAATTTTTCGAGATCTTCTACGTAGAGCATGTTGTCTTTCACGCGGACTGCCATGTCGTAGCGCTGGCCAATTTCAAAATTTTGCGCAATAGACGGCGGAACATAGACCGAGACACGCCCCGGCTTATTCCAATGACGCACGGCGAGGATGCGCCCGTTTTCGCTTTGAGCGAGCTGCAAATCTATTATGCATTTAAGCGAGTAGGCGTTGCCGCGAAGAGTTGCGGGGTTTTTCGCAAATGTCTCGTCAGGAAAGTCTTGTAGGTCTCCGGAGCCTCCGCTACGCGCGAGGACGAAGAAAATCGCCACGACAACCACGCAGACAGGGATTAGCAACGCAAAAAAAATGGGGCTTGTGCGCTTTTTCATGGCTCAAGCATAAACTTTTGCCGAGCCATTTTAAAACACTAATTTGCGTCAATCGGTGGCGGGGTTGGAGGTGAGATCGTCGTCAGGCGGGTTGGTGGTGGGATTGTTGGCAGGGTCGGTGGTGGGACTTTCGTCCGGGTCGGTGGTGGAGGGGTTAGTGG
>JAJPZB010000079.1:3428-11261 GCA_021204635.1 Opitutia bacterium | reverse complement strand
TAATTCTCCCGCTAAGTTAGCGGGAGGGGACCGCGCCAGCGGTGAGGGAGTGTGTCCGTTGAACGTCGCCAGACTTTGCTTCCCGCCACCAACCCAAATCCCACCACCAATCCAAAAAAAAAGCTCTCCGGCGACAAACGCCGAAGAGCTTTTTTCAAGGCACACGTATTGCTCAAACCAAAGCCTTATGCCTTGCGAGAACGGCGGCGACGGCTCATCGCCACAAACCCGAGAGAGCCAAGTCCCGCGAGCAACCCAAACATCGATGGCTCAGGAACTGTGCTGACAATCCCGATGAAGGGAATTGTTGCTACGTAGGACTGAGCCGAAGTTGTCACAACGAACTCGCCATTTTCGTCCGCAGTGAATGTGTACAAAAATGCGCGACCAGGTCCACCGGCGTAATATGTGCCGTCGCCTGAGAGAACCGTCCAATCTGCGTCACTATCAGATGCGACTGTTGTTGCGGAATAGCTTTGCCCACTTGCGGCAATCGTGCCGGTTCCATTCGACGCATGAGCGAGTATCAGAATGGAGTACCCCTTATTTTCCACAAGCCCGGAGAACGTGAACGTAAGTGTCTGTCCGGAACCTGATGCAACGCTATAATCGATGTTTCCTGCCAGATCGCTGAGGTTTACGCCCCATGTTTCCGACAGTGTGCTCGATAAAGCGTTACTCGAGTAGGCACTACTCGTGATTGATTCTGAGAAGGAAACGCCCGTTCCCGAGATGGTTAGGGTTGTTCCTGAAAAACCGTAATCGCCGAGGTCGAGCGTGTACGAACCGTTGGATTCAGTGAAACTTGAACCCAAGTTGTACACACCGTCAGCACTTACAGTGACACCGGAGCCTGTTGTGAACAGGACGGAGGCGTCTGCGTTTGCGAGCGCAGCGCCGGCGGCGAGTAACGCCGCGATAGACATAATTGTTTTTACCTTTGTCATGGTAGTGTAATGAGTTTTTGTTGTTCTTTTCTGTCGTCGTGAACCGGTCGAAAGTCGTCCGACGCAAAAGTGTGAGTTCCCTGCAACAGTAACGGAATTTTGCCCACCCCCCCCTAAATCCGTCAAGGCTTTTCGGTAAAAGTTTATTGTGGCGGGTTAGTGGTGGCAACAAACCCGCTACCACCAACCCAAACTCCACCACCAACCCAAATCCTGCAACAGTGTCGGCGTTCTCAGCTTAGCCCGGGGGCCAGGCGAGGGGGCGACCGCCGAGAATGTGCACGTGCAGGTGCGGCACGGTTTCTCCGGCGTCTTTCCCGCTGTTTATCACGGCGCGGAATCCGGTCTCGGCAATCCCGCGTTCGCGCGCGATTTTTCCTGCGCAGACGAGCAGGTGACCGAGCAGCGCGGCGTCGTCATCAGTCGCGCCACCGAGGCGTGTAATTACGCGCTTCGGAATTACGAGAATATGCGTCGGTGCCTGCGGGTTTATGTCTTCGATCGCGAAGCAGAGATCGTCCTCGAACACGATTTTCGAGGGGATTTCGCGGTCTGCGATTTTTTGGAATAACGTTTTCATCGTTTGTTGTGGGGTAATTAAAAATTTACTTCGCCGCGCGTCATGCGCCGTTTATTGCGGTTTCGCGGCAAAAAATTCGCGAGACGGTGGAGGCGAGTTCGCAGATTGGGCGGAAATCTGTTCGGATCTGGATTCCCGCCTTTGCGTATGCGGGTTCGCGCTCGGCGAGCATTTTTTTTATGTGAGCAATTGCGTCTTCGCCGGTATGCAAAAGCGGGCGGCTTCCGCAGTTTTTTGTTCGCTCGTAAATCGTTTGTGGCGAGGCGCGCAGGACGAATACGACGCCGAGCTGTTGCAGTTTTTCCGTCATGCCCGGGCTCGTGAGAATGCCGCCGCCTGTCGAGATCACCGCGCCTTTTTTCGGCAGCCACTCGTCAACGCATTTTTGTTCGAGCCGGCGGAAAAATGCCTCTCCGTGCTTTGCGAAAATTTCGGGAATCGTGCACGAAGTTTTTTCTTGAATTATTTTGTCGGTGTCGAGAAACGGACGGCTCCAATTTTCCGCAATCTGCCTGCCGAGAGAGGATTTGCCGACCCCCATGAAGCCGACCAAAATCAGATTTGCGTTTGGAGAAAAATCTCCCATCTGGTGCCTTTCCGCTTATTTTGACGAGGTTTGGAGGCGCTCCACGTATTTCGCGAGAATGTCAAACTCCAAATTCACCGGCTCTCCGGCGGCGCGTTCCCGCAGGTTGGTTTCCTGCATGGTGTGTGGAATCAGCCAGATGTCGAAAGTCCCCGCCGCGTCGTCGAGAGCGGCGACGGTGAGCGAAATTCCATCTACCGCGACGCTGCCTTTGTAAACGAGATACTTGCGAAATTCTTCCGGCGGGCGCACGCAAAGCCTGAAATTTGCGCCTTCCTGCCGCAGCGAAACGATCGTGCCCGTGGCGTCAACGTGGCCAGTGACAAAGTGACCGCCGAGCCTCGCGTCCGCTTGCAGACTGCGTTCGAGGTTGATTGCGCTTCCCGGCTTCAGCAGCGAAAACGACGTCCGCCGCAGCGTTTCTTCGAGCACGTCGAAGCCGAGATGCGTCCCCGCGACATCGACGACCGTGAGGCAGCAGCCGTTGTTTGCGACGCTGTCTCCGATTTTTAGCGAGCCCGCGAATTTCGGGGCGTCGATAGTCAAGCGAAAAATTCCGGCGGCGTTTTTTTCGAGCGAGATCACCGTTCCGGTCGTTTCGATCAATCCTGTAAACATGCCCGAAATTTATATGCGCATTTTCGCGCTGTGAAGAGCAAATTTGTGCGACGGTTGAGCGCAGTGCCATTACCTGCGCGCGAAATTTTTGCCGTCGATTTTGGTTTGAAATTTGCGAGGTAAGTGTTGGATAATTCAAGCAATTTGCGGTTTGCGGAAAGCACTTTTCTGCAACGCGAATTGTTCCTGTCAAAAATTCTGTTTTTTATGGTTCAATCAATAATTCTCGCGCAAGCCGGAAGTGGTTTCGAGGCAACGGAAGTCGCCTCGAACGCCGGGCTTCACTTAGACATAATCAATCAGCCCATTTTCTGGGCTGTGCCGGCGGCGGCTGTGATCGCACTCGCGTTTGCAGCCGTTTTTTATCGCCAGATGAAAGCGCGTGATGAGGGCACGCCGACCATGCGTCAGATTGCACAATACGTGCGCTCGGGCGCGATGGCGTATTTGAAACAGCAATACAAAATTGTCGGAATTGTCTTCATCATTCTCGCGATTTTGTTCGCAATTCTCGCTTTCAACGGCTTGCAAAATCCGGTCGTTCCCGTGGCGTTTTTGACGGGCGGATTTTTCTCCGGTCTCGCCGGATTTTTCGGCATGAAAACGGCGACATACGCGAGCGCGCGGACGGCGTGCGCGGCGCAGGGTTCGCTAAATTCCGGCTTGCGGGTCGCGTTCCGCTCGGGCGCGGTCATGGGTCTCGTCGTTGTCGGGCTCGGGCTGTTCGACATCTCGTTCTGGGCGGCGGTTCTCGATTGCGCGGCGCCTTACATAGATTCCACGGCGACGGGCGCGCATAAAATGATTTTCATCACGACAACGATGCTCACCTTCGGCATGGGCGCTTCGACGCAGGCACTGTTCGCGCGCGTCGGCGGCGGAATTTACACGAAGGCGGCAGACGTTGGCGCGGACTTGGTCGGCAAGGTGGAAGCCGATATTCCCGAAGACGACCCGCGCAATCCCGCCACGATCGCAGATAACGTCGGCGACAACGTCGGCGATGTCGCGGGCATGGGCGCAGACCTCTACGAATCGTATTGCAGCTCGATTCTCGCGACGGCGGCCCTCGGCTCTGCGGCGTTTATCGTTGCGGGCGACAATCCCGTCGATTTGCAAATCAAGGCAATTCTCGCGCCGATGCTCATCGCGGCTGTCGGCATCGTGCTTTCGATTTTCGGAATTTATACCGTTCGCGCCGGCGAAAGCGCGACGATGAAAAATTTGCTCGGCGCCCTCGGTCGCGGAACCAATGCTTCGTCCGTGCTCATCATTGTTGCGTCGTTCCTGATTCTTTGGTTGCTCGGCATTCCGAATTGGGTCGGCATTTCGCTCTCGGTCGTCGTCGGGCTTCTCGCCGGCGTAATCATTGGGCAGGCGACGGAGTACTACACGTCGCACTCGCACAAACCGACGCAGCACATCGCCGAGGCGTCCAAGACCGGCGCCGCGACTGTCATCATCGCCGGTATCGGCACCGGCATGCTTTCGACCTGCATCCCCGTCGTCACAATCGCCATCGCGATTTTGCTCTCGTTCATTTTCGCGGCGGGCGGCTTCGGGCTCAAAGAAGGCGTTGATCTCTCCACTGTTTTCTCGGCGGAAAATCTCGGCTTCGGGCTCTACGGCATCGGCATCGCCGCTGTCGGCATGCTATCGACGCTCGGAATTACGCTCGCGACAGACGCTTACGGGCCAATCGCCGACAACGCCGGCGGCAACGCCGAAATGTCCGGCCTCCCGCCGGAAGTGCGCCAGCGCACCGACGCTCTCGACGCTCTCGGCAATACGACGGCGGCGACGGGCAAGGGCTTTGCAATCGGCTCTGCGGCGCTTACGGCTCTCGCACTTCTCGCCTCCTACATCGAGGAAATTCGCATCGCGCTTCTGCGCCTTGCAAACGAGGGCGATCTCGCGGCGCTTCCCGCCGGCTTGCAGCGCCTCGTTTCGTCTGACAACGGCGTGACGGCAGAAAATCTCATAGAAAAAATTCAGCACGGCTCGTTCGTCGATTTCATGAATTGGTATGACGTCACGCTGATGAATCCGCGCGTGCTCGCAGGAATGTTCATCGGCTCGATGATGGCGTTCCTCTTCTGCGGCTTGACGATGAACGCCGTCGGCCGCGCCGCGCAGAACATGGTCGTCGAGGTGCGGCGTCAGTTCCGCGAAATTCCCGGGATTCTCGAAGGCAAGGGGACGCCGGAATACGCGCGCTGCGTTGCGATTTCGACGCGCGGAGCTCAGCGCGAAATGCTCGTGCCGTCGCTGATCGCGATTATCGTCCCGATTGTCACGGGGCTCATCGTGGGCATTGCGGGCGTCATGGGGCTCCTCGTTGGCGGCCTCGCGGCGGGTTTTGTGCTCGCCGTGTTCATGGCGAATTCCGGCGGCGCGTGGGACAACGCGAAGAAGTTCGTCGAAGAAGGCAATCTCGGTGGCAAGCGCTCCGAGTGCCACAAAGCGACAGTCGTTGGCGACACGGTGGGCGATCCGTTCAAAGACACGTCGGGCCCGAGCCTGAACATTCTCATCAAGTTGATGAGCATGGTCTCGATTGTTGTGGCAGGCCTTACGGCTGCGTGGTCGCTCTTCTAAAATCGGCACCGCGGACGCAACATTTTCGCCAACCTTACCACGTTCCCGCAGGCAAACCTGCGGGAACGTTTTTTTTCACGCGCGCAGGTCTGTGGTAGGAGACGGTGGCGGGTTGGGTTGGTGGCGGGGAGCAAAGTCAGGCGACGTTCCACGAACACGATTCCCATAACAAGCTCAGATTCTACCACCAACCCAGTTCCTGCTGCCACAATCCCACCACCAACCCAATCCTCACCACCGACCCGGCATTGTGGTGTTGGCGGCGGCTCAGTTGCCCGTGGTGGCGAGAAATTTTGCGAGTTTGGCGAAGGCGTTTCCTCGGTGCGAGAGGGCGTCTTTTATTTCGCCGGGGAGTTCGGCGAAAGTCTTTGAAAATCCGCGCGGGACAAAGATTGGGTCGTAGCCGAAGCCGAAACCTGCGTCGCTTTCGTGGTCGGCGATTTCGCCTTCGCACGTCGCGGAAAAACTTTGCTCATTGTTGTCGGGCGAGATGAGGAACAGGGCGCAGACGAATCGTGCGCCGCGCTTTGTTGCGGGGACGCCTGCGAGCGCGGCGAGGAGCTTTGCGCGATTTTCCGCCGCCGTGGAATTTTCGCCTGCATAGCGCGCAGTTTTCACGCCCGGCGCGCCACCGAGCGCATCGACGCAGAGCCCCGAATCGTCCGCCAAAACCCAGGCTTCGCGCGGTGCAACCTTCCGCAGCGCGGCGGCTTTCAGCCTTGCATTCCCGACAAACGAATCCGCGTTTTCCTCGACCTCGGGCATGCCTCCCGCAACCATCTCGCGCGCGGCAACAAAGCTCGTGTCGCGCAAATTTGCGGCGCATGCGAGCCTGTTAAATTCCTCGACTTTGTGCGCGTTTCCGCTTGCGATGACGACGATTTTTCCCATGCGCAGAAGACGCTAATTCGTGGTTTTCTCTTTTGCAAAAAAACTCTTTAATCGAAGTTCATGGCGATTTCCGAGAGGCTCGCGCGCGCGAAGGCGTTTTTGCTGAAAATTCCCCGTCTGATTTTGACGATCTACGTCGCGGGAACGCTCGTCGCGATCGCCTTGATTTTCGCGATTGGTGCGACGCCGTTCGGGCGCTGGTTGGAGGCGGAACAGCGCGTCGGGTGCACGACGTTCGACAATTTGCGCGCCGCCGACGCCATCGTGATTCTCGGCGGCGACCCGGGCTCGCGCGCCCTCGCGGCGATGAAGGCGTTTCGCGCCGGCAAGGCCCCGCTCATCATCATCAGCGCCGACGAATATCGAATTTCCGATTCGCTCCGCGCCGGCGGCATTCCGGATTCTGCCGTGAAAATCGACCCGCTCCCGCAGCGCACGATCGACCACCCCGAGACGATTTTGCAAATCCCCGGCATCACGCGGCAAAGCTCGCTCATCGTCACGAGCTCGCACTTGCAGGAGCGTCGCGCGAAATTTCTCTTCGAGCGCGCGGGTTACAGCGACGTGCAGGTGTTTTCGCTCGAGAACGATTTCGAGATTTTTCGGCGCGAAAATCCCGACAAATTCAAGAGCGCGCTTTTCGACGGGCAAAGGCTTTGCAACGTTTGCTACGCTTATTTGGCGTGGCTGAAATACTACATCGTGGATTAATTGCCGCGCCACGAGCCGCCGCCCGCAACCAATACGAAAGCGCGAAAAAATGGAACGCGACCGCATAGACGAAATCGTTTACCCGCGAAAAAACATAATTCTGCGGATGTGGATTACCGCCTGCGTCGTCGTCGCCGCCGTGTTTTTATACACCTGCTGGCAGGACAGATTTCGCGCGCAATGCGAGACCGACGACATCTTCTTCGCAGTCCTCGGCATCGAGCAGGACGGGCGCGTTGTCAAGAATTTTTCCGGCGAAAGCATGCCGGTGAGGCTGCGAAAAATTGGGCTTGACTTCCGCAGCGGCCACGCCGAGGCGCTCGCGAAAGTCGCCACCGTCTTGCTCGACGACGAAGAGCGCGGCGGCGAATTTTCCGAGGTGCCGGTCATCTGGGTTTTCGCGCGCGGGAAAAATGCGGAGACCTGCGACAAAGCCTACGAGAGCAACGGCGAACTATTTTTCACGCCGGAAAATTTTTGCTTCTCAATCGTCGATGAAAACGGGTTCGCTGTCCAGCTCGACCCCGCGATATGGACGATTTTTCACTCGAAAACGAGCGACGCGATTTGCGCGATGCCCGCGCTGAAAACGCCGCCACAGAGGGATTTTTCGCTTCGCATAGAGGTGCGCGACAACAATTCGCAGCGCTGGAAAAAACTCGGCGAATTCCCGTTGTCGCAGTTTGTGGCGGAAAATGATGAGGCGCCGGCGGACGACTTGGACGAGGACGCAGATGACGATGGTGGCGACGATGGGGTTGGTGGTGGCGAGGAGGTTAGTGGCGACAACAATGGTGGTGATGGTGGCGAAGAGGTTGGTGGTGGTGACAACGAGGTTGGTGGTGGCGACAACGAGGTTGGTGGTGGCGACAACGAGGTTGGTGGTGGCGACAACGAGGTTG
>JAJPZB010000079.1:0-3328 GCA_021204635.1 Opitutia bacterium | reverse complement strand
GTGGTGGCGACAACGATGCCGATGCCCACGACGACAATCCCCCTGCCGGCACCCCCGCGACAATCCTGCCCGAGGTTGCGGAAATCCGCCGAATCGCGGTGCCCTCGGTCTGCCGCTTTTTCTCGACGTCGCGCGAGGACCACGGCGCGTTTGGCGAGGTTGACATTGCGCTGAAAATGCCGCGCGGCTCCAAGATCCCGGCGTCGGCGTGGCGCGTGGAAAACGTTTCGCTCCGCGCCGCAACCGAGCCGGCGGGGGAGACGCCTGCCGAAAAATTTGCCAACTCAAACGAATCGTCGCCCTTGGAGCACGACGTTTTCCACACCAATGTCCGCTTTTTGGAGGAGGAAGATTTCGAGACCTGGTCAAACGGCATTTTGCGTGCGCCGATCGCGAAAACGCTTTTCCCGCAGCGCGGAGTGAAGTGGGAAGTCACCGCAGTTCTCGTGCGCGCAGACGCGTTTTTGCCCGAGGAAATTACGGAATTTGAGCCGCTCAGAATCACGCGTTCGACGACGCGGAAGACCTTCGCGGGCGCGACGTTTTTCATCCGCGCATATTTCAACCGCGACTACTTCCGACTCTTGGAAAACGGCGTGCCGGCGCTGATCTTGGAGGTCTCCGGTGCGGCGGATTTGCGCGGCGACAATGCCGTTTTTTGCCAGCCTTATCGCGTAAAAACGGAGACCGGCGACGACTTGCTCGCCGAAAGCGTCGTCGTCGTGAAACCCGGCGTTTATCAATATTGGTTCATGCCGGCGACGACGCCGAAAAGCCTTTCCGTGAATTTTGCAATAACGCGCCCGCTGACGGTTTCGGGCGTTTTGGAAGCGGAAATCAAGCCTTGATTTTGGCGTGAAATTGAACATAATCGCCGCAAGTTTCGTCCCATGAGGCGAAGACTTGACTCTTTTCAACCCCCGTTCCAATCCCCAAATGAAAGAATATTTCCTTTACGTTGACGAAAAAACTATAGGACCGCTCCCGCAGGACGAGATCGAAGCTAAAATCAAAAGCGGCGAATTTGATCAAGATGTGTTGATTGCCGCAGAGGGTGACGAGGAATGGAAACCCGCCAAGGAGGTTTTGGGCGTGCGCCGAGGCGTGAGGCTTTCCCGCAAAACTGCGGCGGAAGAGCAGGAAATGCGCGCGGCAAGGCAGGAAAAGCTCGACCCTGACATTCGCAAAAAACTGATGCGCTACAACCTCGCGGACGCGATTTCCGTGGACAAATTTTCCCCCGAGCAGGCGCAGAAAGCCGTTGAAATCTACGAGAAAAATGTTGCCAGACAAAAATACACGAAAATTGGCGTCGGCGTGCTCTCGTTTCTCGTCGCGTTCGGCATAGTTTTTTCGATTTTGCAAAACGTCAAACTCTCCGGCGTTTATCGCGGCTTGCTCGCGCCTATAACGGAACTCATGAAAGCCCCGAACCCCGATTATCCGGCGCAGGCGAGAAGCATAACGCGCGAAATCGCAGATTTGGAGCAGGTGCGCGCCGACGCGAAAAACGCGGAGTTCAAGCAAATAACGGGGAAAGATCCGCGCCAGACATTTTTGCAGCGCGTCGAGATTCCAAACGAAGAGCGCCAAATTTTGTCTGCGACTGTTGACGTTTCCGGCTTCATCAAACTCGCCGTGCCCGAGGGAGTGGAAATCGGCGACGTTGAGATCTTCTTCGCGCCGAAGGTCAGCTCCGGTTCGCGCAAAGCGTTGCAGGAAGAAATCGACATGCTGCAACTGCTGAAAACGCCGCTTTGGTCCGACGCCGTTCTCAGCCAAAAGGCGATGGAAGAATTGTCCGCCGCGATGCCGCAACCAGATGGCGTGTCGAAATACACGCGAGCTCTTTTGGATCGGCTCAGCAATTTGCACGCCGCATCTGTAAAGGACGAACCGGCGCACTGGGTGGAAATGTTGAGTAGCCAGATTCGCTTTCAAGACAGCTCAGGTCGCCTCTATCTGCCCGCCGAATTGGAGCGCCTGAAAACGCGCGAACCCTCTCGCGAACTCCTCAATACAATCAATTCGCCGACGACGAAAAAGATGATTGAGGATCTGCCGAAAGACAATTCGATGAAAACTGCGTTCATGAATTGGGCGCTGCGAATGATGCCGGAATTCCTCGACAAATTCCAAAAATTCATCGACGACAATAAAATTTACTACTCGCAGGAAGCGCGCGACGCCGCGTGGAACGAGCTCAAAGCAAAGAATGCCGCGACAATCGAAAAAGAATTTGCCGTCACGCCGGAAACCGAATTTTTCGGGCTCGACCCCAATGGTCATTTCTCGATTTTCCGCAACAACAGCAAAGGGCTCGCGGTGCGCTTCAAGGTTGGCAACGAAACCGTGATGCTCCCCGCACCGTTTGAAGTGCAGGGAGAGACCGGAAGCGTTCCCGTTGTCACCGTTGAAGACATCGAAATCAAGCGCGTCACGAACGAGGACATTCTCCCCACCGAGCGCTACAAAATCGTTGAGAAAACCGCTGTTGGTGGCGAACCGTATTACCTCAAGGGAAAACTCCTGAGCCGCACGATCGACGTTATTCGCTACTCGCCGGTAATCAACTATATCGAGGTCGACAAGGTCACGCCTTCTGCGTCGAAGAGAAACCTCAAGCCGGTAATCTTGCTCGTCGAAGACCCCGCAGAATTTGAAGCAATGCAGGTCGGTCAGGAAATCCCGATCGACAAATTGCTCACCATGCAGATGGTCACGGGCAAGAAAGACACCACGCCGATGTCGCCGACAAAACTCCAAAAGCTCCCCAAGGATAAAGCCGAGGCGCTCGCCGCAAAGAAAGCCGCAGAAGCCGCTGCCGGAAAAGAACCGGAGGCTGGCACCGACGAGGACGAAGACTAAGCACAGAGCAGGGGCACAAAAGCACAGAAACGGCTCTCACTTCCGCACCACGAAGCGAGAGCCGTTTTGTTTGTGGCGGCAGGTTGGTGGTGGGAATGGGTTGGTGGTGGGAATGGGTTGGTGGTGGGAATGGGTTGGTGGTGGCGGCAAACTGCCACAATTGTTGTCACACGGATTTGTTTGGGACTAACGTCCCTCACGGAAGTGAGCGGATGGGTTGGTGGTGGCAGGTCTGTGGTGGGATTTGGGTTGGTGGCGAAAATGGTTTGTTGCGAGGGGATGGGTTGGTGGTGGCACAACAATTCGCGCACGCAGTGCGTAATTCTCCCGCTAAGTTAGCGGGAGGGGATCACGTTAGCGGAGAGGGAGTGTGTTGGTTGTGCGTTGCCAGACTTTGTTCCCCTCCACCAACCCAAATCCCACCACCAACCCCTCCGAAAAAAATCCTCACCACCAACCC
>JAJPZB010000155.1 GCA_021204635.1 Opitutia bacterium | reverse complement strand
CAACGGACACCCTCACCACTAACGTGGTCCCCTCCCGCTAACTTAGCGGGAGAATTACGCACTACGTGCACGAAATTGTTGACGTCACCAACCCTCGCTACCAACCCAGATCCCACCACTAACCCAAACATCTAAGCCATCACCTCCAACTCAAATTCCTACCACCAACCCAACTTTCACCACCGATCCAACTTTCACCACAATCCCGCCACAGACTCGACAGCACTCCTTCGTGAGGGACGTTAGTCCCGAACAAATCCGTGTGACAACCCCCTGTGGTACTTTGTTGCCGCCACCAACCCAAATCTCACCACCAACCCGCCGCCGCCACCAAGCCGCTATTCTGCGTGGTGGGTGGAGCGGATGAATGCTTCTTCCAAGCCTTGGAGGGTGATAAACGGGGTCCAGCGGATTTTTGATTTCCATGCTCGCGGCAGGATTCCGGCGCAGCCGCCTGTCGCCAAGATGCATGGTTCGCCGATTCCGTTTTTTTTCATTTCTGCGAGAACGGTTTCCAAGAGTGCGCCTATCATGCCGGAGAATCCGACGGCGCAACCGAAGCGCATTGCGCGCAGCGTGGATTTGCCGATCGCGTCGTTGTCTTCGGCGAGGAGCAGGTCTTGCGGGTCGAGCTCGGGCAGGAGAGCGGTTTGCTCGTGGAGGTATCGGGTCATGACGCCGATTCCGGGCGCGATGATTCCGCCCTCGTAGCCTTTTTCGGAGAGGACGTCGAATGTCGCCGCCGTGCCCATGTCGATGATGACGGCGGGAGCACCGAAGCGTGCCTGAGCGCCGATGCAGTTTGCGAGGCGGTCGGGGCCGATTTCGCTCGGCGTCGGGTAGTTGATTCCGAGCCCTGGGCAATTTTCGTGATAGACGCGGCAAACGGGAATGTCCGTGCAATTTTTCAGCGCGGCGAGCAGGCGCTCTGTTGCGCGCGGAACGACGGAGCAAAACGCGATTCCGTCAACCGCATTCTCGCGAATTTTTTCCGAGGCGAGGATTGCGGGCACGCCGTCGGCAGCGCTTGAAATGGTGTGCGTTTCGATGGCGCCACACACGAGGGCGCGGCGATTTTCCATGAGCGCGTAGTGCGCGTGCGTGTTGCCTACGTCAACGCAGAAAATTTTCATATTTCGAGAGGGATTTCGGGAAACGCGTTGTCGTCGGCATTGTGGTCGATGTCGGGCGGCGGCATTGTGGTTGGGATTTCATCGGCATTGTTGCCGCCACTAACCCCTTCACCACTAACCACTGTGTTGTCACCACTAACCTCACCACCATCGCCTTCACCACTAACCCCATTGTTGTTGCCACCACTAACCTCGTCATCGTTGTGGGCGGGCGTTGTTGCTGCGGCTTTGTTGTCGCCACCATCGCCCCAGGTTTTGTCAAGAAAAATTCCGAGCCCGTCGATTTTTTCCATGAAATCTGCGAAATCGGGGTTTGCCAGCACGGCGTCGAATTGTTGTCCCGTGAAGGAGATTCTGATGAAAAGCTGTTCGCGGCGTTGGTTGAGACCGAGTCTTCTGAGGTCTTCGATTCTTTTTGGGAAGCGGAAAATGACGCCCGCGATGCCGTCTTTCCAACCGTCTCGGTGGTCGTTGTAGGAGTGTGGTTTCCCGTTGAGGAGGTGCCAAAACATGACGGGGATTTGCACGCCTTCTTTTTCGTAAACGCCAAATTCGTATGGCTGAAACTCGCGACCGTTCACCTTCGTGCCTGCGACCGAGTACTCTCGTTGCGTCCTTGTCCAGCCAAAATTTACCCAGCATGAATCGGGATTGTGGCCGCCGGCGTCGATCGGCGAGCGTTCGCCCGGGCGCCAATATGCGGCGTAGAATGTGATTTCGAGGCCGCCTTTTTTGTATCTGCGCGACGCGTATTGGTCGAATCTCAGCGTTTTTTCGACTTGATTAATTTCGCCCTGAGATTCCGCGAGCGAGACTTCTTCCACCTGCCAGCCGGGCAATTCTGCGGGGACAATTTCGCTCAGCACGCCGGTGAAATGCTGTTCCGTGTCCGTGAACCATTTCGCGTAGATCGTGATCGCCGCGACAACGACGACGATGATTGCGGAAATTGCAAGTATTATTTTTCTCATGGTGGTGGGGTATTTTCAGCGAGTTAGCAAAACGATTGCCGCGGCAAATTCTTTTGTGTGCGAGAGCGAGACGAGCGCGTTTGTTGCGGAGATTTTCTCCATCGCGGCTTTCCCGCGCGGGGAAACTTCCGCCACCGGCTCGCCATTGTTGCCGGCAACGACGATGAAATCCGTCATCGCGACGCTGCCGCCAATCCCTGTCCCGAGCGCCTTGGAAAACGCCTCTTTTGCCGCCCATCTCGCGGCAAAACTTTCCCAGGCGTGCGCGCCGCGAGAGTGGCAAACTTCGATTTCGCGCGGGGCGAAAACCTTTTCCATGAAGGCGTCTCCGTTGCGCTCTGCGGCGGCTTTGAGGCGGGCGACAGATTCCAAATCTATCCCGACGCCGACGACGCCGGCATCGTGGCGGACTGCGGGCGGGCGCGGCAAAACTTCTGCGGCGAGTGCGTTTGTCGCGGGATCTTTCTCGCGGGAATCCGCTTCGGGGAAGTTTTGCGGGCTCATTGTTGCGGCGGGGAAATTGCGCGGGTTGGTGGTGGCAACTATGGGCGCGGCGCGAGCGAAAAGCCTTCGCGCATTCTCGCCTTCATCTCGCGCACGGCTTCGTCGATGCCGAACATGAGCGCTCGGCAGAGAATCGAGTGACCGATGTTGAGCTCGTGCAAATGCGGGATTTCGACGACCTCGGAGATGTTGACGTAGTTTATTCCGTGACCGGCATTCGTCTTTATCGCGACATTTGCCGCCGCCTCGGCAGCTTTGCAAAGCCGGCGAAATTCGCGCGCGCGAGCCTCATTGTCGTAGTATGCGTTGGCGTAGGCGCCGGTGTGGAGTTCGACAAACGGCGCGCCGATCGTTGCGGCGGCGTCGATTTGTTTTTGGTCGGGGTCGATGAAGAGGCTCGCGGCGATGCCTTGTTGCGAGAATGCCGCGACAATCGGCGTCAGCGCGGCGATTTTTGCTGCTGCGTCGAGCCCGCCCTCGGTGGAAATTTCTTCACGGCGCTCGGGGACGAGGCAGACGGAATCCGGTTTCAGCGTGAGCGCGAATTTGACCATCTCCGGCGTCGGCGCCATTTCGAGATTCATGCGCGTGTGGAGCGATTCGCGCAGGCGCAAAACGTCGCGCTCCTGAATGTGGCGCCGGTCTTCGCGCAGGTGCACGGTGATTCCGTCGGCACCGGCTTGTTCTGCGGCGAGCGCGATGGCGACGGGGTCGGGCTCGACCATTTTCCCGCAACTCGATTCGTAGCCGCGATAGCGCGCCTGCCGGAGCGTGGCGGAGTGGTCTATGTTTACGCCGAGCAAAATTGCCTTTTTCATGTCGAAAATTCCTTATTTTTTCAGGGTTTTGAGATATCGCTCAATGCGCGTGCAGGCGGCATCGATGTTTTCGTAAGACGTCGAAAAACTCGCGCGGCAAAAGCCTTCTCCGCATTTGCCAAACGCAGTCCCGGGCACCATCGCGACGCGCTCTGCGGCGAGGAGTCCCTTTGCAAAATCCATCGACGAGAGCCCCGTCGAGGAAATGTCGGGGAACGCGTAGAACGAGCCTTTCGGGGAATGGCATTTGAGCCCGAGTTCGTTGAAGCGGCGCACGATAAAATCGCGGCGCTCGCGGTATTTTTCGCGCATTTCGAGCATTGCCTTGCGCCCGTTGCGAAGCGCCTCAATTGCGGCTTCCTGGCTGATTATCGGCGCGCAGAGAATCCCGTATTGGTGGACTTTCAAAATGCCGTCGATGATTTCCGCCGGCCCGCACGCGTAGCCGACGCGGAAGCCCGTCATCGCATACGCCTTCGAGAAACCGTGCAGGAAAACGGTGCGCTCGCGCATGCCAGGAATCGAGATTATCGAGGTGTGGTTGCCGTCGAAAGTGAGCTCGGAATAAATTTCGTCGGAGATGACGATGAGGTCTTTCTCGATCGCGAATTTTGCGATTTCTTCGAGGAGTTCGCGCGAGGCGACGCCGCCGGTCGGGTTTGTCGGGAAGTTGATGAGAATGGCTTTCACGCCCGGCTGCCACGCGGCGCGGAGTGCGTCGATCGAGATTGCAAATTCGTCTTCCGCCTTGGTTTCAACGGCGATCGCCTCGGCGTGGCAGAGCTTTATCGACGGGCAATACGAGACGTAGCAGGGTTCGTGGTAAATGACTTTGTCGCCCGGATTGAGAATCGCGCGGAGGGCGCCGTCGAGCGCCTCGGAGACGCCGACAGTCGTGATTATTTCCAATTCGGGGTCGTATTCCGCACCATAGTTTTTTGCGACATAGGCGGAAATTTCGCGGCGCAGCGAGATGAGCCCGCGGTTGTCCGTGTAGCAGGTCAGCCCGCGCTCGAGCGCGGAAATTGCGGCGTCGCGAATGTGAAACGGCGTGACGAAATCTGGCTCGCCGATGCCGAGCGAGATCGCGTCTTTCATTTGCGAGACTATCGCGAAAAAATCGCGGATGCCGGATTTCGGCATCGTGCGCACGTGCGAAGCGAGAAAATCTCTCATGGCTCAAAAAGGCGGATTTTTGCCAAAATCATTGCGAGATGGCTGGGCGCTCCGGCTTTTCCGGCGCGGCGACGGCGAAGCCCGATTCCTTGTAAGCGCGGAGCATGAAGTGCGTCGCAGTGCTCAAAACGCCGGCGATTCGCGCGAGGCGGTTGTGGACGAAATTCGCGACTTTGTAGAGATTGTCCGCGTTGACGATGACGAGCAAATCGTAGGAGCCCGACATGAGGTAGCAACCCTCGACTTGGTCGAATTGGCTTATGCGCTCGGCGATGCGGTCGAAGCCGCCGGAGGCGTCGGGCGAAATTTTCAGCTCGATGACGGCGCGCACCCGCGCCTCTTCCTCGAAGGATGGATTGAAGACGGGGCGCCACCCGAGCAGTATTTTTTCTTCTTTCAGACGGGCGATCTGCGCCTCGACTTCGGCGGGCGTCAATTCGAGGATTCGCGCCATTTGCTCTGTCGAAAGCTTTTCGCCTTCGAGAATCAGTTTGAGGACTTTTTCCTTTATGTCTTGCATTTTTTTGAGGGTATTGAGTGCGTGTTGACGCGGAAAGTTTTATTTGGCGGTGGTTAAAATAAAAAATCCGCCGAGCGTTGAGCTGCGACGGATTTCGTGAAAAACGAGGCGAACGCGCTCACGCTTTCTCGACCAAACCTGCCTTAATGGCTTTGACGGAGACCCAGAGGCGCTTGATGCTGCCGCCCGGAAGCTTTACGCGAATGCGCTGGAGGTTCGGCCGGAACTTGCGCTTCGTCTGCTTGACGAGTTGGAGACCGATACCGCCGCTCTTCTTGCTTTGTCCCTTGTGAATGATTCTGCGACCTTTAACAGGGCGCTTTCCGGTGATTGCGCAAATTCGTGCCATGGCGTGTTTTCGTGTTCTTGTTGTTCTTAATTTTTGAAAAATTGAAGTGCGATCATCTCGCGCGGGAACTTCTTTTGCAAGCGTTTTTTCAAAAAACAGCGAAAAAGTGTTTGACGCAAGAGAGGCGAGGGCGCATTGTCTGTCGCTACATTTTTCAGATTTTAACAAGAAAAGACACAACATGCCCGTAGAAATCAAAATCAGCAAAGGCGAAACGATGGACAAGGCGCTCCGCCGCTTGAAGAAGAAGCTCGACCGCGAGAACATCATTCGCGACGCTCGCGCGAAACGCTACTTTGAAAAGCCCTGCGAAGCCCGCCGCCGCAAACGCAAAGTTCAGGCGTTTAACAACATGCTTCGCCAACGCTACGAGAATATGTAATTTTCCGGCAGGAAAATCATCCAAGGAGAACAAAAATGTCTCAGCACAACAGTTTCAAAAGCCCCGCTTCAAAATCCACGCATCGCACGGTTCTCAAACGCTTCGAGCGCGTCGATTTGCTCAAAAAACGCGGTCAGTGGTCCGCAAAGCGCACGCGTCTGACAAGTCTTCCCAAGACGCGTCCGGAGGAATAAGCGCCGGCAGCAAAAGGAATTTCAAATTTCCCAAAAATCCCGCGTGGGCACTGTGTTCTCGCGGGATTTTTGTCGAGAAAAAGGTCGCCATTCCCCGCAAAATTCCCCGTTGTAAAGGGCGGTTGCGAAAGTTTAGATTCACGCCATGGTTCTTCCCGTAATTTCCTATGGAGATCCCGTGCTGAGGCGAAAAGGCGAGCCGGTGTCTGTGTTTGACGACAATCTCAAAAAGCTTGCAGAAGACATGGCGGAGACCATGCGCGACGACAACGGGATAGGTCTCGCCGCCCAGCAAATCGGCAAGGCGCTGCAACTCTTTGTGGTCGATGTGCGCCCGCACAAAGGCGAAGAGCAGGATTTCAAGCTCGAGCTCGACGGCAAGCGCGTGCCCGCCGAGGTCGCCATGCCGCTCACAATCATCAACGCGCAAATTGAGGCGCTCGACGACATCGAGTGCGTCTATCGCGAGGGTTGCCTCTCGTTCCCCGGGATTTTCGGCGAAGTCGTTCGCTGCGAAAACATTCGCGTGAAATTCCAAGATGTCGCGGGCGCGCCGCATATCCTCGAATGCTCCGGCTTGCTCGCGCGTTGTTGCCAGCACGAAAACGACCACTGCCAAGGCATTGTCTTCATCGACCGCATGGAGACCCGCGCGCGCCTGCGCAACGCGGCGAAAATAAAATCGCTCAAACGCGACACAATCGCCGAGATAAAGCGGGCAAGGGCGGAAAAAAAATCCTGATTTTTCACGACAATGCCGGTGGACGCGACAATCGCAACAGGGGGAAAGCTGAGAAACCGCATGCGGGTGGCGGCGGGTTTCTGCGTTGTCGTCGCAATAAGTTGCGTCGTCTTGCTCTTTGACCAAGTCCAGTGTTGGAACACTAAGGACGACTATCTTTTCGGCTACCTCGTGCCACTTTTCGTGGCGTTTGTCGTCGTGGAGCGCCGCCACAAAATCGCGCGGATTTTCACCGGCGGCAACAGTGGCGACGATGCCGATGGCAACGGCGACGATGACGACGGTGGTGGTGACAATGACGAATTTTCGCTCCCGAAATTCATCAAGCCCGGCGTGCTCGCGCCAACATGGCTCGAAGCCCTTTTCGGCGCGGGGACGATTTTCGCGCTTTTGATTTTTTCCACGGGCGCACTCGGCTCCGCAATCTACGGAATAGACGCGTTCACAACATACCAAAACACTGCGGGCTTCATCGGGATATGCCTCGGTGCGGCGTGGTTTGCGTCGGCAGAAAATTTTTCCGGCGAGGCGAACGACCTGCGTTGCCGCGGGCGGCTCTTGCTCTTGCTCGTGTTCCCGATTTTCGTGTGGCTCGTCTCGGGCCCGTTCACGTTCTTGGTCGATAGGCAAATAAAGTCGCTCCTGCTCAAAAATGTCACGAGCACGGTCGTGCATTTGCTCGGCGCCGTCGGCTTTGATCTCACGCAGGAGGCGAACACGATTGTTCTCGCAAACGGCGAGCGCGTCGGCGTTGAGGACGCTTGTTCGGGCGTGCGTTCGCTCACGGCGTGCCTTTTCACGGGCTCGTTCCTCGCGGCGATTTTCATGCGCAGCGTGAAGAAAAAAGTCCTGTTTGTTGCAATCTCGATAGTTTGCGCGTTGTTGCTGAATGTCATGCGCACGAGCTCGTTGACGCTTTGGGCAATTTTCAACGGCGCAAACGCGATAGAATTGGATTTTTGGGGGCACGGGCCCGACAGCCCCGAGTTCTCGCTTGGCACGGTCCACGACATTGTTGGTTGGGGCGCGATGATAGTGACTGTTGCGATAATGGTCGTCCTCGTCCCCATAATTAATTTCAAGTTCCGCAAGAGCGCCGAGGAAATGGACGTCTTGTTCGTCGATGAAGAATAGCGAGAAAATCGGGCGCGGGCGGTTTGTCGCGCTCATCGGATTTTTGTTGGTCTTGGTGGCGGGAGCGACGGGCGGAATATGCAGCCTCGTCCGGCGCGTTTTGTGGCAAATGGGCGAAGAAGTTTCGCCGCAGTTGCGCGAGAAATTTTCAAAGTTGCCAAACTACTCCGGTGGCGTTTTCAGAAATTCGCAACCGACGACTGTCAATCTCAAAAAAGGCGGTTTCTCGCCGCGATTGTTGCGGCATTTGTTCGCGTCGCCAAATCGCCCCACCACCGTGGTGCCGCAGGTTGCGCTCACCAAGCGCGATTTCGCGAGCGTCCCCGCAGAGTTTTCCGTGCGCTGGCTCGGGCATTCCACGATGATTTTCGAGCTCGCCGGCATGCGCTTCATCACAGATCCGGTCTTCGGCAACGCCGCGCCAATCCCCTTCGCCGTGTCGCGATACTGCGAATCGCCACTGTCGCGGCAACAGTTGCCAAAGCTCGATTTCGTCCTGATAACGCACGACCACTACGACCATTTGGAAATGGCGACGGTGGAATTTTTGTCGCGGCAGCAGCGCGATTTAAAATTTGTCACGATGCTCGGCGTCGGCGGGCATTTGAAAAAATGGGGCGTCGCGCCCGAGAATGTCGTCGAGCTCAATTGGGGCGAATCTGTCGCGCTCGGCAGGCTGAAAATTCGCGCCGTCGAATCTCGGCATTTTTCCGGTCGCAGCTTCGGTGCGCGAGACACCACGCTCTGGGGCGCATTCATCTTTGAATTTGAAACGACGGACTCCGCCGGCGCCACAACAACGCGCAAAGTCTTTCACGGTGGCGACGGCGGCTATGGCGAGCATTTCAAAAAAATCGGCGACAACTACGGCGGCTTCGACTTGGTGTGCTTGGAAATCGACGCGTGGAATGAGAATTGGCGCGGCCACCACATGTTCCCGCAAGACGCCGTCAAGGCATTTGGCGAGCTTCGCGGGAAGGTGCTGCTCCCCATGCACTGGGGCGTTTTCGACCTCGCCATGCACCCGTGGAACGAATCCGTCGGGATTTTGGCGCGCGAGGCTGCCGCGCACGGCGTCGCTGCGGCATTCCCGAAAATGGGCGAGCTCGTCTCGCTCGCGGAGCCCGCAACGCCGCTCCCGCAAGCGCATTGGTGGGAATGAAAAACGGCGCCGGCGCAAAACATTTCCGCCTGAATTTCCGTTTTGCCAAAACGGGCGGCGCGGATACAATCTCCCTTTTATTTTTCCAAAGAAGATCTTGAAAAAATCATGAAGAAAGAACTCATCGAAAATCTGAAAAAACTCCGCGAAAAGGCACGCGCCGGCGGAGGTGAAGAAAAACTCGCCGCCCGCCGCGACAAAGGGCTGATGACGGCACGAGACAGAATCGAGGGGCTCGTCGCCGCCGGTTCGTTCATGGAGTTCGGAATGCACGTGAAACACCATTGCCGCGACTTCGGAATGGACGGAAAAGAACTTGCCTGCGACGGCGTCGTGACCGGCGTCGGAAACGTCGATGGCCGCCCCGTCGCGGTCTTTTCGCAGGACTTCACGGTGCAGGGCGGCACGATCGGCCACGCGCACGCGCAGAAAATCGCGCACCTGCAAGAATACGCGCTGACGAACGGAATCCCGCTCATCGGCATCAACGACGCCGGCGGAGCGCGCATTCAGGAAGGCGAAATGGCGCTCAAAGGATTCGGCGACATCTTCTATCGCAACGTCCAATCCTCCGGCGTTGTCCCGCAAATTTCCATAATCGCAGGACCCTGCGCCGGCGGCGCCGCATATTCTCCGGCGCTGACCGATTTCATCATCATGAAACAATCCAACGCGCAGATGTTCATCACGGGGCCGGAAGTCATCCGCGCCGTGACCGGCGAATCTTGCACGATGGACGAAATCGGCTCTGCCGCCGCCCACGCGTCGATTTCCGGCAACGTGCATTTCGTCGCCGAAGATGACGCGCACGCCTTGCAGATTGCGCGCCGCCTGCTCAGCTATTTGCCGTCGAACAACATGCAAAATCCGCCGCACAGGCCGACGGCGATCGTCAACGTGCAAGACGATCCCGACATGGCGAAACTCGTGCCCGATGACGCGAAAGTGCCGCTCGACATGGCGAAGGTCATCGACCGCCTCTTCGACGAAAACACGTTCTTTGAGGTGATGAAAGACTTCGCGAAAAACGCCATCATCGGCTTCGCGAGAATGCAGGGAATCGTCTGCGGCATCGTCGCAAACCAGCCAATGCAAAAAGCCGGCGTGCTCGACATCGACGCGTCCGACAAATGCGCGCGCTTCATCCGCTTCTGCAACGCATTCAACATTCCGCTCGTCACGCTCGTTGACGTCCCCGGCTTCCTGCCCGGAAAATTTCAGGAAAAGGCGGGCATCATTCGCCACGGTGCGAAGATGATTCACGCGTATTCCGCTTCGACCGTGCCGAAAATCACGCTCATTCTCCGCAAGGCATATGGCGGTGCATATATCGCAATGTGCTCGAAATCGCTCGGTGCCGACGTCGTTTATGCGTGGCCGACAGCGGAAATCGCGGTCATGGGACCCGACGGCGCGGCGAACATCGTCTTCAAAAAAGACATTGTCGCGCACGCCGAAAAAGCGCGCAACGAGGCAATTGAAAACGGCAAATCGCCCGACGAAGCCGACAGAGTTGCCCGCAACGCCGCCGACGAATGCAAGAAAGCGCACGCCGACGAATACGCCGCGCAGTTCGCAACGCCGTATCGCGCAGCGGCAAACGGAATTATCGACGACGTCATCGACCCGGGCAAATCGCGCGCGCTCATCTCCATGGCGCTTCGCAATACAATGAACAAACGCGGAACCCGCCCGCCGAAAAAACACGGCAACATGCCGCTCTGAGCCACGGCAGAAATTTTCCCGCCACCAACCCAAAGCGTTCTCGCAGCACTCCCTGCGCGAGAACGCTTTTTTGTCTGTGCTGGCGCCGGCGGGTCGGTGGTGGGACTTGGGTTGGTGGCGAGAATTTGGGTTAGTGGCAAGAGGTTTGTTGTGGGATGTTTGTGGCACTTGCCGCCACCACTAACCCGGCTTCCCACCTGCGATGCAGGATCCCCAACGTAATTCTCCCGCTAAGTTAGCGGGAGGGGACCACGTTAGTGGTGAGGGTGTGTGTTGGTTGTGCGGCACCTGACTCCGCTCCCCGCCACCAACCCAATTCCCACCACCAACCCTCCGAAAAAATTCCCGTCACAAACTTCCGTGGCACTTGCCGTCACCACCAACCCGGCTACCCACCTGCGATGCAGGAGCCCACACGTAATTCTCCCGCTAAGTTAGCGGGAGGGGACCACG
>JAJPZB010000014.1 GCA_021204635.1 Opitutia bacterium | reverse complement strand
GGGTGGGAGGGAAACTAATCTATCGCATTTCGCGAACGCCAACCCCGCAGTCCCCGCAAGCAGAGCCGCCGCATCAACTCTTTCTCCCCGCAACCATTTCAAAATCGCAAGAGGGAGATTCACCCCTGCCTCCTGCGAAAACGGGTATCCGCCACCGAAGCGCGGATTTAATTCGAGGACGAAATATTTCCCACCCCGTTCCAAAATATCGCAATCCAAGTTTGCGATGTGTCTCAGAGAATTTCCTATACGGAAGCCCATTTCACGAATTTCGCCATTATCCACCACAATGGCCTTGTCTGTCTCGCCGGCGCGCATGGCGAGTTTTCGCTTCACGGAAACTGCGACAGTGTTGCCGGAGAAATCGTTCATAACATCGAGCCCGTATTCCGCCCCGACAATCGCTTCTTGGATTAGAATCCCGTCTCGATCTGCCGAGGCATTTGCCAAAATCGATTTCTCGATTTTTCGCCTGACCACGCCATACATTTCTGCCAATTCGTCGCAACTTTCCACAAACTCGATCCCTATGGAACCTGAGCCGCGCCGAGGTTTCAAAACCAACGGGAACGACAACTCGCCCGCGGCAATCGCGCTTTGCGCGGCGGCAAGAGAGACAAAAGTCTTGGGACTGTTGAGCCCAATTGACGCGACAAACTCAGCCGTTTTCAATTTGTCGAAGCAAATGTCTATCACGCGCTCGGAGGAAATCACGACAAAGGTTCCCGCCACCGCGAAGCGTTCACGCGACACTGCGAAAAGCGGGAGCTCGAGATCGTTGAGCGAAATGAGCGCGTCTATTTTATTGCCACGGCAAATGTCAATCAAGGTCTCGACATATCCGTCATCATAGACACTCGGGACCTGTATTTTAACGTCGGCGAAGGCAAGCGCCGGCGCGGTCAACGACATGTCTGCGGCGAAAATTTTCCCGCCACCAAGCTCGTCTAATGCCTTGCGAAAATATTCCAACAAATACGCCCGCCTTCCGGCGCATGAAAACAAGATATTCATATTTTGCTCCTTTCGTACCTTTTCATCATTTCGTCCACTCCCCACAAAATCAGTATTGTCATTCGTTTTGGGCGAGAAAGTTCATGATTCCGCCGGTGTGCCAGAAAAGCACATTTCCCAGGCCTCCGGATTTTTCCCAAATAGATTTCATTCCCCAAAAGGCTTTTCCGGAATAAGTTGGATCAAAAATCACGCCGCTGCTGCGAATTATGTCCGACAAAAATTCGCACATTTCTTCGGAAAATTTTTCGTAGCCGCCGCACAAATATTCGTCGCAGACGCAGATTTTTCCGTCGAACAATTTGGGGTCGAGACCGTGGGCTCTGGCGAGGCGCGCAACGAACTCTGCAATCACGTTTGTCGCGCGTTCGCGGCGACGGGCGACAGAAATTCCCACGACTTTGACATCGCCCCAACCCACTTTCTCCAAACCGACCAAGAGCCCCGCCTGCGTCGAGCCCGTCCCCGAAGCGAGGAAAATAACGTCAGGTTTATACCCCGTCCAAGCGCCAAACTCGGACAGTTGCATCGCAGCATTCACATACGCGTTGCCGCCCGGCAAATCGTGTCCGCCGCCGGTAATGTAATACGGCTTTGACCCTGCCTCGCGGAATTGCGACATCGCCGCGTCCATCGCGCCTGCGATGCCACCTACATCGACAAATTCCACGCTTGCACCGGACGCGCGGACGAGCGCGGCATTTCCGCCCTCGGAGAAAAATCTCTCCGGTGTGCCGTGGTAAACAATGTGGCAGCGCCAGCCATTTTGCGCCGCCATCAATGCAACGGCTCGGCAGTGATTGGATTGAATACCACCGGTTGTGACAACCGCATTGTACCCGCCGCGTGTCAACTCGCGAGCATATTCCTCCATTTTGCGGGATTTGTTGCCGCCACCAAGCCCGGGAAACAAATCGTCCCTGACTATTTTCAATTTTTTCCCTGAGAGCTCCATATCGTGGCACAAGAAAAAAGGTGTTTTGCGAAACCCAAATTCATTTATTGGGGGGGGGTATATAGCAAAATGCCATTACTGTACCCCGAATACCGGCATAGACGCAACGATCTTTCAACTTCCCGTTGTTGATAATCTCGCGCCGCATAAGCCCTTCCATGCGAAAAGAGCATTTTTCATAGACTTTTCTCGCTGCGATATTATCCGAGTTGACGTGCAGATAAATTTTGCCCAGACCGAGTTCCTCGAACCCATGTTTGCACATCAATTTGACTGCGTTTGTCCCAATCCCCTCATTCTCTTTGTCGGGATCGACAAAAATATAAAGTTCCGCTTTTTCCACTTCGCGATCTATTGTCGTAAGCCCGCCCATCGCCACAACAATGCCACCACTTTCAAAGGCAAAATCGGCGCGGTTCTCATTGTGGCGAATGCGCCCAAACCATTCCTCTGTCCCCGCAAGCGTCACGGGAAGTTTGATGTTCAGAGAGGAATTTATGCGACTGTCGTTCAGCCAGGCGACGCGCAGTGGCAGGTCGCGGTGCTCCAAGCGTCGCAAAACCAGCTTTCCCGCAACAATCATGCCGCAACCCTCCTTTCGTTTGTGGTGGCAACAAACGGCATGGTGGTGGGAAACGCACAACAGTTTGTTGTCATGCCGCGCTCCTTTCCGCGCAACAATCCACCACCAACCCACGGGACGCCACGGTGGCGGGAAATCCCACCACCGTGGCGCC
>JAJPZB010000186.1 GCA_021204635.1 Opitutia bacterium | reverse complement strand
GCTCTCTTCGAGGAAAAAATAGAGGTTTCTCACGGTGGCGGCGCGGTGAAAATCGTGGTGAACGGCCACGGCGAAATTAAGTCGCTCGAGCTCGATCCGGAATTTTTGAAAGAGGAAAAAAGCACCGTGGAATCGACGTTGCTCGCGGCGTTTGCCGAGGCGACGGCAAAGGCGAAGGCGCTTCACCAGCAACGCATGCAAGCAGCGACGCAGGGCTTCACGCTCGGCGGCAACGGAATGTAAACAATGTCGGCGTTTGAAGATGCGCGCGACGAGTTGAAAAAACTCCCCGGGATCGGCTTTCGCTCGGCGGAGCGCATCGCATTGCATTTGCTCGTCGAGCACCCCGAGGCGCTCGCGGCGCTTTTGACCACGCTCGCCGACGCGTCGCAAAAAATCTCGCGCTGCGAAATTTGCGGGAACATCGCGGAGCGCGGCAGTTTGTGCACCGTCTGTGGCAACGACAGGCGCGACGCGGCGCGGATCTGCGTCGTCGAGCACGTGCCGGATTTGATGGCGATAGAGCGCGCGGGGACGTTTGGCGGGACGTATCACGTCTTGCACGGGCGGTTGTCGCCGATTCGCGGTATCACGCCGCAGGATTTGAATTTTGAATCGCTGCGGAAGCGAGTTGCGGGCGGGAATGTCGAGGAAATTATTCTCGCGCTTTCCAACGACATCGAGGGCGAGGCGACGTGCCACTACATTCGCGAAACTCTGCTCGGGTCTGTTGCGAACTTGAAAATTTCCAGAATCGGATTCGGGCTGCCGTCGGGCGCGATTTTGAATTTTGCCGACCCCGCGACGCTGAAAAGCGCCCTCGAATCTCGGCGCGAATTTTAGCGCGGCGGAAAAAATGGGCGACAATTTGCGGGAGGCGGTTGAGGGATTTTGGCTCGCGGCGGCGCGGCGTGCGCTCGGGTTTGTGGTGGGAGCCGATGCCGGCGAGGTGCTCGAAAAAATTCGCCCGATTGTGGTGGAGCTGAGCGATTTGTTCACTGTCGCGCGCCCGAAAATTTTCCGCGACTACATGAGCAATGCCCGCAGCCTCGCGGCATACGGTCTGTTTTTCTTTCCGCAGAGCTTTGCGCGCGCGGAGTTTGTGGCGAGGCGCTTGCTCGGATTTTGTCGCTGCCACCACAATGAGGATTGCCGCAACGGTGGTGGGGATTGTGGTGGCAACCAAGGCGGGAAGATTTTCAGGATACTCGATCTCGGCAGCGGACCCGCGCCTTGCGGGCTTGCCTTCGCCACCGTCTTGCACGAGAAGTTCCCCGATGCGCGGATTGAGATTGTTGCCGTAGATCGCTCGCGTGGCGCGCTCGCCGCCGCCGTTGCTCTTGCACGCGAAATTTCGCGGAATAGTGGTGGGGAAAATTCGGGTTGGTGGCGGGATTGGCTCACGGTGGCGACGCAGGTTGCGGACTTGAAAAATTTCGCAGGCACGGCGGGCGCGAAGTTTGACTTTGTGGTCGTGGGCTGGGCGCTCAACGAAATCGCTCCCGCAGAGGCGCCGGACGGCGTGGAGCGCGCCCTTGTTTTTCTGAAAAAATTGGCGCCGTCGCTCTCGCCAACGGGCACGCTCGTCGTCATGGAACCGGCGCAGAAAGAGCCTGCGGAGCGGCTTCAGCGCGTTGGCGACTATTTTGCGAGAATGCGCGGGCTGCCGTTTTTCCGCGTTGCGCCGGAGCTTGGTGATCACGCAGACCCGTTGCTCGCCGAGGGTGGCGAGATGTGGAACCACGAAGTTCGCAACTGGGCGCCTCCCGCCACGCTCGAATTTTTGAACCGCAAGCTTTTTCGCGACATCGGCGTTTTGAAATTTTCGTGGCGTGCGCTCGCAACAGAGCCGTTTGAACTCCCGCCACTGCCGGCGGGCACGAGCGCGTTTTTGCGGCTGATTTCCCCGATGGAAATCACGAAGCCCGCGTTGCGATTCACGGCGGTTGATGTCGCCGGCAACAAACTGCAAATCGAAATTCCGGCGCTCGATATTTCCAAGAACGAGCGCAAGAAGATTGTTGCGGGCTGGGAGCGGGGCGACATTGCGGCGCTTGCGGGAACGCTTTGCCGCGTTGGAAATTCCGAAATATTCCGCCTCGCGGGGAGGCTCATCAAAGTCGCATAATTCGCGAAACGAAACGCAATGAGGTCGTCGCAAGAAGTTTTGTCAAGGCAAAGGAAGATCGGGATCGCGATTGTCTCGATCGCCGTTGTTGTGGCGGTGAGTTTGCTGTGGTCGTGGATGAATTTGCGCGAGCGCCTCTATCCGGTGGATATTTATTTCCCATACAGCGTGCACGGTCTGACGCGCGGAGCCGATGTTGTTGCGGCGGGTGAAAAAATCGGGAAGGTCGAAAAAATCCGCATTGCGCGCATCTCCGACAACGATGGTGGCGAAAAATTTTTCGCTGTCGTGACTGCGTTAACCGACCGCCATCGCGCGAAGAACAGGATTGCGCTTTCCGAGGGCAAAGAAGATTTCCAACGCGCTCTGAGCGAGCAAATTGAGCTTGGCTTGCGCGCGCGGCTGATTCTGCCGTCGATTTTGTCAAACGGCTTGGTGTTGGAATTTTATTTTGACAAGGGGAGCACTGCGTATTTTGCGCACGACCCGGAGGCGGAGAATCCCGCACTCCCGATTGCGAAAATCGACGCAGCGCCGATTGCCGACATCTTGAATAAAAAACTCGACGTTAGCGGTGGGG
>JAJPZB010000162.1 GCA_021204635.1 Opitutia bacterium | reverse complement strand
TAATAACTCATAACAACGAAGCTTCGCAGAGAAATTACCCCACCTCAAAATCAAGAAAAAAGGAGAAGTTCATGAGAAATTCAAAGTTCGTACTGTCAACGCTCGTTGCGGCTGCCACAGCAATTTCAATCGGCGCAGTGCCTGCGCTGGCGACTTACATTGAAGCAGGTTCTGCCACCTGGGCATATTACGACCAGAGTTCCGAAGGTTCTGCAGCGTACAATAATGGTACGAATTATTCGAGTAAGGATGCGTTGCAGGCAGATTTCCCCAGTCTTTGGTTTGTTGTGCAAGGCGCTATTTATGATGGCGACTATGTCATTGGTGGAACCGACGCTGAGACTGATTCCAACAAGGGCTTGGTTATCTCTGACGCGAGCGCCCATACATACCCTTTCACCGGCACTGTTTCCGGCGTGGGAATTTTTGCGTTCCGCTACACGAATGCCTCTGAGTACGATTTCAGCGGCGATGTTTCCGACTTTTCGGGAATCTTTTATGTTGACACGATTTCCGAAGGCACGAACACCCACACATTGAAGTTCTCGAGCACTTCCCAATCCGGAACAACTGCGCTCGCCGGCACGGGCACCATTTATTCCACGCAAAATGTGATTTTCGACACGAGCGGATACAACGGCGAGGCGACAGTTGCAAACTCCTCGATTGAGGCGGCAAACCTGACGTTTACCGGCTCGGCAAATTACACCGTGAATGCGGAGCTCGCGGGCGTCGGCACCGCTTCCGTGTTGACATTTTCCGGCACGGGCAAGACTACGCTTAACGCAGACGCGAGCGCTTTTTCGACAATTGCGATCGAGAGTGGCGCAACCGTGGTCATCAACACCGACATGGAGCTTTCCAACACGACGACAATCGCGGGCGACCTCGAGATTGCGTCCGGCTCCACGCTGAAGCTCACCGGCACCCAGAGTGTCACCGATGGCGGCAAAATTTCCGGCGCGGGCAACCTCGATGTGTCAGGGAAACTCACCGTTGGCGAAGGCACGGTGGATATATTGGTTACCGGCGATGCCCACATTGATACAGTCTTTTTTTATTCTGCGCTCAGCGCGAATACCACGTTTAACGTCGGAGACGCCAACAACAATGTAAACCTCGATGTTGACACGTTTAGGCTGATTGTTTCTGCGGGCGACGGTTCTGCGGGCACGGTCAATGTCGCCGAAGGCAGTACGCTGACGGTCAATGGGGAGTTCCATTTTGGGGCAGGCGGCGCAATCACCGGCGACGGCACTTTGGTTGTGAAAACCCTGAGCGCTGATAGCAACCTCGCCGATAATTCGGTAATTTCCATCAAAAACATGGAGGTCACCGGCAATTTGACCATTACGCAGTCGGGTTCGACGAGTATGACGATTTCTTCGCCCAACCTTTTGGTGCACGGGAATCTTTCCGTGACCAACAACACCATTGTCGATATCGCGGCAGGGAGCAATTTGACGGTGGAGGAATATGTCTCGATTGCCATCAACACCGCCAATGTCACCATCGAGGAAGGTGCGACCGTGACGACGTCGGAGTTTCGCATTCTCGCCAGCACCACGCCGGTGGTGACGATTAACGGAACGGTCACCGTGGATAAGGATCTCACCGACAGCGCGTCGGGGCTGTACACTTTTGGCAACTACTCTTCCAACAACGCTTTCGCCGGTGCGCAGCACCTCATGGGCACCGGCACGGTCAACGCCTATGGCTTGCAAATGAACACGAGCTATGACACGGGCTACGTTTTGGTGAATATTGCGAACCTGAACCTCGGCGCCGGCGGGCTCAAAGTCGTGACCTCCGGATATTTTGAGTTTAGCGGGACGACGATTGGGCTCTATGGAATAGACAGCTTGACAATCGACACGCCGTTCACCGTCACCAACACCTCGGGTGCGACAACGTTTAACGCGGAGGAGGGGCAGACGATCACGCTCACGGGCGTCATTTCCGACGACAAGACCGACGGCGCCGGCGGGATTGCAAAAATCGGCGACGGCACGCTGAAAATTTCCGGCGACAACACGTATTCCGGCGGCACGCTGATTTCCGAAGGCACGGTCATCACGCGCAGCGCTTCCGCGCTCGGCACCGGCGACGTCACTGTCGCGTCGGGCGCGACGCTGCAAGTTGAAGCCGCAGGGCTCACCGTCGATTCGATTACGTTTGAAGAAGGTTCGTCCTTCATCATCAGCAACGAGCTCATGGATCGCATCATCGATGCAGCGTACGAGGCGGAGAGAAATCAGGAGGCTGGGGAGGAGTATGTCGTGCTTTATGCCAACAGCATTACCATTGGCGACACTTTGCTCACGGAAGGCGATGTCTCTGACATCCTCAACGGGATTTACATGCCAGGCTTAGATTGGATGAGATATTTCGATTTTACCTGGGAATACGACGGCACCTCGCTCGCCATTTATTACGACGCCACTCCCGAGCCCTCGATGTTCGGCTTGGTTGCGGGGCTTGGAGCGCTCGCGCTTGTCGCGACAAGGCGCCGCCGCCACAATCGCAAGTCGTAATCGCCACCACCATCGCGCGGGCGCTTGCCCGTGCAGGAAAAAGCTCTGCGACAACAACGCCGCAGAGCTTTTTTGTTGGTGGCGGTGGGGTTGGTGGTGAGACGGTGGGTTAGTGGTGAAATTTGGGTTGGTGGTGGAATTGGGCCGGTGGTGAAGGTTGGGTTGGTGGTGGCAAA
>JAJPZB010000057.1 GCA_021204635.1 Opitutia bacterium | reverse complement strand
CCGGAGAAGCCTTTGCCCTTGCCGCGTTTGAGCACGAAGACCGTGCGCGCTTCCGAGGCCTTGATGATCGGCATTCCGTAGATCGGGGACGATTTGTCGGACGCCGCCGCCGGATTGACGACGTCGTTCGCGCCGATGACGATTGCGACGTCCTGCATCGGCATGAGCGGATTGATTTCGTCCATCGTCTTGAGTTGTTCGTAGGGAACATCTGCCTCGGCGAGGAGGACGTTCATGTGGCCGGGCATGCGACCCGCGACCGGGTGAATTGCGAACGACACTTCCGCGCCGTTGGCTTCGAGCTTTGTCGCGAGTTCTTTCACGACGTGTTGCGCCTGCGCGACAGCCATTCCGTAGCCCGGGACGAACACGACCGAGCGCGCCGCCTCGAGCACCAAGTATGCGTCTTCGACGGACACCGCCTTAGGCTCTGCGCCCGTGCCCGCCTTTTTGGCAGAGCCGGAAGTCGCCGCGCCAAAGCCGCTGAACAACAAGTTGCCGACCGAGCGATTCATCGCCTTGCACATTATGACCGTGAGGATCACGCCCGACGCGCCGACCAAGCAGCCCGCGACGACGAGGACGTTGTTGTTGATGATGAAGCCCGCCATCGCAGCCGCCAAGCCGGACAAGCTGTTCAACATTGAAATCACGACAGGCATGTCGCCGCCGCCGATCGGCAGGACGACCGTGATGCCCATGAGAAGCGAAACGATGATCGCCGCGTAGATCGCAACGGTCTGCACCGAGGCGGGATCTTGCCCCGCGATAATGCCCGGGAAGAGATAGATGATGAGCCCCGCGATGATGACGAGAACGATGATCGCATTGATAAACTGCTGTCCCTTGAAGAGGAACGGACGCCCCGAAATTTTTTCGGAAAGTTTGCAGTATGCGAGCAGCGAGCCCGTGAAGGTTATCGAGCCGATGAGCACGGTGAGATAGAGCGAAAGTTCATTCACAAACGCCGTGCTGAACGTGGAAACGTTTTCGACGTGCGGCAACCAATTCCCTGCGCCGTCCAACTTTTCGTATTCGGACCACGCGACGAGCAGCGACGCCAAGCCGCCGAAGCCGTTGAACAATGCAACGAGCTCGGGCATGCCGGTCATCTTCACCTTTTTCGCCCAAATTGCGCCGATGATTGCGCCGATGATAATTCCGCCGAAGCACCACAGATAGCCGTTCATGAACCAATCTGTCGTCCACGACTGCAACACGTTTTTCTGGAAGAAAACCGCGATGACAGCGATGAGCATGCCGAGCGAGGAAATCATGTTTCCGCTGCGGGCAGTCTCGGTTTTGCCGAGGCGTTTAATCCCGAAGATAAAGAGTACGCAGGCGACGATGTATGCGAGATTGATAATCGTGTCGCCGCCGGTTTCGGGAGCGTTCTGTGCGGCGTCTGCCGCCTGTGCCAAAATTAGCGCGTTCATTGTCTTATTTTCCTTTCTTCTTGAACATTCCGAGCATGCGGTCTGTCACGAGGTATCCGCCGACGACGTTGATTGTGGCGAAGACGATCGCGATAAACGCGAGAATCATGCCGAGAGTTCCCGTCGCCTGCACCGCGCACACAGCGAGGGCGCCGACGATGGTGATGCCGGAAATGGCATTGGTCCCCGACATCAGCGGCGTGTGCAGCTGCGACGGGACCTTCGCGATGAGCTCAAACCCGAGAAAGGCAGCCATCACGAAAACGAAGAATAACATTATCATTTCCATAACTAAACTTTGGTTTTTGATTTTTTGGTTAAAGTTTTCCGAGCAATTTGTTCGGGCAAAAAATTATGCAAGTCTTGCGCAGCGCCTCGCCTCATTTCTTTGCAGCAAAGCGTTCGTGGACAATTGCGCCGCCTTCCGTGAGCAGGCAGCCACCCATGATGACATCGGAGCGATCGACTTTGAGCGACTTCGCCTCGGCGTCCCAGAAGTGCGTGAGAAACGCGGTCATGTTGCCCGAGAACATTCTCGAGGCATCGGCGGGAACGCAGCGTTCAAGGCCGTCGCCGCCGATTATGCGCACGCCGTTTTCGGTGACGACTTCGCGCGACGGATCCGAGCCCTCGACGTTGCCGCCGGTGGAAACCGCCATGTCGATGATGATTGAGCCGGGCTTCATTCCCGCGATCATGTCTTTCGTCAACAGTCGCGGCGCCTTCCGCCCGAAGACCTTCGCCGTCGTGATGACGACGTCGGATTGCGCGCAGACCTTTGCCTGCCCCGCCTTCTGCTTCTCGATTTGCTCCGGCGTCAACTCTTTCGCATAGCCCTGCGCCGTTTGGCCCATTTCGCCGAGGTCGATTTTCACGAACTTTGCGCCGAGCGATTTCACCTGATCTTCGACGACCGGGCGCGTGTCAAACGCCTCGACGCGCGCGCCGAGCCGCTTCGCCGTGGCAATCGCCTGCAAACCGGCGACGCCGACGCCGATAACAAACACGCGCGCGGGAGAAATTGTGCCTGCGGGCGTCATCATCATCGGGAAAATTTTCGTGAGCTTCGACGCCGCGAGCAGCACGGCGTAGTAGCCGGCGAGCGAGGTCTGCGAGCTCTGCACGTCCATCTTCTGCGCAAGCGTTGTGCGCGGAATCATTTCGAGCGAAACTGCGCGAACGCCGGCAGCGGCAAATTCGTTGAGCAATTCCTTCTCGTTGAACGGGTCCATATAACTCAGGTGCAACGCGCCGGATTTGAGACCCTTGGCGTTGGCAGGTTTTTG
>JAJPZB010000006.1 GCA_021204635.1 Opitutia bacterium | reverse complement strand
GCTAACGCGGTCCCCTCCCGCTAACTTAGCGGGAGAATCGCGCACTGCGTGCGCTTTAATAATTGCCACCACCGACCCTCGCAAAACAAACCTGTTTCTCACCACCAACCCATTCCTTCACCACCATCCCTCCCACCACAAAGCCGTGAGGGATGTTAGTCCCGAACAAATCCGTGTGACAATCTCCGTGGCAGGTTTGTTGTCGTGGCAGTCTGTTGTCACCACCAACCCAAATTCCGCCACAAACCGGCGTGTAAATGTCCGCGAAAAATTTTTAACTTTTGTCTTGACCTCACCCCAAATTAGTGGGACAAACGGACGCAAATTTCGTTTTTACAAAAAAACAAACCCCAAGACAGTAAACCCCGAGGAACAATAGCGAACATGAGTCCGTCAAAGTTACTTTTGTCAACGCTCGTTGCGGCAGCCGCAACAGTCTCAGCCGCGTCTGTGTTTGCAGACGATGATGAGACCACAGTTCAAAGCAAATCAGAAGCGTATCAACGTGGAGACCACGCCACAGGAGATAATGCCTGGTCTTTCAATTATCTCGATTTCTCCTCTTTCTTCGGCTCTTCCGATCTCGTGCTTTCTGCCGATGGCACTTCCAACGGAACGTCCATCTCAGCGGCGAACAACATTTATTTCTCAGGCTCGGGCGAGAAGACCTCCTCCGTCACGATAACCGGCGCGAACATCGATACCTCCGGCTTGTCATACAGCAGTTACGGCAATGCCACCACGTACTATTCGTTCATTGTCGAAGGGAGCACGGTTACATTTTCCGGTGGCGACGTCTCCGAACTCGGCTTGAATCTCAGCATTGGGACAATGGCAGACGCGACCTTGGCAATTACCAACGGCGCAACGGTTGCGACAACGGCGTATTACAGCGTGGTTGGCTCAAATCAATCGACGGGCACCATCGAGGTTTCCGGCTCGGGCTCAGAACTTTACACGCAACAGATAACTCTTGGCGTTGCCGCATCTTCATTGGGCGAGGATACCGCCAACCTCGGCGACGGCTACTACGACGCGCGCTATTTGCAGTCAGAATCAGACTATAATGCGACCATTTCGGCGGCAACGAGCACGGAGGACAGCAAAATTGGCTACGGCATCATCGACGTATCCGAAGGCGGAAAAGTTTATATCGGCACCGGCAACACCACGGAGAACTCTTCACAAACGAAGCTCCAACTCAGCAACGGGTCGATAAGCGTAGATGGAGCTGACGCTGCGCTCTATGTCGGCGGAGGCGCCGGCGTGATTTTGGGATCTCAGATTTTAATTAATGGTAGCGACGGTAATCCATCTGTCGTCAGCGTCAGCCAGAGTATTACAGTGAGCAACGGAGGTCTGTTCACGAATGTGCAGAAGTCCGGCGAATCAACAAGTTTAGGCGTGCTCATGATCGGGGAAACGACTTACGGCTCCACAACCACAACCTCGATAGAAGTCAAGGACTCAGGTTCGAGTTTTGACCTCAATGTCGGGGGAGATGGCGCGATCATCGGATATTCGGACACCTATGGCGGCTCCGCAGACATTTCCATCACAGCAAGCGCCGGCGGCTCTTTCAGCCTTACTTCCAGCAACGGTTTGTATGTGGCGCGAGATGATTCGGGAAAAGGAAGCGGTTTCAGTGTGAGTTTGGCGGCAACCGACGGCGGCTCCATAAATCTGTCCCAGACCGCTACAACGACCAGCCTTTTCTTTGGGAAGGGTACAACAGCAGGGACGTCTAATATTTCCGTAAGTTCCACGGGATCCGGAAGTAATGTGACGATTTCCTCTGCATACTCCATTTATGCGAATGGGGGCGAAGTCTCGCTCATCGAGGGCCAGACTGCCGGAACCGACACAGTAGGAGACGATAACGTGTACGTGACGTTCTCCGTCGAGGATGGGGGATCTATGTCGCTTTCGTCGCAATACTACACCGGGACGACGAATAGCCCGGGAATAGAGTTTGCCAAAAACACAGTGGTGACTGTTTCGGGTGAGGGCTCTGAGCTTTATACCGAGGCAGACCGTGTCGTCGTCGGAGGTTCGGAGGGGCACGTGGTAAGTATAAAAATTTCTGACGGCGGGCTGTGGACTGCTAACGGCGTCTTATTCGAAGGATCCGGCGGGCACGCAATATATAATGCAGAACGAAAAACTCCAAGATTCTACTTATGGGCGTACTCTTCTTTAGAGATCTCCGGCGGAGGACGGCTAGTTGTGAGTGCTTATGACGACAGCGATCCCTGGGATGTTGACACTAATCCCACGGGAGTCATTGTAGAGGAAGGGGGATTATTCTCCATAAATGGTGGTGCGTCTCTCGGCATTGACATTGCGGCGGTGGCGTCGAGCGACAACGAAGCCGCGATTTCCGCGGGCTCGGTTGAGATTTCGGATTCTGCGGAGGTGTCGATTGCGATTGATGTGGCGGCGCTCCTGTCGGAAGACTTGGAGGAGGGCGCCGAGTTCACGGTCAACTTGATCGAATACACGCAGGGTTCGCTTGAGGGCACGATTTCTGATGACGCCGTGTCGATTTATGGCGACAGCCAGTCCAACTGGACGGTGAGCGTCGTGGCAGGGGATACAATGCTTTACGTCGATCTCACGTATATTCCCGAGCCCTCGATGGTTGGCATTCTTGCGGGGCTCGCTGCGCTTGGCTTGGTGGCGACACGCCGTCGCCGCAACCGTGGCAACAAAGCGTGATAGTTGTCGCCACCAACGCGCAACAAAG